>DASYIS010000567.1:0-52557 GCA_035997375.1 Chthoniobacteraceae bacterium
ACCTCATCCAGTTCCCGGTTTTCGGTGCCGGGATCGGCGTGCGAATCTTCGGGAGCACGAAATCGTGGCTCGGGCTCTCCTGGCATTTGCCTTCCTCGTTGGATGGTTCCGGTTGCATGATGAACGACTTCAAATCTCTCACGCGTCGTGTGTTGGCGAAAGGAGAAACGAACGCGCTAAGCGGGCCGGGCGGGGCCGGCTTGTTTCCGCGGCCGAGTCTGCTAAGGTCGCCGCTATGACCGCGCTGCTGAAAGAAGAGGATGGACTCTACCTCACGTTTGAAGAGTACCTCAAATTTGAAGAGCGCAGCGACATCAAGCACGAGTACCTCGACGGTTATGTGTACGCGATGTCCGGCGCCCGCCGTGAGCACAACTATATCGGAGCGAACATTCTCGCGCTTCTCAGGATGCAGCTTCGCGGCAAACGCTGCGCGGCGCTCGGCCCCGACCAGCGCCTGACCATCAAACTGCCCGGGCGGACCTTCTCCTATTACCCCGACGTGACGGTCGATTGCTCGGAGAAGCGCACGCTCGACACCGAGGAACCCACGGTCCTGTTCGAGATCACCTCGCCCTCGACCGCGCGCGGCGATCGCGGGGACAAGCTGATCAACTACCTGAATCTCCCCTCGCTGAAGGCGTACGCGATCGTCGATCAAAGGAGACCGCACCTGACGATTCATCGTCGCGCCGCCGATGGCACTTGGCGGCGGGAAGTGGTGAGCAACCTCAAGGCGACGCTGGCACTGCCGGAGATCGAATGCGCGCTTGCCCTTCGTGAGATCTACGATCGCGTGGACTTTGCCGACGCGAGTGCGGAATAGCCTGGCGGCGATCGGTGGGCGCCCGAAAAACCCGCGCCGTCTGCATTTGCCATCGCGCCGACTTCCCGCTTGGATGGACAACCCGGCCGACCCCGCGCCGGCGATTTCCTTTTTCCAATGCAATATCAGAATCTCGATGGTGTCCTCTTGATCGACAAAGCGACCGGCATGACTTCGCACGATGTCGTGGCGATCGTGCGCCGCCGGCTCGGCATTAAGAAAGTCGGCCACTGCGGCACGCTCGATCCGCTCGCGACGGGACTGCTCATCGTCGTCATCGGGCGCGGCACGAAGATCCAGGACCTCCTGATGGCGGAGGACAAGGAGTACGTCGGCACCATGCAACTCGGCGTGACGACCGACAGCCAGGACGCCGATGGCGAAGTCGAGCAGGTCAATCTCGTGCCGCCGTTCACGCCGGGTGAACTGAAAGAGGCGTTCGACAAATTCACCGGCGATTTTTACCAAATGCCGCCGATGGTTTCCGCGATCAAGCAAGGCGGCGTGCCGCTTTACAAGCTCGCGCGGCAGGGCAAGGTCGTGGAGCGCGAGCCGCGGTTCGTGCATGTTTTCGGCTACGAAATCCAGAAGGTGGAGCTGCCGGACATCGACTTCCGCGTCGTCTGCTCGAAGGGCTTTTACGTGCGCACCTACGCGTTCGACATCGGCGAATCGCTCGGCTGCGGGGCGCATCTGCGCGGCCTGCGGCGGACCAAGAGCGGGCGCTTTACCGTCGACGGCGCGCTGACCGTGGCGGAACTCCAGGAAAAGCCCGCCGAGGAAATCGCCGCGCGCCTGCTCGATCTCCCGACCGTCTCGCGGATGCGCGGGGCGTGAGTTTGGGTCCACGAAAAACACGAAAGGGGAACCACGTTTTTGCCTACGAATCACACGAATCCAACGAATCCCGCAGCCTTCAGATTCGTTGGATTCGCGTGATTCGTAGGCAAAAAAACTTCAGTCCCAGCCTTCTCTTCCTTTTCGTGTGTTACGTGTGTTTCGTGGACCTCTCTCCAGCGTGAACGTCCTCACCTCCATCGCCGGGCTCACGCAAATTCCCGGCCCGCTCTTTCTCGCCATCGGCGTGTTCGATGGCGTGCATCTCGGGCACCGCGCCGTCATTGAGCGGGCGTCGGCCGATGCGCGGGCCGCGGGCGGCACGCCGGTCGTCGTCACCTTCGACCCGCATCCCGTGCGCGTGCTGCGGCCGGACAAGGCGCCGCGCCTGCTCACCTCGACGCCGCATAAAATCAGGCTCATCCGCTCGCTCGGCATCGCGCACCTGCTCATCGTGCCGTTCGACCGCGCCTTCGCCGCGACCGATCCCGCGCGCTTCATCGAGCAGCTCGGGGAGGCGAGCCGGCCGCTGCGCGAGATCTGCGTCGGCCACACCTGGTCTTTCGGCAAAGACCGCGCGGGCAATCTCGAATTGCTCGCGCAGTTGGGCGCGCGGCTCGGCTTCGCGGAAGTCGGGGTGCCCGTCGTGGAGATCGCCGGCGAGATCGTCAGCAGCACGCTCATCCGCGCCGCGGTCGAGCGGGGCGACCTCGCGCTCGCGGGCGAGATGCTCGGCCGCCCCTACAGCGTCCTCGGCACCGTGCGCCACGGCGACGGCCTCGGCCGGCAGCTCGGTTTTCCCACCGCCAACCTCGGCGCGCACAACGAGCAATTCCCGCCCAACGGCGTCTACGCCGTCATGGTCGCGGTCGGTGGAGCAGAGCGGCCCGGCATTGCGAACATCGGCGTCCGCCCGACCATCGCGCACGCCACGGGCGAGCGGGTGTTCGAGGTGCATCTCTTCGACTTTGCGGGCGACCTGTACGGGCAGGACATCGAGGTCACGCTCCGCGAGCGCGTGCGCGACGAGCGGAAGTTCGCCGGCGTGGACGAGCTGAAAGCGCAGATCGCGCGTGACTCGGCGCAGGTGCGGCGGATGCTCGGGTGCGGTTGAGCGCGCAGCGCGAACGGTCCGGGGAGCGCACGCGCCCTCGCGTGCTGGATTCGGCGCCCTCGCCGAATCCCGTTGTGCGCGGCACACCGTTTGGTGAGTTTCCACCCCAGCGTGTTGAAGGCTGCCCGGCGAGGGCGCCGGGCAGAACACGCGTGGGCGCGTGTGCTCCCCGGGCCAAGGCTGCCTGCCGCAGCGTGCACCTGCGTCGGTCGGCCGGCCACCTGTCCATCACACCAAAAACCCCGCAAACCGCGCCGCGGGGTTCTCCCCGCCGGTCGATTCCACGAGCCACTGCTGCCCTTCGATCGTCACGCCGATCGGCTCGTGCCAGCGGTTCGTGATCGTGAAGCCGCGCTCCGCTTCGTACCGCATGAGCGCGCTGGGCGCGGTCCCGTCCGCGAGCCAGCGGCCGTCGCCGGCGAGCACCAGGTCGAGTGCGTCGATCGAAAAGAGGCGATGGATCAGTGCGCAGACGGCGGTGTCATCGGCGATCGCCGGGATGCCCGCGCCGAGCAGCATGGCGCTCGCCTTCTCGACCGCGGTGACAAACGGCACGCGCGCCGAGCCGGCCATCACGAGCACGATCAGCACCGCCTTCTCGATCGGGTCCGCGAAGACCAGGTCCATGTCGTTCGGGCCTTTCGTCGCCAGCGTTGTGCCCGGGCGCAGGTCGGCGCTCTTCGCATCGACCCGCAGGCGCGCGCCGATCGCGCACTCGCGGATCGCCTCCAACACGGGCTGGCGGCGCGGCTCTTCGCGGCAGAGGAGGCTGTTGCGGAGCCAGCGCTGGAAGAGCACGTCGAGGTACTGCTGCTCGCGGAAGAAATCGAGCTCCAGCCTGGCCAGCGCCGCGCGCGTCGGCGCCGGCGCGTGGGCGAAGTGCATCGTCGCGTAGTGCGCCTCCCCGAGGTAGCGGAGCCCGTGTTTCGCAGTCTGCGCGATGAAGTGCGTGAACGTGCAGGGGTCGTTCACCGGCGCGAGATCGTCGTGAAAAAGGAGATGCGGCGGCTTGCGCAATAGGTCCTCCACCGCGCTCCGCAGATGCGCGGCGTAGGCGCCGGGTTGGCCGCGCGCGGCCTCTTCCAGCGCGGCCAGGATGCGCCCCGCGCGCTCGAGTTTCGCCGCGGCATCGGGCGCCTGCTCGATCTCCTCCAGCAGAAATGCGCGCAGCCCGCCCGGCAGGCCCCAGCCCGGCAGCGTATTGTAACTGACATACGCGACGCCGCCCGGCGCGAGCGCGCGCAGGCACGTCGCGAGCAGGTGCTCCTTCACGTCGTCCGGCACCCATGAGTAGACCCCGTGCGCGATGACGTAGGCGTAGCCGCCCCGCTCCGGCACGAAAGTGCGCAGATCCGCGCACTCGAACCGCGCATTTTGCAGCCCGCAGGCGGCGCGCGCGGCCTCCGCCGTCGCGATCGAGACCTCCGAAAAATCGATCCCGATGAACTCCGAGTCCGGGAAGCGCTCGGCCAGCGGCAGCAAATTGGACCCCTCGCCGCAGCCCAATTCCAGCACCCGGCAGCGATCCGGCGGCGCGGTCAGCAGCCCGTGCAGCCGGCCGATCGCCCCCATGCGCGCGGGATGCGAGTGCTGGATGGCGCCGTGCCGGTAGGGCGTGGCGTCGTAACGGGCGGCGAGGGAGTCGGGCATCAGCGGGATTTCACCATGGCGGTGCGCGTTTGTCCGCGCGCAAAGCGGTCCCGCGCCGATTTATCTGTGGACATCATGACGCTTCTCGCTCTTCCAAATTTGCGGCCACGGCCCGGAGTGTGCTATAAGAAAGGATAAATTGAACACATTTTATCAGTAGTGCGTCTTATTTTCAGCTCATGAACCCTCACACCCCGAATCCGGCCATATGACCCGCCTTTTCCTCTGACCCGAGCAGAGTCCGGCAGGGCTCACGCGATGGGAGAAAATACATCGAGTAGCCCCGCCCGACCCGGCCGGCTCGCTCCCTCTCCCTCCAATGAAAATCAACCCCGCCGTCCTCAAACCCCACCCGCTGCTCGCGCTGTTGCCGTACAGCACGGTCAAGCGTCTCCTGACCGGTTCCGCCGTTTCCGAGCTCGCCAAGGGGACCGTCGTTTTCTCCGAGGGCGATCGTTGCGACGCCCTGTTCGTCATCATCTCCGGCCGCTGCGAGGGACGGGTGCGCGGGCGCAACGGCAGTGAGACGGTCGAGGAAGTCTACGGCCCCGGCGACACGCTGGGCGACCGGTCGTTTCTCAATGCCGAGCCGCATCACTGCACCGTCACCGTGGCCACCCACTGCGTCCTTCTGCGCATTCCCGCGGAGGAGCTCGAGGGGCTCTTCACCAAGGACGCCGCGGTCGCCGGGAAGTTCGCGCAGACCGTCACGCGGAAGTTGCGCGCCGCCCGCGACACCGCCGCTGCGCGCGGCGAGCGGGTGCGCCGCATCGTTTCCATGATGGGGATGGGGCCGCGGGTGAATGCCACCGCAGCGGTCGAAAAGCTCGCCGCCGCGCTCGTCCGCATCACGCACCAAAAAGTCCTGCTCGTCCGGCTGTTCGCGGAAGCGGGCGCCCATGCTCCCGTCGCCGAGCCGGGCCTCCTCAGCCGGATCATTCGCCTGCCGACGCTCCACCCGTGGGCTCTGCGCGAGCGGTCGCTTGATGGCGATTTTTCGCTAAAGAGCGAAGTCCGCGAGCACGTCGCCGGCTTCCAGGATATCCAGCTCCCGGTCGGGACCGATCCGGCCTACGCGCAGGAGATCGCGCCGCTGATCAGCGACTGCGGCCGCCACTTCGACTACGTCCTGCTCCAGGTCGATGCCGCGCTGCCGGCGCCGGTCATTTTGCAGTGCGTCATCCAGACCGACCTCGCCTACGTGCTGCTCCAGCCGAGCATGCAGTGCCTCTACGATTTCCAGTTGCTCGCCCATGCGCTGGCGCGTGAAGCGCCGCGGTGCTCCAGCCACGTGAAGCCGATCGTGTTCGCCGAAGAGGCCGTCGATTTGCAAGAGTTCCACGATATGCTGAAGCGCATGGGCCACCCCGTGCATTCCTTTGCGCGCGGCTTCCCGGAAGGGGACGTTTCCACCTCGACGGACCGCCGGTTCGAGCTCCATATCAACCGCCTCGCCCGCGAGGTGGCGCGCTGCCGCATCGGCCTCGCGCTCTCCTCCGGCGGGGCCAAGGGGCTCGCGCATGTCGGCGTCATCCAGGTGCTGGAGGAACACGGGATCGAGGTCGATGCGATCGCCGGCGCGAGCATGGGCGCGTATGTCGGCGCGCTGTGGGCCTGCGGGCTCGACGGCGCCGCGCTCGAGAAAATCGCGCGCGAGCACGAGGGCCGCTTCGGCCTGCTCTCGATCGTCGAGCCGAAGCTTTTCCCGCGGCGCGGCTTCATGGGCACTGGTCGCCTCGCGCGCCGGCTGCGGCGCTCGCTGGGGAAGATCCACTTCTCCGATCTGATCCGCCCCCTGCGCATCGTCGTCACGAACCTCGATACGTTGCAGCGGGTGGTCTTCGGCAGCGGCGAAGTCGCGCGTGCGGTCGAGGCGAGCGTGGCGATTCCGGGGATTTGCACGCCCATCAAGCTTGAAGGCGAAGACTACGTCGACGGCGGCGTCTCCGATCCGCTGCCGGTTGATGTCCTGCAGGAGATGGGGATCGAGCGGATCATCGCGGTCAACGCGATCCCGACGGCCGAGAAGCTGCGTCTCTGGCGCAGCACGCAGGCGGAGCCGAACGGCCGCGAGTGGCGCTTCTGGCCGCTGCGCTGGCTGAACCAACACCTGAACCTTTTTGCGCGCGGCAATGTCTTCGACAACATGATCCAGGCCTTTGTCGGCGCGCAGACCCTGGTCGCCGAAGCCGCCACGCGGAGTGCCGACGTCGTGCTGCGGCCCGTGGCCTGCGACGGCCGGTGGTACGACGTGCGGCACCCCGGCAAGTACATCGCGCTCGGCCGCGCCGCCGCGGAGGAGCAACTCCCGGCCATCCTCGCGCTCGCGCATCAATCACCCGATGAAACCCAAAAAGTCACACCCCCGGTGGCCGGCGCCACCGCTCTCGCGGCTGCGTGAGTGGCAGCTCGCGCGCCTGCGGCGTTATCTGAGCGACACGGTCCTGCCGTTCTCCGCGCATTACCATGCGCTGTTCGAGCGCGAGCGGATCGAGCCCCGCGATCTGCGCACGATGGATGACCTGCGCTGCATCCCCTTCACCAGCAAGGCCGATTTCAAGTCCGACCTCCCCGGCGCGAACCCGGTGAAGGACTTCGTGCTCGTGCCGGACCAGCAGATCCTCAAGCGGCGTCCATCGACCATCGCGCGGGCTCTGTTCCACGGTCGCGCGGCGGTGGAGGCGGAGTTCGAGCACGAGTTTCGCCCGCTCCTGTTGACCAGCACCACCGGCCGTTCGGCCGACCCGGTGCCGTTCCTGCTCACCGCGCACGATATCCGCAATCTCGAGATCGCCGGCGCGCGCGTCATGCGGGTCTGCGGGGCTGAGCGCGACATGAAGATGATGAACCTCTTCCCCTTCGCACCGCACCTCGCCTTTTGGCAGACGCACTATGCGGGCACGGAGTTCGGAGTCTTCATGCTCGGGACCGGCGGCGGCAAGGCGATGGGGACCGAAGGTAACCTGCGCCTGCTCAAGAAAATCAAGCCCGACGTCATCATCGGCATGCCGACGTTTCTCTACCATGTCCTGACGCAGGCGATCGCGGAGGGCCAGGAGTTGCCCAACTTGCGAAAGCTCGTCCTCGGCGGGGAAAAAGCGCCGCTCGGCATGCGGCGCAAGCTTCGCGCGCTGGCCGCGCAACTCGGCGCCCCGCAGGTCGACATCCTGAGCGTGTATGGCTTCACCGAAGGGAAGCTCACGTGGGCGGAGTGCCCCTACCAGGAGGACGCGGGCTCCGCCGGCTTCCACGTGCATCCCGACCTCGCGCTGATCGAAATCGTCGACCCGAAAACCGGCGAACCGCGCGGCGAGGGCGAGCCCGGCGAGATCGTCTTCACGCCGCTCGATGCGCGCGGCAGCGTGGTGCTGCGCTACCGCACCGGCGATTGCGTCGACGGCGGGCTCTACTACGAGCCGTGCCCGTACTGCGGCCGCCACGTCCCGCGCATCATGGGCGAGCTCTCGCGCAACTCCGAGATTCGCGAGTTGCACATCGAAAAACTCAAGGGGACGCTGATCGACTTCAACTACCTGGAGCGCGTGCTCGACAACGTGGAGCACGTCGGCACCTGGCAGGTCGAGTTGCGCAAGCGCCACGACGACCCGCTGGAGTGCGACGAGATCATCGTCCATGTCGAAAAGTCCGACGACTATCCCGAAGCCGGCCTGCGCGCGCTTCTGGAGAGCCGCTTCCTCTCCGAGCTGGAAGTGCATCCCAACCGCATCGAGTTTCATACCATCGAAGAGCTGCGGCAAAAACAAGGCGTCGGCACGCAACTCAAGGAACAGCGCCTGATTGATCACCGCCCCGCGGCCCTGAACAAGATGCCGACCGCCAGTTAAACAAACTGCATCACATTTCTTTGCGTTCTCTGCGTTCTTTGCGGTTATCCCTTTTCAACCATGTCCCAACGTCTGGTCATCATCGGCGGAGTTCGCACCCCGTTCTGCAAGTTCGGCACCTCGCTCGCCTCGTACTCCGCCGCCGATCTCGGCCGCATCGCGACGGACGCGCTGCTCACCAAGACCGGCGTCGATCCCGCGCTGCTCGACGAAGTGATTTTCGGTTGCGTCTGCCAGCCGGCGGACTCCGCGAACATCGCGCGCGTCATCGCGTTGCGCGCCGGCATTCCGCAGCACATTCCCGCCGTCACCGTGCATCGCAATTGCGCCTCCGGATTCGAAGCGATCACGTGTGCGTACGAGCGCATGGCGGCGGGCCGCGGCTCGCTGTATCTGGTCGGCGGGGTCGACAGCATGTCGCAGGTGCCGCTGCTTTATGAAGAGTCGGCGGTGACGAAATTCGGCGCGCTCGCCAAGGCGAAGACGCTGCCGGCGAAGGTCGGCGCGATGTCGCATTTTCGGCCCGAGGATTTCTCGCCGCGCATCGGCCTCAAGCTCGGCCTCACCGATCCCGTGACCGGCCTCAACATGGGCGAGACCGCGGAAATCCTCGCGCGCGAGCAGGGCATCTCGCGCGGCGCGCAGGACGAGTACGCGATCCATTCGCACGAAAAGGCGCTCGCCGGCCGCGTGTCCTTGGGGGCGGAAATCACGCCGGTCTACGGCGACAAAGCGCTCATCGCGGAAGACAACGGCCCGCGCGACGACCAGACGATCGAGGTGCTCGGCAAGCTCCGACCGGCCTTCGACAAATACGGGAGCGTGACGCCCGGCAACAGCTCGCAGATCACCGATGGCGCCGTCGCCTTGCTCGTCGGGACCGAAGCGCGCGCCGAGCAACTCGGGCTCGATCCACTCGGCTACCTCACCGACTACGCCTACACCGGCTGCGACCCGGCGCGCATGGGCCTGGGGCCGGTCTACGCGATGGAAAAGCTGCAGCAGCAAAGCGGCCACACCGCGCCCGAGGCCGACCTCGTCGAGATCAACGAAGCCTTCGCCGCGCAGGTGCTGGCGGTGCTCAAGCTCCTGCGCGAGCGCGGCCAGGAGATCGCGCCGGAGAAGCTCAACGTCAACGGCGGCTCCATCGCGCTCGGCCATCCGGTCGGCGCGACCGGTGCGCGGCTCGTCCTCAGCAGCCTCAAGGAACTCCGGCGCCGCGACCAAAAAACCGCGCTCGTCTCCCTCTGCGTCGGCGGCGGCCAGGGCGCGGCGCTTTGGTTGGAAAGGGCGGCGTGATTATGAAAGCGCTCATCACCTTTTTCGTCCTCTGTGTTCCGGTGGTCGCCACCATCGCGGCGGGGCCGACGCTCGATCTGCCGGCGGCGAACGACACGAGCGTCACCATTGAATCCATGCTGGGTAATTACGTACAGGCCATGCGTGAGCCTGTTCTGCTCTCACGGATGGCCCAGCCGATCGAGGAGTACCGTTTCCTTTACGTGCCCAGCTTCGATCGCTCGTTCTCGGTGCGGGTGACAAAATCCGGCGAGACATTCGCCATGCGGGCCGTGATGCTTTCGGGCAAGAGCGGCGCGGTGGCAGGTCGCATCATCGACGATCGTTCACGCGCTCTCACGAAAGCCGATTGGGACAAGTTCCAGGGACTTCTGGCTGAGGCCTCGTTCTGGCAGCGGCCCTCGCCCCCGCATCCAGTTGGGGGACGCGACGGAGCGATGTGGGTGATGGAGGGAACCGGCGGCTATCGTTATCGCATGCACCGGGTCTGGACGCCGACGTACAAAACTGAGGAGCGCGGCCTGGGCTCCTTCATCGAGCTGGGAAAATACCTGGCCGTCCTCAGTGGCCTGCAACTCGAAAAGCCATTGGACTGAACCTCTGATTTTCAAACTCCTTTCCGCCTTCCATGCAAACCATCCAGCGCCAGCTTCGCGAAGACGGCACCTGCGTTCTCACCTTTGACCGGCCGGAGGCGCCGGTGAACATCTTCGACCTGAAGACGCTCGAGGAGCTCGACGCGCAGCTCCAGGCGATCGCCGAGCCGAACCTCGGCGCGAAGGCGCTCGTCATCATCAGCGCCAAGCCGACGATCTTCATCGCCGGCGCCGATCTCAAAGGGATCCAGCGCATGGACCCCGAGCAACTCCGCGTCTTCATCAACCTCGGCCAGCAGGCGATCGCGCGCGTCGCCGCGCTGCAAATCCCGACCGTCGCTGCCATCCACGGCGCGTGCGTCGGCGGCGGATTTGAGATCGCGCTCGCGTGCGATTGGCGCGTCGCCACGACCGACAAGAGCACCAAGATCGGCCTGCCCGAAACCAAGCTCGGCATCCTCCCGGCGTGGGGCGGCTCGACGCGGCTGCCCAAGCTCGTCGGCCTGCCCGCGGCGCTCGATCTCATTCTCGGCGGCAAAACGCTTGCGCCGAAAGCCGCCTTGAAAAAGGGCCTGGTCGACGTGCTGACGATTCGCGAGCACCTGCTCACCGTCGCGCTCGAGCAGGTGGCCAAAGGCAAACGCAAGCCGGCGCACTCGCGGCTCGCAGGCGCCGTCACTGCGCCGATCGTCGCCGCGAAAGCGCGCTCGATGCTGATGGCGAAAACGCGCGGCAAGTATCCCGCGATGAATCACGCGCTGGAGGTCATGGTCAAAGCCTACCGCGCGAACGACGAAAAGGTCGGCCTCGCGCTCGAACGTGACGCCGTGCTGGAGCTCGCGGCCTCGCCGATCGCGCGCAGGCTCATCGGGCTCTTCTTCCAACAAGAGCGCGCGCGCAAACTCGAAGTGCCCGCCACGGGAAAGGTGCTCAACGTGCAGCAGGCTGCGATCATCGGCGCCGGACTCATGGGCTCCGGCATCGCGCAGTGGCTGAGCGCGCGCGGCCTTCACGTCATCCTGCGCGATGTCGACGCCGCGCGCGTCGCCGCCGGCATGGCGAATATCGCGAAGCTCTATGCGAAAGGCCGCCAGCGCCACACCTTTACCGCGATGGAGGTGCGCGATGGGCTCGACCGCGTTTCACCCGCACCGAATGAGGTCCCGCTGCGCCGCGCCGACATCGTGATCGAGGCCGCGGTCGAGAAGATGGAGATCAAGAAAACGATCTTCCGCCGGCTCGACGAGCTCACGCGCGAGGACGCCATCCTGGCGACGAACACCTCCGCGCTTTCCATTGCCGAGCTGGCCGCGGCGACGCGCCATCCGGCGCGCGTGGTCGGGTTGCATTTCTTCAATCCGGTCCACCAGATGCAGCTCGTCGAGGTCGTGGTCGGTCCGCAGACCGCGCCCGAGGTCGCGCAGGGCGCGATGAAGTTCGCGCAGAAAATCGGCAAGCTGCCGGTGCTCGTGAAAGACAGCCCGGGCTTCGTCGTCAACCGCATCCTGCTGCCGTACATGATCGAGGCCGGCGAGCTCTTCTGGGCGGGCGTGTCGGCGCATGACATCGACGAGGCGATGCTCGACTTCGGCATGCCGATGGGACCGCTGCGGCTGACCGATGAAGTCGGCGTCGTGGTCGCGGAAGACGTGGCGCAGACGCTCGCGACGGCCTTTCCAAAGTGGATGCGCATCCCGCGCGTGCTGCCGAAGATGATCGACGCCGGCCTGCTCGGACGCGGCGCGGGCAAGGGGTTTTACCTCTACAAGAGCGGCGCCGACACGAAGCCGAATCACGCCGCCGAGGAACTGCACCCGCCGGCGAAATTGACGATGACGAAGGAGGAACTGCAGCAGCGGCTCGTGCTCCTGATGGTGAACGAAGCCGCGCGCTGCCTCGAGGAGAAGATCGTCGAGGGCGCGGGCGACATCGATTTCGCGATGGTCATGGGGACCGGCTTCGCGCCCTTCACCGGCGGACCGCTGCGTTACGCCGACAGCGTCGGTGCCGCGAAGATCGTGCAGCAACTTTCCGCGCTGGCCGACACGGCCGGCTCACACTACGCGCCGTGTGCGCTCCTCATGGAGCTGGCGCGCAACGACGGCAAATTCTATGAAGACTGAAACTCCTCCGACGGTGGAGCGCACCGCTTCGCCCAGCATCATCGACACCTCGAAAATGTCGCCCGAGCAGCGGGCCGCGCTCGAGATGACCGAGGCCTCGCGCGAGGCGCAGGGCAAAAGCTTCGCCGGCGGCTTGTTCATGGGCCGCTTCGATTTCGACGCGCTCCATCCCTACCCCGTGCAGCGCCCTGCCGACCACGACCAGGGCGATGCCTTCCTCGAGCGCCTCGGCGATTTTCTCAAGAGCAACGTCGATCCCGATGAGATCGACCGCACCGGCGAAATCCCGGACGAGGTCTTCGCGGGCCTCGCGAAACTCGGCGCGTTCGGCATCAAGATTTCGCCCGAGTACGGCGGCCTCGGCCTCTCGCAAACCAACTACTGCCGCGCCGCGGTCATGCTCGGGAGCTACTGCGGCAACCTCACCGCGCTCATCTCGGCGCATCAATCCATCGGCGTCCCGCAGCCGCTCATCCTCTTCGGCACCGAGGAGCAGAAGCGCCGCTTCCTCCCGCGCGTGGCCGCCGGCGAAATCTCCGCCTTCGCGCTGACCGAGCCGAAGGTCGGCTCCGATCCCGCGAAGATGGAGACGCGCGCCGTGCCGACCGACGACGGCCATTTCATCATCAACGGCGAGAAGCTCTGGTGCACCAACGGCATCAAGGCCGGCGTGCTCGTCGTGATGGCGAAGACGCCGCCGAAGAACGGCCGCGACCAGGTCACCGCGTTCATCGTCAACGTCGACACGCCTGGCGTGGAAATCGTCAGCCGCTGCCGCTTCATGGGGCTGAAGGCGCTCTATAATGCGGTCGTCCGTTTTCACGACGTGAAGGTGCCGCGCGAGAACATCATCCTCGCCGAGGGGAAGGGCCTGCGCGTGGCGCTCACCACGCTGAACACCGGCCGGCTCACGCTGCCGGCCGGCTGCACGGGCGGGGCGAAACGCTGCCTCGAATTCACACGCGCCTGGGCCAACGAGCGCGTGCAATGGGGCGCGCCGATCGGCAAACACGCCGCCATCGCCGACAAGATCGCACGCATGGCCGCCGACGTCTTCGCGATGGAAGCGATGACCTTCTACACCGCGAGCATCGTCGACCGCGACAAGACCGCCGACATCCGCCTCGAGGCCGCGATGTGCAAACTCTGGGCGAGCGAACGGACGTGGCGCATCGTCGACGACACCATGCAAATCCGCGGCGGCCGCGGCTACGAGACCGCGCAATCGCTGGAGGCGCGCGGGGAAAAGGGCATCCCGGTCGAGCGCATGATGCGCGACACGCGGATCAACACGATCTTCGAGGGCTCGAGCGAAATCATGCGGCTCTTCATCGCGCGCGAGGCGCTCGATCCGCATTTGAAGGTCGGCGCGCCGGTGCTCAACACGCAGCTCCCCACCGGCACCCGCGCCCGCGCCGCGATGAAAGCGGCGGCTTTTTACGCGAATTGGTACCCGCGCCAGTGGCTCGGCTTTGGCGGCGCGAGCGGGCTGCATCCGAAGCTCGCCGCGCACGTCGCCTGGGCGCGCCGCGCCACGCGCCGGCTCGCGCGCGCGCTCTTCCACGCGATGGCGCGCTTCGGCCCGAAGCTCGAGCGCGAGCAGGTGCTGCTCGGGCGTTTCGTCGACATCGGCACCGAGCTCTTCGCGATGGCGGCGACTTGCGCTCGCGCGCAAAGCACGGCCGACGCCGACGCGCTCCCCGTCGCCGATTACTTCTGCAAAACCGCGCGCCTGCGGATCGAGGACCTCTTCACGCAGCTCCACCAGAACAACGACAACGCCGGCTACCGCTTCGCGCAGCAGGTGCTGGGCGGCGCGCAGGAGTGGCTGGAGCGCGGGGTGCTGAAGTAAGCGATTACTCGCTTCAGAGTGGGATTTTGGAATGGCGAGCGATTCCGAAATGGCGTACGCTCATGCCATGTCGCAGACACTCGAAGAACGTGTGAAACAGTTGGAGGAACAGGTCGCGGAGCTCCAGACGCTGTTGGTGGCGACGCCGCGCGCGCAGAAAGACTGGAGACGCACCGCCGGTATTTTTGCTGAGGACGATCCGCACTTCGAGGAAGCCGTTCGCCTCGGGCGGGAGTGGCGCGAGCAGCAAACTTACGAGAAGGAAATTGCTGGTTCTTGATACAGACCACTTCTCCGCGCTGGAGAGGAACTCTGAAATCGGTCGGCAGCTGACGGCGCGGTTGCGAGCGTCGGACTCGGAGAAAGCGCTCAGCATCCCAACCGTGCAGGAGAGCCTGCGCGGGTGGCTGGCCGAGATCAACCGGCACCAGGACCTTGATCGGCAAATCGTTCCCTATGCCAAGCTTCAGCAGGTCGTGGAAGCGCTCGGCAACTGGCTGATCCTGTCTTGGGACGCTGAATGCGCCGCCCTGTTTCGCCGCTTCCGCAGCGATGGCGTCCGCATCGGCACGTTGGACCTGAAAATCGCGTGCATCGTCCTGGCGCACGACGCCACGCTGCTGACTCGCAACGAGCGGGATTTCAGCCTGGTGCCGGACTTGCGGTTTGAGAACTGGCTGGACTGACGCCGTGCCTGGCGTGCGGAGAAGCCCAACCGCTTTTCGAATGGAATCCGCGCTGTTCGAGGACGAAGCTCGTTTCCCCCATGAAATTCCCCGCGCTGGCTCTCTGCCTCCTCCTTCCCCTCCTCGCCCACGCCGCCGATTCGCCGCTGCGCGACCTCTGGGTTTATTGCCCGCTCAATCTCGCGGTCGACAAAAACATCGACGACTTCGAGGCGCTGATGAAGCGAGCCTCCAAGGCCGGCTACAACGGCGTCATGCTCGCGGACTCGAAGTTCAGCCGGCTGTCGACGATGGATAAGCACTACTTCGCCAACATCGAGCGCGTCAAAGCGATCGCCACGGAGACGAAGATGCAGATCGTTCCGGCGCTGTTTTCCATCGGCTACTCGAACGACCTCCTCTCGCAAGACCCGAACCTCGCGGAGGGGCTGCCGGTGCGCGACGCGCTCTTCGTCGTGAAGGATGGCGCGGCGCGTTTGGTGCCGGAGCCGTCGGTCGCCTTCAAGGGCGCGGACTTCGCGGACTTGAAAGCGTGGCCGCTCCACGACCCGTCGTTCTCCGTCGAAAATCACGTGGCGAAGATGCAGGACCCGAAGGGCGCGAACGCGCGGCTGATGCAGCCGTTGAAGCTGCATCCGTTCCGGCAATATCACGTCTCGGTCGACGTGAAGACGCAGGACCTCGAGGGCGCGCTGCCGATCATCTCGGCGCTCACCAAAGCGGGCGGGCATCAGCTCATCCACTCCGAGCTCGGCGTGAAGCGGACGCAGGATTGGAAGCGCTGCCACGCGGTTTTCAACTCGCTCGGCAACGAAGACGTGAATCTCTATTTCGGGGCGTGGGGCGCGAAGAGCGGCACCATCGAGTGGCGCGATCCGCGGATCGAGGAGGTCGGTCTGCTCAACGTCCTGCGCCGCCCCGGCACGCCGGTCGAGGTGAAGACGGAGGACGGGCGCGTGCTTAAGGAAGGCGTCGATTTCGAAAAAATCGCCGACCCGCGCCTGGGCACCGTCCCCTACGCGGGCGAGTATGAGATCTACCACGAGGCGCCGGCGATCAAGACCAAGCTGCCCGACGGCACGCGGCTGCGCGTCTCGTATTACCACATGGTCACCACCGTCGGCGGGCAGGTCATGATCTGCCTCTCCGAGCCGAAGACCGTCGAGCTGCTGCGCGACCAGGCGAAGCGGCTCCACGCCGCCTTTGGCGCCAAGGGGTACTTCATGAGCCACGACGAAATCCGCGTCCTCAACTGGGACAAAGCCGACGCCGACCGCCACCTCGACGCCGGCGAACTGCTGGCCGACAACGCGCGCACCTGCGTCCAGATCCTCAAGGACGTGAACCCCGGCGGCGACATCTACGTGTGGAGCGACATGTTCGACCCGAACCACAACGCGAAGAAAGATTACTACCTGGTGAACGGCGACCTCGCCGGCTCCTGGAAAGGCCTCGATCCCTCGGTGAAGATTATGCTCTGGTACTTCGGCCAACGCGCCGCGAGCCTGAAATTCTTCACCGACCTCGGCCACCCGACCCTGATCGCCGGTTACTACGACGCCCCGCCCGAGAAAATCCGCCAATGGCTCGAAGCCGCCAAACCGTACCCGCACATGAGCGGCGTGATGTACACGACGTGGGTGCGGAACTACAAGGACCTGGAGAAGTTCGCCGACGAGGCACGGGCGGGGGTGGGGAAGCAGGCACCGTAAGCGCCCTGCTCGTGCTTGCTGAGACGATACCCGCCCAACATGAGACCCTTCCTCCCCCTGTTGCTCGCCCTTTGCGTTGCCTGCACGCCCTCCCGTGGCGCGCCGCCCGCCGGCGTTCCGGTCACCATCACCGCCTACGCCGTCGCGGGCGAAGCGCAGCCGGCCGATCCCAACCTGGCCGGCGTCCTCGTGACCGCCGGCGGCCGGCCGCTCGTCCTGCCGCCCGCCGCCGACATCAGCCTGTGGAAGGAAGGCAAAACCTCCTCCGGCACCGACGCGTCGGTGACTCTCCGAGACAACCGCTGGGGACAAGGGCTCATCAAACTCGACCTCGCCGCGCTGAATGCGCAGGAGCCCGTGGAAAGCGCGGTCTTCCGCTTCAAAGTCGGCGGAGTGGAAAGGCCCGGGAATGCCGTCTTCAAATGCTACCGCATCCTGGTCGACTGGTCCGAAGCCGCCACCTGGTTCAAGCCTTTTCCCGACCGCGACCCGACTTGGAATGGGATGAAAGCCGGCGTCGATTTCGAGGCGCAGCCCTTCGCGACCTTTGAAACCGCGGAGCTGAAGAAAGGCGATACGATCGAAATCCCCGGCTTCGAAAAGGCGATCCAGGCCTGGCGGGACGGGAGTTGGCAGAACTACGGCTTCCTCATCACGTTGAGTGGAAAGTCGCTCCAGACAGGCTTCCCAAGCCGTGAGTCCGCCGGCCAGGCGAAAGACCTCGCCATCGGTGGCGGCTCGAACGCGCGCGTGCTCGTGAAGTTCGACCCCGCGCTCATCGCACGCGTGCTCGAGCAGCCGGAGGATTTCCTGGCGGGGACCGTGCGGTTGCGCCTCGCCAATCCGAAGCAAGCGCCCGCCGGCGCGACCGTCCACCTCTTGTCCCCGCGCGATCATCGCGAACTCGGCTCCGCGCCTGCGGCGAGCGCTTCGGCGGAAGGCTGGATCGAAATCAAGACCCCCACGCTGCGCAACGAGCCGTCGCTGCTCATCGAGGCCTCCGCACCCCTCCGGCTCTACGCTGCCTCGGTCGAGAGCTGGCGCCCGCAGCTCGTGATGGCCGTGCGCGATCATCCCAAGGCCGTGCTCTTCGATCATGAAGTCAAGCCGGCCGCGGGCGTCTTCAACGTGGTGAAGGACGGCCACTTTTCGTACGGCGGAAAACGGCTGCGTTTGTGGGGCATGGTCGGCTACGGCGCGGCGGACCGCTTGCGCAAGATGGGCTTCAACGCGCAACGCGTCTGGGAGCCAAGCCTCAGCCGCATTTACGAGGCGAAGGACTTCCCCGCCGAACTGGCGAAGCGCGGCGAGTTGCCGCCGGTGACCAAAGGCGACGGCTCGATCCTCGACGAGGCCGATGCGCATTTCGCCGACCTCAAGGCCCACGGCATGTTCGTCATGTTCGCCGCGCTCACGAATTCCTTCCCGCTCAAGCCGCTCCTCGCGGACGACTCTTTCATCGCGGGCGGCGCCGATTGGGCCGACTGGAAAAAGGCCGTCGCCGCCGAGAAGACCGACGGCGACCTCAAGCGTTACGCCGTGTTCTTCGACCGGCGCCTCCAGAAGGTCCGCCTGAAAAGCGCGGAGGCGCTGCTCAATCACGTCAATCCCTACACCGGGAAGCGCTACGCCGAGGACGAGCTCATCGCGCTGTACGAAGTCTGGAACGAAGACGGCGGTGTGAATCCCTTCCTCAATGAGGGCAGGAAACTGCCGCCCTTTTTCGAGCGCGAAGAGCAGGCGCAATGGAGCGCGTGGCTCGGCGCGAAATACCACGATGAAGCCGGCCTGCTCCAGGCGTGGGGCAAACTCGCGACCGGCGAGACGCTCGCCACGGTGAAGCCGGCCCCGGTGCTCGCCGAGCGCGCCGCCTACCCCGAGCAGCGCGCGCGGGACTTCACGGAATTCCTGTTCGACGCCGTCGTGAAATTCAACAACACCTTCCGCGACCACTGCCGCGCGCTGGCTCCCAAGGGCGTCGGCGTCAACGTCGTGCCGTTCTCCTTCGACACGCAATACCGCCCGAGCCTCCCGTGGCTGCACGTCAATGCGCAGGGCGACGTAAATTGTCCCGGCATGTATTTCTGGGGGCTGAAATCGTCGCTCGCCGCGCCGCCCTCCGGCTACGTCATCGACAGCCACACGGTCGACGGCCTGCCGACCGTCCTCTATGAAACCAACCAGGCGCGCCCCAATCCGAGCCGCGCCGAGTACCCGATCAAGCTCGCCGCCATGGCCTCGTGGCAGGACTGGGACGGGATCTTTTGGCACTACTGGGCCGCGAAGGATCTGAAGAGCGACGAGGAATACCTGGCGGGCGTCTTGCCGCAGATCGTCGCCACCCATTACTGGACCGGCGTGCAGCACGAGCGCGATCCGGTGATGACTTCCGCCATGGCGCTCGCGGGCCGCATCTTCCTCCAGCACGAAATCAAACCGGCGCCGGCGCCGAGCATCTACCACGTCGGACGGCCGGGGCTGTTCGGGTTCGATTTCATCAATGGTATCGGCGCGGGCCGCGCGATGTTCGCGCGCGGCAGCCGCATCAAGTTCGACCCGCAGAGCGAGGCGAAGCTGACGATCGAAAACGAAGTCTCCAAGGAGCCGATCACCGCCGCCGTGCCCTCCGGCGACGAGATCCTGTGGGATTGGCCCCAGGGCCGCCTCATCATCGACTCGCCGAGCGTGAAAGCGTACGTCGGCAAGGTCGTCGCCGAGCCGTACCGATTCCGCGACGGCACCGTCCTCAGCGGCCTTAGCACTCCGTGGGTTTGCTGGGTGCTCGCGAGCGCGGACGGCCGGCCGCTCGCCACCGCAAAACGGGCGTTCGTCACCGCCGTCGCCGACGCGACCAACACGGACTTCGACTTCGACTGGACCGTCGCCGGCGGTCCCCTGGAGCAGGCCAAGGGTGTCCGCAACCGCGGCCGCGCCCCCGTCATCGTCGAAAAGGTGGACTACACCCTCTCGCTCCCCGCTCAGGCCGACTACACGTTTTCCGGGTACGACTTCGCGACCCGCAAAGTCATGGAAACGACCGTCACCAATACCAACGTCGTGCGGCTGAAGAATCGCGAACTCTGGATGGGCGTCCTCGACTTCACGCGCCGCGGACCGGCCGCCGCCGCGGTCGTCGATGCCAACCCCGGCGCGCCGGCGGCGGCCGTGGCCGGCGGCCCCGGCGCGTCGCCCGAGAGCGACCCCAAACTCGCCGCCGTCTGGAATCCCATCCCCGGTTTGCATTGGGGCGACGGCTCTGCGCGCACGCACCAGATCCTGCGCGAGGCGCGCATCCCTTCCACCGCCCTCAGTCCCGAGGAAGAAGCGAACGGCGGTGATCGGACCACCCTTTGGACCGATGCGCAGCTCCTCTTCGCCTCCCCCGCGAATATCGAAGTGGCCTTCCACGAGGGCCGCATGCAGCGCATCGTCGCCACCTTCACCCGCCCGCCCGCAATCCGCGACGTCGTGGCCGCCTACGAAAAGCAATTCGGCCCCGCGCTGGAGAAAGTCTTCACCCGCCAGGAAGAGCAAAGCCACGCCCAGTGGACGGTCAAACAACCCGCCGCCACCCTCGAGATCAAAGTCACCGAAGCGCAAGGGACGCAGGTGCTCACGTTTGAGCTAAAGCCGCTGTGAACCGGGAGTCGGGCGCCCCCGCCCCGAACGAAGGCGACGGTCGTTGACCATTCGTCTCCCCGGTGAAACCCTGAGCCTCCAATGTCCTTAAGCGATCGAGCAGCCGGCGCGGTGATGGGCGCCTTGATTGGCGAAGCCCTGGGCGTCGGCCCGCACTGGTATTACGACCTCGACGAAATGCGCCGGAATCACGGGGGGTGGATCACGGGCTACACCGAGCCGAAGCCGCACCGCTACCATGCGGGGCTGAAGGCGGGGCAGCTTTCGCAGGCGGGGATCATCACGGAGATGCTGCTGCGCTCGGTCGTGGAGAGGCGCGGGTACGAGGAGGACGACTTTTGCCGCCGACTGGACGAGGAGCTTTTTCCCCAGCTCGATGGCCAGCCGATGAGCGGCCCCGGCGGATACACCAGCCAGTCGATCCGCGAAGCGTGGCGGCGGAGGGTGGTGGAACGCAAGTCATGGCAGGAGACGGGTGGCCACGCCGACACGACGGAGGCGGCCGAGCGCGCTCCGGTGCTGGCGGCGCGCTACGCACGGACGCCGGCGAAAGTCGCGGAGACGGTGAGCGCGAATTGCCTGCTGACGCAAGCCGACGAGGCGGTGGTGGCGATGACGACGGCGTACGCCTGCACGCTGGCGCTGCTCGTGCGCGGCGAAAAGCTGGACCCCTTTCTCTCCGACAAACTGATGGACCTGGTGAAGTCGGGCGAGCTCCCATTCCACGCCGTGACGAGCGGGAAGCTCGCGCCACCGAAGGCGGGCGCGCCCGATCCGCCGCGCGCCGGCCGCTTCTCCTCGCCCGATGCCTTGCTCACGCCTTCCTACATGGCCGAGGCGGCGCTCGATCCCGGCATCAGCATCGAGCCCGCGTGGAAGGTCTCCATTGTCTATGGCATGCCCTGCGCGATCTATCACCAGCTGCCCGCGGCCTATTATCTCGCCGCGCGGTTTCACCATGACTTTGAGTCGGCGGTGCTCCACGCGCTCAACGGCGGCGGTCAAAATCAGGCGCGCTGCATTCTGACCGGCGCCCTCGTCGGCGCGCAGGTCGGCCTTTCCTGCATCCCGCGCCGGTTTCTCGAGGGACTCGAGAACTCCGCGGAGCTCTGCGCGCTGGCCCGCCGGCTCGGGGAAGACGCGGCGCGTGACCCGCAGCTTAGCGCATGAGCGCGAGGGCCTTGACGAAGTGGAAGTTGTTCAATACTTCGGCGCTCACGAGCAGCAGCAGCATCAAATCAATGATCTTCGCGAGGCGCGGCGTGTTGCCGTCGGAGACGCAGAGAATCATCCAGGCGACGACCAGAAAGCAGGTGTTGCAGGAGTAGAGAAACAAATCGTCCCCATAAAGGGTGTGGAGGAAGAAATTGTAAGCCACACACAGGATGAGGCCGATGAACAGCGGCTTGCGGAGCGCCGGGGATTTCGCGGTCCGCCAGAGCGCGCCGAGCAGGAGCGCGAACCACAGCCCGATCGCCGCCCTTCCGGCGAGGGTGATGTGGGAGAGCGAATTGGAGTGAATGTGCAAGGTCGGCTTGCCCGTGCTCGTCTTCTCGACGTAAGTAGTCGGCGCGAAGAAGTCGTAGACAAAGACGTACCGGAGCAACGCGCCCTCGCGCTCCAGCACTTTCGCGAGGTTGTGGTGATCGGAGGTAAACCGCGACTCGCTCTCGACCACTCTGCTCCGTTCGAAAAAGACCTGGCAGCTCGGCCAGATCGCCCGTTGGACGAGAGCCAGCACCATGGTGATGACCACCACGCCGGCCGCGAGCAGGGCCACGCGCCGGGCGACTTTCCACCACGAATCCCAGGGAACCGCGGTCGCGTACGTGATGACGACAAAGGCCAGGTTGGTCACCAGCATGCTAAAGCTGAAGAATCCGGCCGGAAGATACCAGCGCCAGCCGCGAGGTTTCCCCGCCAGGCCCATGACGAGAAGGATGATGCTCAAGCACGAGAAGATATAGGTTTCCGGCGCCGAGCCGAAATAGAGGTGCGACGAAGAAAATCCGAGCAACAAGGCCCCAAGCACCGCACGGCGAAGCGACACGCGGCAGGCCAGGAAGAACAGGCACGTGAGGGCGACCGTCACGCCGCCGATGAAGGAATTGAACGCCACCGCGACGCGCATGGGGGAACCGAAAACAGCGGTCAGTCCCGCCCCCACCGGGTAGGTCAGCAGGACAAAGAGCGGGTGCACGATCGTCCGCCCGTGATTCGCGTCGCTGCGCGTCATGTCGGAAATCACGCGCCCGATGTCGGAGTGAAAGAACGTGTTGTTGCGCAGCGTGCCGCGCTCCTCCATCGAGAGGCCCATGTGAAAATAGATCATCCAAAAACCGCAGAGGAGGAGGCCCAGGACCGCCAACGTACGCCATGGCTCCGGGAGCGGACTTCTGAGGAGCGCCGAGGGACGCAGAAAGGCGAGAGGCTCGCTCGGCGGTGCAATGGCGTCCGGTGCGGGAGCTTCGGTGGGGACAGGTTCGATTCGTTCCATCAGTGAAACGAAGGTTGAACCAACGAGCGTGAAATGTCTCGACCTCGATTCCATCCAAAGGAGAGGTAACAAGGTTGTCACGCCCCGCGGGCCGAAGCGTCACGCACTCGCGGCTCAATGCGCTTGAGACGAACCGCGCCGATGGACCATGGTCCACATGGGCGTCCGACTGTGTGGCGACTCCGATGCAATAGAAACATGACCTGGCACACTCCGCGAGAATCCTTCCGTTGGCTGAGAGCCCTGTGGGGTCATTACCGCTCGCAGCGCCTTTCCCGGAGCCGGCTCGAGGCGCAACAGCTCGCCCGGTTCCGCCGGCTCGTCTCGTCGATCTATCCGCGTTCGCCGTACTATCGCCGGATCATCGACGCGCGCGGGCTCGATCCGCGGACCTGCGTGCCCGCCGATTTCCCGATCCTGACCAAGAGCGCGATCATCGAGCACTTCGATGACATCGTGACCGATCGCACGCTGACGCGCCGGCGGATTGCGGACTTCCTCGCCCGCTCCAGCGACCCGGAGGAACGGCTGGACGGGCGCTACCATGTGCTGCACACCTCGGGCACGTCGGGGACGGTGGGCTACTACGTCTTCTCGCATGAAGGGTGGATCCGAGGCGCGAGCAACGTCGTGCGCGCCTCGCCGCTGAGGTGGCGGCGGCGGGTCGCCTATGTCGCGGCGACGCGCGGACATTTCGCGGGGGTCAGCCTCATGCTCGCCGGCAACGACGGCACCAACCGGCTCTTCCACGAAGTCCGCACCTTCGACGTCGGCCAGCCGTTGGCGCGGACGGTGGAGCAACTGAATCAGTTCCAACCCGAGGCGCTCTCGGGCTACGCGACGGTGCTCAAGCAACTGGCCGAAGCCCAGGAGCGTGGCGAGCTCCGCATCAAACCCGCGCATCTCGGGAACGGCGGCGAGGCACTCTTCCCGGAGGTGAAGACCTACCTCGAGCGCGTCTTCCAGGCGCCCGTCCTGAACGGCTATGCCTCCAGCGAACACCTCTACATGGCGATGACGCTCCCCGGCGCAGACGGCCTGCACCTCCTGGAGGACGACCTGATTTTCGAGCTCGGGGCCGACTACACCTGCGTCACGAATCTCTTCAACGACGTGCTGCCGCTCATCAGGCATCGCATGGATGACGTGCTCGTCCCCGAGATCGCGGGCCGGAGCCCGTATCCGTTCACGCGCATCAAGGAGGTGATCGGCCGGCAGGAGCACGCGCTCGTCTTCACGAACCGCCACGGCCGGGAGGATTTCATCCATCCAATCGTCGTCGTCGAGCTGGTCGTCCAGGGCCTCAGCGCCTGGCAGATCGTCCTCGAGAGCGGGACCTCGTTTCGCATCCGCGCCTGCTTCGACGCCGGTCTCACCCCGCGCGAGGAGGAGGAGACGCGCGACGCCCTCCGCCGCAAGCTCGAGGCGATCCTCGACGAGAAGGAGATGTCGAACGTGCAATTCGAGATCGAGCCGGTGGACGCGCTGGAGATCGACCGCGTGACGGGGAAGTTCCGGCTGGTCGTGAAGGAGGAGGCCGCCGCGTTGCTCGCGCGCTTGAGGACGGCGATTCCCGTCCCCTGCGCGGCGGTTGAATAAACGGGCGCGCCCGGCGGCCGGCTCCGGGTTCGTAGTTCCGCCTTCAGGCGGTTCGGTGATCGCCTGCAGGATGCGTTTTGCTTTTCCGCGACGAACTGGGGCGAGGGAAACGCCTGACCGCCTGAAGGCGGAACTACGAACCCGGAAGCCGGCCGCGTGCTCACGCTCAGACGGCGCATAGCCCGCGCCTACGGCGTCGCCGGCACGATTTCGATCAAGCTGGTCGCGTTCGTGCCCTTGACGACGCCGGCGGCGGTGTTCGTCTTTTGCAGGACGACGCCCGTGTAGGGCATCGCCGGCGAGCCGGCGTGCGGCGTGACGGTTCCGGAGAAGAGGCCGGTCGTCGTGGTCAGGCGCAGGACGAAGGGGGCGGTTCCGCTGAGGATCTTCACGCGGTTCGGGGTATCGATCTCGATGGTCTCGGCGATGGCGGGGACGAGCTCGCCTCCGCTAAGCGTGACCTTGCCCTGGTGCGCGACATCGAGGGGGAGGATGGAGACGCCGGTCTGGGAGAGGTAGGCCGAGCCGGTCAGATTGACGTCGCCTTCGAAGCCCGCGCGATACGTGCCGGTGAGAGTCGGCAGTTTGAACCAGTGCAGCGCGGCATCCAGGTCGGTGTTCGCCATCGGCTCGAAAGTCGCGACGCCGGCGAGGTAACCCTTGCCTCCGTAGAGTGCAAGGTAGATCGGCCAGGCGCCGCCGGCGTCCACATTGGCGCCGAGCGAAATGACGGTGTAATCGCCCAGCTTGCCGGCGGCGCGGATCTTGCCCAGCTTGTCGACGGTGACGGAAGCGTAGCCGCGCCCGGCCGGCAGACCCGCGGCGGTGGAGAGCGCGAACGTGTATTTGCCCGCCTGCGGCGCGATGCTGTTCTTGCCGTCGTAAGGGTCGCGATTGGCGGCGATCGGGATCTGCGTGTCGCCGATGGTGAGCGTGCCGGTGATGCCCGCGGTTCCGAAGAGGGCGGCTTGCAGATCGGCGGTGACCGCACGGCCCATGAAGTCATGCCCGACCAATTTCGTCCAATGACCGCTGTTGTCGAACTTGCCGAGCAGACGCCACGTCTGGCCGCCATAGCTCACGGTGCCGGTGAGGCCGCCCGCGGCCGACATCATCACACTGAAGAGGCCGCCGGTGTTCGTGCCATTCCCCGCACTGGCGAGCCCGACATTGTAGAGTCCGCCCACCGACGCGAACGAGGCGCCCACGGTCAGGCTCACCTTGCCGCTGTCGACCGAGCCGAGGCTGTTCGTGATCGTGACCGAGTAATGGCCGCCCGTTTGTACGTTCGGCAGCGTCAGCGTGGGTACCGTTGCCTTGGAAATGGCGCCATTGTCGTCGAACCACTGATACTTGAACGGCGCGGTGCCGATGACGGCCACCTTGAACGTAACCGTCCGCCCGGCCGCGCTCACTTGATCCGCGAGCGGCGTCACGATCATCGGCGCGCTCTTCACCGTCAACACTGCCGGCGGGCTCGTGATGGAGCCGATCGGGTTCGTGACCTTCACGGTGTACGAACCGGCGTCGGTGACGGAAACGCTCGGAATGTTGAGGCTCGAAGTGGTGGCGCCCGCGATCGCGACGCCGTTCTTCATCCACTGGTAGCTCAGCGGCGCCAGGCCGGTCGCCACCACGCTGAAGGAAACCGGGTCGCCGCCGATGGCCGCTTTGCCGACCGGCGGGAAGGTGATGCGCGGATTGGGACTCTGCTGCGCGACGATCGAGAGGTCGTCGAAGACCATGTAGTTATCGCCCGGGAAGTCCGCGTCGTGGACCTTCCAGACGGCGTCCATGTTGCCGAAGTCGAGCGGGACGTTGCCGGTGCGGATCGGTTTCGCGTTGACGATCGTGCCGCCATTGAGCGTCGCGCTCCAGACGTTGCGACCGAAGTCCATCGTCACTTCCAACTTGTAGACGGTGGAGTTGGAGAAGCTGTGGAAGGTCGGCGTAAAGCTGCTCTGGCCTTGCAACTGATAGTAGATGGAGAGGTCGAAGTTGTTGAAATCGATCGTGAGCAACGGGTCGCCGTGGCGGTTGTACAGGCGCCACTGGAAGTCGTCGTAGTTGTTGTTGACCGAGTCCTCGATCGCCATGGTGGCGGCGAACTTCACGATCGGCTGGGTGCCGGTCGGGACATAGTTGACCGGACGCCAGACGAAGAGATCCGTGTCGCCGGCGTTGGGCGCCTTCTTGCCGACCGTCGCCTGCTGGCCGGTCATCCCCGGCTCGCCCGTGATGAGGTCGTTGCCGCCGGTGCCGCTCGACGTCCACCCGTTCTGGCCGGTGAGCGAGGCGCCGCTGGTGAAACCCTCCGCCGGCTCGAAGCCCGTCGCGTAGAGGGTCGAGCTGAAGCCTTGCGCAAAGATGCTGAGCGCGATGGCCCCGGAAGCGCCGTTCAGGCCGTCCACCGCGATCTGGTACGCGGTGCCCGCGACGGCGTTGATCGCCACGACGCTCGTGTTGCCGCCCGCCGGATCGTCGTCGTTGCTCGCGACCGGCGTCAGGCTGTCGACGGCCTGGCCGGAGTAAACGCCGAGCAGCGTGTCGAAGGCGCTCCCCTGCGTGCTGATCGCAAACGACCCGTCCGTCGGCGCGGTCCAGCTCCACCAGACGGAGCGGCCGCCGGGGTTCCCCGCGTGCGCCGGCTCGCCGGTCTCCAGCGTGGCGCCGACGTTCGTGCCGGCGACGCTGATGGAGGCCCCGGAGAGCACCGTGCGGTCGACGAACGCGTCGTTGCCGGGACCGGGCGTCACCTTGAACTCGCCCGCGCTGCTGCCATTGCCAACCGGCGTGGTGACCGTGATCGGCGCGGTCACTCCCCCGGCGGGGACGGTGGTGGAAATGCGCGAGGCGGAGTCGACGGTGAAGGTCGCGTTGGCCGCTCCGAATTGCACCGCACTCGCGCCGGTGAAGTTCGCGCCCGAGATGATGACGGCGGTACCGACGGGGCCGCGCGATGGGGTGAAGCTGTTGACGACGGGGCCGCTGTTGTTCTTGGCCCAGTTGAGCACCAGGTTCCCGCTCGCGCCGTTGTAGCCGTCGACGGCGATGGCGTAAACGGTGCCGCCCGTCGCGTTGAAGCTCACGCTGCTGGTGGAGATCGAGCCGGCGTCGTCGTTCGAAGCGACCTCCGTCAGGCTGTCGACCGCCGCGCCGGTGTAGATGCCGAGCAGCGTGTCGAAGCTGCTGCCGCTGGTGTCAAAAGTGAACGTCCCGCTCGCGGCGGCCGTCCACGAATACCAGACGGACTTCCCGCCCGGGTTGCCCGCGTGATCCGGCTCGCCGGGCTCTTTCGTGGCGCCCGCGTTGGCGCCGGTGACGGTTCCGAAAGTGCCGCTGATCGGCGCGGCGCCGGCGAAGTTGTTGTTCGACGCGGAGGCGACGACGACGAAGTTCCCGCTGGTCGTCGCGCTGCCCGCCGCACTGGTCACGGTGATGGCGCCGGTGATGGCGGCGGCCGGGACGGTGGCGGTGATTTGCGTATCCGAGTCGACGACGTAGCCGGCGGCCACGTTGCCGAACTTCACGCTGTTCACGCTGAGCAGGTTGGCCCCCGTGATTTTTACCGGCGTCCCCGCCGTGCCGGTCTGCGGCGAGAAGCTGTTGATCACTGGCGCGTTGGAATTGGCGGCCCAGATGAGGCTCAGGCTCCCCCGCGCGCCATTGTATCCGTCAACCGCGATGTGATACGTGGTCCCCATCACCGCGCTGAAGCTCGCGATGCTGCCGGTGCTCGTCCCCGCATCGTCGCTGGAGACGATCGTGGTCAGCGAGGAGACGGTGCTGCCCGTGTAGATGCCGAGCAGCGTGTCGAAGCTGCTGCCGCTCGTCGCGAAAGTGTAGGTGCCGGTCGTCGGTGCGGTCCAGTTGAACCAGACGGAGGCGCCGCCGCTGTTGCCCGCGTGGTTCGGCTCGCCGGGCTCCTTCGAGGCGGCGAGGTTGTTGCTGTCGACCTGGCCGGAGGGTCCGTTCACCCCCTGCGCCGCCGAGAAGTTGTCGTTGAGCGCCGGCGGCGCGACGGTGAACGAGTTCGCGCTCGTCGCCGTGCCGTTCGACGTGATGATGCTGATCGGCCCGCTGTGCGCCCCGGCCGGCACCGTCGCCCGCACGGCATTGGACGAGAGGATGGCGAACCCGGCGCTGTCGTTGCCGAACTTGACCCCCGTCGCCCGGTCGAAGTTGACCCCGCTGATCAGGACGGAAGTTCCCACCGAACCGACCTGGGGCGAAAAATTGGTGATCGACGGGTCGGTGGTGCCGGAACCGGCGAGCGTCGGCAGGAGGTTGTTCATCTGTGGCACCCCGAGGCCGGTCACGAGGTCGAACGCGGACGAGGAGGGATAGCCGCCGTTGCTCCCCGCGGTGATGTCGCGGAAATTCGTGGTCCCGGCCAGCGGGTAGATCTGGGGATTCAAAAAGCCGAGCGGGGCGCGGCCGTTCGCCTTGCGCGCCTCGTTGATCAGCGCCGCGAAGCCCGCCCAGGTCGGCGCGCTCCAGCTCGTGCCGCCGAATTGCTTCGCCCCGCCGTTCAGGTAAACGTAAGCGCCCGTGTTGGGGTCCGCGACCAGGGCGACGTCGGGCACGACCCGCTTCGTCCCGGACGGCACGCCGATGCCGGTCTGCCACGAGGGCCGCGCGAAGAACGCGCTGATCCCGCCGCCGCTGCCGGTCCAGCCGGTCTCACTGCTCACCGCGTCGGAGGAAAACAAATTGAGCTTCGTGCCGCCGACCGCGGTCACGTGCGGGTCGCTGGCGAAATAGGAGACCTGCAAGATCCCGCCCTCGTTCGCGCCGGAATCGCCGGAGGAAACGAAAACGCTCACGCCCTGGCTCGCGATGGTGGTGAAGTACTGCGCGTCCGTCTGCTTCTGGCTGGTGGAGACATACGTCTCACCCAGGCCGAGGCTGATCGAAAGCTGGTGCAACTGCGGCTGGCCCGGCAACTCGTTGATGATTCGCTGGAGCCCCTTGTCGATGTTGACGAACGAGAGATCCGTGGTCGCGTAAACGCGCACCCTGGCCTGCGGAGCGATGCCGCTGCTCCACTCGACATCGAGCGTCTCCTCGCCGCTCGGCGTCGGCAGGATACCGCTCACGACCTGCACCTTTTCAATATTGGTCAAGCTCTGCGCGACGTTGTTGTGGCTCCAGAAAGAGACCAGGTCGCTGTCCAGCGGGAAGGTGTCGATCAGGATCGCGATCTTTTCCCCGCTGCCGGTGAAGGAGAGATTCGCGGCGCCATACGCGGTGAGGATTTCCTTCACGAGGTACGGCGGATTCGCGGCGGTCTGCGCCTGCGGCTGCACGACCAGCCGATGCGGATGCACGTGCGGCTGCAGCCCATTGATCCCGAGCACCTGCTTCGCCACCTTCTCCGGAATGCTCGGCGCGGTGACGGCGGACGTGAACGTCCCCTCCTCCAGCGTGACGCGGGCAAACTGCGTCTGCAGCGCCTGCTGGACCTGAGCCACCGTCCCGCTGAGGAAGAGCCCGAGCCGCATCGGATCCTTCGCGACGATGACGAGGTGCTCGGCTTTCGCCCAGTCGACCAGCGCCTGGTAATCCTCCGGCAACGGCAGAAACGCGGCCTCGAGCTCGGCCAGGGGAATCCGCTCGCCGGCTTGCGTCCGCGCCGAGAGCTTCCCGAAATTCCGCATCTTCAGCGAGACCTGAAACTCGATCTGCTGCGCCAAGTGCGTAGGTGTGACGCGCGCCACGGACAAGGTCCGCTTGACCGGGAGCGCCTTCACGCTCTCCGGCAGCGCCCTGCGCTCCTCCGGCGCGGCCGTGAGCGCGCCCGCCCCCAGAATGAAGAGGGCAACAAGAGCGATGGCAGAGCGATGGAAGGGCGAATTCATCCGGGGAGAGCGCGTAGTGATGGGTAAATCCTGTCAAACGCAACGTGCCACCTATTTCGGCTTGGTCAACGAAGCAGTCTGCCTTCGCCCACAACGTACGGTCGGGCTCCGTTTCGGGTCTCCTTGTCTCCTTGTCTCCTTGTCTCCCCCTCGCTCACTCCCCGCCCGCCTCCGCACACCGGATCTCCTTCTTCAGCAACCCCGCCAGCCGGTGCTTGATCAGGTAAACCTGCGCGATGTTCAACCCCAGCTCGCGGGCGATCTTCGCCGCCGGCCAGTGCTTGCGCACGATGCAGTCGAACGCCTGGAAATGCTGCGGCTTCACCTTGCGCTTCAGGCGCTCGAGCGCGGCCTCGAGCAGGCGCTGCTGCCACTCGGTTTCCCACGCCTCCTCGAGATCCGCGCCCGGCGCGGCGAAGCGGTCCATCGTCGCGGTGTCGCGCGCGGACTCGCCGTCGCGGTGCACCCGCTCGGCCTCGGGCAACCGCTTGCGAAACTGATCGGCGATCCGCCAGCGCGTCATCTGGAGCAGCCACGGCTTGAAGCGGCCGGCCGAGCGCTCGTACTTCGTAATATTGCGCGCCACGGCGAGGATCGTCTCCTGCACCACGTCCTGCGCCTCGCTATCCTGCAACCCCGCGCGCCGGGCCACCGCGTAGATCAGCCGCCAGTACGTATCGAAAAACTCCTGCCACCGCGCACGATCGTCCCAATTCGCCAGCCGCTCGACAAGGCTGTGGCGGGTCGCATCAGGAAGCTCGGGCATCGGCGATTTGGTCCACGAACGGGACGAAAAGACACGCAAAAAGACCAGGGGGCGGGCGACCGTGCGAAGCGCGATGTATTGCTGCGCGTTCCAAATCCCCAGGCATTTGCAACGGCAAACGCCTGGGGTTTGGTATGAACACAACGCATCCTCCTTTCTAAAATCATTTCACTCCTCCAGCCGCATCGTATCGACGAACCCTGTGGCAAACACCGTCCGCAAGCCCAGCTTGCCCGCCGGGCTGCTGACGACCGCTTGCAGCGAGCGGAACGGCGTAAGCCGCTGCGTGCCGAAGGCCTTTCGCTTGACTCCGAGTCCAGGCAGCGTCGCGGGCAACAGCACCGGCAACACGAGCGAGCCGATGCTGGTGGCAAAGTTGCGGCCGAGCGGGATCGGCTCGTCTTCATTCAGCCGCACCGCGACGGTCGCCGGCGCTTGCGACTCGAAGAACTCCGCTTGCACGCTCAGGCCGCTCTTCTCGCAGACGGCTTCGCCGAGATTCATCGCCCGCGTGGTGATGCGCGTGGCCACGTTCACGCCGGCGTCCTGGAAGGTGCTTTCGACCTCATTCGCGCGGGCTGTGTAGTCGAGCCACCGCCGCACCGAGCCGTCGGCGCGGCCGAAGTTCAGGCGCTCGTGGCCGGCGGCTTTCGAGAGCGCCCAGTCCACCGCGTCCATGCCCGTCCACAGCCCGCTCCAGGCCTTTCGTTGGGCATGGCAGACCAAGACCGCGCTCGGCGCGGCGGCGCCGTCGAGCGGGAGCGAGAGGAGGTATCGGTTGTCCCAAACGATCGCCGCCGCCGTGTGCGCCGCGCTCCAGTTGATCCGCTGGATGATATCCTGCACGGGGCCGCTCACCGCCTCCTTGAGCTCGCGCGTCGCCTGCGCCAGGACGCGGCCGATGCTGAAGACCCCACCGTCCGACAGGAACCAGAGATCGCTCCCGACCCGCGCAATGGAGCGGTGCGACACGCAGCCGATCGTGTCGCTGATCTTCGTCACGTCGGCGTGCGCGAGCGAGGTGGCCGCATCGTCCTCGCTCGTCTTGGCCGGATCGGCGCGCACGATGTAGATCGAGTTTCGCTTGAAGACGACGATTTGATGATCATCCCACTCGGCGAGCCCGGTGATCGGGTCGCCCTCGCCGGCGCCGATCCGCAGCCGCAGGTTGGTTCCCCCGATTCATTGGGAAAGATCGCGATATGCCTCTTGCACGACTTCTGGCTTCCAGACCTTCAGTGAACGGTCCCATTGGACGAAGCCAGTAAAGTGGTCGCTATAACTCACCGAAAGTCGGGAATCGGGCAGCCAGTCAAAGGAGAATTTGTGACCGTTCTGATACCGAAAGTTTACGGCATCCGAGTGAAACGCACTATCGCCCCGCACCGCGTAGCAAACATACATGTCGAGGAGACGTCCGTACCTGAGCGCGATATTATAGCCGCCAGCTTCGTCGCTGATCCACTTTAGCTCCGATTTCACGTCGGCGCTGCTCCACTCCGTCCGCTCCCGCACATCGCTTTCGACGAAGGGTGGCTCCTTCGGCAGGTTCACGCCGGGGAGTTGCATGCGCATCGGCCGCCGACAATCGACGCGCTTCCTGAAAGGATGTTCGTGAATGAGGATTCCTTTGCGCCGGATTTCCACGCAATCGCCGTCCTTATCGAGGATTCGCACTTCGATTTCGAAGTCACTCCCGAAAGTGAATACTTCCGGTCCTGGAGGGCGTGGAGTAGTGGGGACCGTTGGGCCGGCGAGCCGGTGATGAATTTGCGGCTCAGGGTTGGGCTCTGCTGCACGAGCCGTTTCAAGACTAGCTCGAACCACCAAAAGAGACACGAGGGCAAACGCAAAGGTAATGGGTCGTCGCATCATAAGTTTCAACGTAGTCGTTCAAAAGTGTTCCTAGAGCAAGCTCACTCCTACATCCGCCGCAGAACCCCCAGCAACTCATCCACCTTGTTCGACACCGTCTGCATCTCCGCTTGCGTCGGCGGGTCGCTGATCGTGAGGCCGAGGTCCGCGACACCGGTGGGGTTTTGCGCGGTGCCGGCGATCGCGTCGCTCACTGCCGTGTTGAGTTGCGCCGTGGTCACCTCGCCCGCGGGGCCGACGCCGCCGTCCGCGCCGCGCGGGATGCCGAAGGCCAGGTGGACCGACGTGCCGTCGAAGGTCGCGCCGACCGTTGCATCGGAGCCGGCGGGCAGCGTCGTCACCGGGTCGGCGACGAAGCTCGTGAAGGCCGGCCCGACCGCTCCGGTGTCGCCCACCGCCCCGCGTGGAATCGCGAAGGTCATCCGCACCGCCGTTCCGTCAAAGATCGCCCCGACCGTCGCGCTTTCGCCCGGATTCAGCGTGAACACCCCGTCCACCACGAAATTCGTGAACGGCGCGCCCTCCGGTCCGGTCCCGCCATCCGCCCCGCGCGGGATGGTGAAGGTGAAATGCACCGTCGGCGACACAAAGGTGACTCCGACCGACGCATTGCCGCCGGCACTCCCGGTGATCACCTCATCGACCACGTAGTTGGAGGTGACCGGGACGGCTTGGATCAGGTCGAACAAGCCGGTGAACTGCGCCCGAAACTCGCTGGAGATCAGGAGCGCATCCGTGGCGGGGAAGGAGGGGTCGAAGGGCATGGGGAGGGGCGGGGTGAAGAGGGGGAGATTTGGGAGACTTGGGAGTGCGGGAGAGACGAAAACCGGAAGCAAGCACAGGTGATGAGTCCGCGGGAGACGTGTGGCTTGCACCGTCTCCCCAGTCTCCCAGTCTCCCCCTCTCTCGCTCTTCCGCCCTACGGCGCCATCTTCACCACTTCATCGCTCAGCGGTCCCGGCCCGTCCTTGCCCACCGGCTGAATGCGGAAGGCGTACGTCTTGCCCGACGTCAGTCCCTCCACCGTCGCCTTGCTCTTCTGCGTCGCCGTCGCCTGAATCCAATCGCCCGTCGCGAGGTGCTCCTTATAGAAAATCAGGTAGGTCGAGGCCCCCTTTTGCGGCTCCCACATCAGGTCGACCTCGCCCGCCATGTCGCCCATCGTCGCCCGCACGTTCGCCGGCGCAGTTACCGGCCCGACCGAGACCGGCTCGCCGCGCAGCGCAAAGCCCGCGCCCGCCAGCGCCGCCGCATTCCCGGGCGTGATCGCTTCGCAATTCGTTCCGCGCGCGGTGTACCCCACGTCCCAATTGGCCTCGGCGGCGTCCACCAGCAGATCCTTCTGGGTCAGCGTCGCCGCCGCCGCCGCGCGCGCGTCTACCGCCGCTTGCAGCGCCGCCTGGAGCGCGGCAAAGTCCGCGTCCGTTGGCACCCGCGTGCCCGCCGGGTAGTCGGCATTGCCGGTCATCTTCGCGATGTGCGTCGTACCAAGTCCGAGCTTTTCGTTGACGTCTTTTTTGCGGAGTTCGAGCTTCAGAATACTCATGGTTCTCTTGTGTCTAGGGGTTGGGGAAACCGGCCCGGCGGGCGAGTCAAACCGCAGACCCGAGTCGAGCCTGCTGCCGTTGTCAAAGCGCACCATCGTGCTGGTTAGTTTAGGGGGTAAACTGTCCGGTCAGCTCCGGCGGACAGCCGAAGCGTCCCCGCCACCAAAGCCGGCCCACATCATCAGCGCAAGCACAAATTGTTTACGATTTGAGCCACAACTGCCAACATCCTGTTTCGTCCGAAAACCATCCTGCATCCGTCCGGCGCAATCCTCTCCTTTTCCTGCACCATCCTGCTCACCCGCCCGGCAGTCCTGCAGATTTCCGGCGCAGTCTTGCTCCGGCGGCCAGCGATCTTGTCCGCGCGCCGCTCAATCTTGTTTTCCGGCGAAACAAGATTGTTTTTCGCGAGAACAAAATCGTTCTGCGGCAAAACAACACTGTTCGCCCACCGGACAACATTGTTCCTGCGGAACGGAATATGGCTCATCCTCGGAACAATCCTGTTCTGCCGCAAAGCAGTCCTCTCTTCCTCTGAAAACCGCTGCTTTCGCCAGAAATCGCCCAGGTTCGTCCAAAACGCCTTCAATCCTCAGAAATCGCAGGGCACGCTGCTCCCTCCAACCCTTCGCACTCGCGTCTCCCGCTTCCAGTCCGTACCCGATCATCATCAGGTGGAATCTTCACCGCCGCCCTGCTGATGCTGGCTCAACCCCGCTCCTCCGCGAGGACCGTCTGCAATCATGTGCCCACTCCCAGTCCTCTGCTCCCCATGACCTCCCCCCACTCGTCCCTCCTCTGCTCCCTCCTGCTCCTCAGCGCCGGCCTCGCCGCGACGGCTTCCGCCCTCCCCGCCCAGGCGCCGGCGGCCGCGGCCCCGGTGGCCCCGGACCAGATCGACGAATTCATCCTGCGCGAGATGGAGCGGCAGAAGGTCAAGGGCATCTCCATCGCCATCATCGAGGGCGGCAAGGTCGTGAAGGCCCAAGGGTACGGCTTTACCGATGCCACGCGCCAGACCCCCGTCACGCCGGCGACCCTCTTCCAGGCCGCCTCCTCCAGCAAGTGCTTCACCGCCTATGCCGCGCTCCGCCTTGCCGAGCAAAAGCAGCTCTCGCTCGATGAAGACCTGAACCGCCACCTCACCTCGTGGCAGATCCCGGAAAACGACTTCACCAGGACGGAAAAGGTCACCCTGCGACGGATCCTTCCCCACATGGCCGGCTTCAATATCGGCGGCTTTTACGGCTACCCGCGCGGCGAGGCGTTCCCCACGCTGCTCGCCGTGCTCGACGGGAAGGCGCCCGCGAAATCCGCGCCTATCCGCGTCGGCTCCGTGCCCGGCACGAAGACGGAATACTCGGGCGGCGGCTACTGCGTCCTCCAGCAGTGGGTCATCGATGTCTCCGGCCAGCCGTTCGCGGATTACATGAAGCAGGCGATCTTCGAGCCGCTCGGCATGGTCCACAGCACCTTCGAGTGCCCGTTGCCGGCGGCGCGGTGGCCCGAGGCGGCGCACGGCTACGGCTACGCGCTGGCGGGGGGCCAGGCGAACAAGGAGCTCGAGCGCGCGGAACTGCCGTGGCAATGGAACAACTTCCCCGAGTCGGCCCCCGCCGGCCTCTGGACCACGCCCTCGGACCTCGCATTGTTCGTCATGGATATCCAGCGGACGAAGGCCGGCGCCTCCTCCGCCGTCCTCTCCCAGGAGATGGTCGAGAAAGTCCTGACCCGCGTCCCGGGGTGCAAATGGCCGCTCAGCCTGGGCAACCTGGTCCTGGAGCATCCCGGCGAGAAGAACGCGGAGTTCCGCTTCAGCGGCACGAACGCCGGCTTCCAATGCGGCTCCTTCGGCACCGTGCATTCCGGCCAGGGCTGCGTCATCATGTACAACGACCACCTCGGCGAAGCCTTCCCCACCGACTTCCGCAACCTCGTCGCGAAGGTGTACGGGTGGCAGAAGTAGCTCGGGAGTCCAGCCCGCCCGGTCTCCCAGTCTCCAAGTCTCCCCCTCCTCCCATGACCCTCACGACGCAACACCTCACCCTCTTCATCGGTCTCGTGCTCCTCATGGCCCCGCCGCCCGCCTCGGCGGCCGATCCGCTGGCCGGCCGGACGCCGCCGGGGGCGGTGCCGGGATTCGCCAAGGCCCTGGCGCATTTCGATCTGGAGATTCCCGTCGCGGACAGCTCGGGCGTAGTGAAGATCACCACGATCACGTCCGAGCCGGCGAAAGGCTTCGCCGCCGCCCCCGGCTACGCCACCTACTTCTGGGCGCCGAGCGCGACGGAGATGATCTTCCGCGTGCCACCCAATGGGGCCACGACGCCCAACTCCCATTTCCCGCGCACCGAGCTCAGCCAGAAGAAGGCCGAACGCTGGAAGACCGCCGGCGGGAATCACACGCTGCGCGGCATCTTCACCCTCGCCGCGGTCCCCAAGGTCACCGACAAGGGCGAGATCACCGTCGCGCAAATCCACGATGACGTCAGCGACCACGGGCCGCTCCTGAAGCTCGTCTGCGACTACAAGTCGCGCCCCTGGAAGCTGTTCGCCGAGTACCGCACCGAACCCCAAAAGACCTCCGCCATCATCCGCACCCCGGACCTCCAGCGGGAATCGATCACCCTCAACACACCCTTGGAATACGAGATCCTGCTCACCAGCGCCCACGTCCTCACGGTGAGGACGCGCAAGCCCGGCGCGCCGACCTGGAAAGTCCTCGCCTACAGCCTCCAGAAAGGCCAGCACCTCGACCCCACCTGGGAAGCCGAGACCTGCTACTTCAAAGCCGGCTGCTACCTATTCGACCCCAGCCCCACCGACGCACCCCCGGCGGAGGTTCATTACACAGTGCTCGCGATCGAGTGAGTTTCGAGAGACTGGTTACCTCATTCGAAATGATCAGTCGTCGATTCCCGTTCCGCCTCTCGTTCGTAAGAGTGTGCAAGCTCGCGGAGGGCAGTTGCAAAGCGCGAGAACCCTGCCTGGTCCAGTTCTTCTGCCTGCTTGCGATAGGCCGAGGCCAGTTTCCGCTCTTCTTCCCCTGCTGTAAATCCGTGAACCCCGCGTCGATTGAACAGCGCAGTTGTAAATCCCGACCGCATCTCGCCAGCATCCTTCGCGTTGAGTGCACCAGCCACAGCGCGATGAATCCATAAGCCCTCCGGGTCGGCAGGCGCATATGAAAGTACCGTTCCGACATGAATCATGGCGACTTCGAAACGGCCCGACTCCTTGGTAAAGCGCTTCGCTTCGTCCAGCCATGCTTGGAATGCTGAAACATCCAGCTTGCCTGCGTCGCTTCCTGGAACGGTCTTCCACGCCTGCAGGAGCCGATAGCATCCCTGTGCTCGATTGCTCTCCTCCTTACTGGCAGCTTCGGGAGGAGCAGGGGTTCCCCTTTCTCGGTAGATGCCGGCGACAACGTCGGCAAAAAAGGCCGCATCACGTGAAAGCGATGCCTCCAAAGTTACTGGCACTCCGCCGTACTCGTGGTCGAGCAAGGGAAGATACATCCATTCAATTTTCATCAAGACTTGTCGGCTCACGTCCGGGTTCCCTTGCAGCCACGCGATGATTTCTTGGACTTCGTGGCTATCGAGTCCGTGGCCCGTTTCAGTCGAATGGCCCGCCTGCAAAAGCACTTGAATGGCAAGTTCGATTGGCACATCCGTCTTCTTGTAAACTAGCCGCCAAACCGGGTCGACGGCGGCTCGGGGCCGTCCAGCACGGAGAAGTCTCTCAGCGGCTTCTACCATATGAGCATCCTCTCCCCACGGGGGGCAGTTTACTCGAGCCCAATACAGATTTGCATCCTCACCAAGCTGAGACTCTGCTCGGCTCCAAATTTCGTGGGCAAACGGGAGAAGGGCAAAAACCTCTGCCATCTGTTCGGATGTCCATCCGGAGAAAGAGAGGCTGTCGGCCCAACTCCATCCCTTTACACGGTGCCGCCCCCACACAAAACCTCTTACAAGTTCCGAAAGGGGCCGCTCGGGCGAATTCAAGAGATTAGGCAAGATCTCCGTGTCGTATACGCTCGTTTCCAATCGGCCCAAGCTTTCTCCGACCTTTGATGGAGACCCCACATTTTTCGCGAAAGTAACAACGCCTGCGAGCCCACGAACTTGTAAAATCTGCTGTACTGCCTCCTGTCGGCGGAGGTCCAGGCGCTGTCTCTGTTCTTCGTACTCGCCTTTCTCGTCGTACAAATCGAAGTCACGGTCGCTGAACAACCGATTGGATATTCCCTCGGGAGACTTTGGCGCGATCTTGGAGGCGGTCTCTTCGATCCGCTCGATGGCCTCCGCCGGCATCGCCCACGCACAGTCAGCATACTTGCGGTGCTTCGTGGAGAGGTCGACCAGTGCTTCCCAGACGATTCGCCTTTGCTCCTCTCCGGCATTCACCACTTCCTCTGATCCGAGGTGAGAGAGTATTCGGATGTGCAGTTCTTTGGGCAAATTCGGCAGGTGATCGATCAATTCCGCAAGCTTTGGCAAATCAGAAGAAGCGATGCGGATCGCGATGTCCGCATAGTCAAAGACTTGCCTCCAGTACTCGGAATTTGTTGCCCCGTCACTCCAGCCGTCCGGGATCCAATTTCGCCACGTCGGCTTGTGGCTGCCCGTAGTTATCCCATGATTCGACGGCAAGAGACCCATCAGCAACTTCCAGCCAATGCTCGGCTGTTCGCTCACGAGCAATTCAACCGCTTGCGTCCGCTTTTCGACCGGAACGGCTGTCTGCGGATACCAAGGAAGGAAAATGTGCCCCAGTGAGCTGATAGGTCGATTCGTCCAATTTCCACCAGGGTCAAGCGCGGCCAGGTCTCCCAAAATCGAGGTAACACGTAGTAGATATTCCGAATTCCACGCTAGCGCCTCTAGGGCCCATAAGAGACCACTCATGTGATTCCAGCCCGAGATTCCCGAGTGCTCTTGTGCAAAGACCCCCGGGAATGGATTTGCTGAGTTGCCGCTCAAGGCCGATTCTACAGCATCCAGGAATTCGTCAGGTGCTCCTTCGGCCAGAAGAGGTAGAAGTGAACCTAGCGAGCACCATAACAACCATTCGGCACCCGCAAGAAGTTCTCGGACGATAAGAATGGCAGTGGTTTCTGCCCTTCCTTGGGTACAGGAACGCAAGGCCTTTCTCCGACTTCCAATCAGCGCGATCGTTTCGGCAAAACCTTCCCGAATAGACGATGAGTGCTTTAGTCCAATTCCACGAAATGATGCCGCCACGCGATCCTCCTGGTCGAGCTCGAATTTCGGGTCACGCTCGCCAAGAACCAGTATGGCCGTCTTCTTAAAGCGCTCTAGATCGTCGTTCGTGATTTGGGGACCCAACGCGTTCCAAGCCTCCCCGCGGGAAACGATTTTCCAATGTTCATTGCGCTGAACCAGGGGAGTGTCCAACCGGAGCGTCTCCGGACGAACTAGGTTGATCCACTCCCCGTACGTTTTTCCCACGAGCGCCTCCATGGCCTGCTGATCTGCAGGGTTTTCGCCGCGCCATCGACCCACTAAACCCGCGAGTCCAAGCAAGCGTGCGTTTTGCCAAGTCGCGTATGGCGGCAAATCACCAAGACCGAGTAGGTGTCGCTTGAGATTCACTAGCGAACCCGCTCCCGCCCGAGACAGTTCGCGCGCTCGGTCAGCAGCGAATCCCTTCTCGCGAAAGATCTCTTCGAGGACCGATGCCGAAGGACTGCGAAGTTGGATCAAGGACGCAGCGCCGTCAAAGGCACCCGAAACCGCAAGGACGATTGAATGCTTCCCGTTCGCAGCGATGTGTAACTGCTGTGCTTCGGCTTCAAGATCAAGTCGCGGATGAGCCACGAGAACATGTTTACTCCTCAATTGCGTCAACTCGCGCCAAGCCTCCTGTGTCCTGATGAGGAGACAGCGACTCCCGAGCGGGTCTAGGCTTGTCCTCTCCGATGAGGCTATAAACGCAGCAATGAAGTCATCAACGTCGTCCTCGCTTTCGGCTCGAAAGACGACTTGTGAGAGTTCGCCCTTCATAAGCCGCTCCATTTCCGCGCATGCGCGCTGTTTTCCATGCAAGAAGATTTCTGATGGGAGCGGCGGGTTTTCAGGTCCCGTCAATCGACTCAGGTGTTCCCAGTGTTCGAACGGAGTCGAAAAATTCGTCGCCGCTTTTGGCACGCCAGTTTGCACGAGAAACCATCTGGCGATCGACGGGAACTCGATCAGCCAATCGGCAAGGGCGGTGGCATCAAGAATCTTCAACTCCTGCCACCCCGCACCTGCTCGCTTTGCTATCCAAGTTTCTTGCGAGGGCAGATTCCAGCCACCAGATGCGGCGCGGCGAGGTGTGACAAATACGAACCCCGTCTGAGCCCTGTCTTCTGCCGAAACCTGCCCCGTTCGCTTTTTAAACTCACGAGTCGCTTTGTCTCGTGGGTCGTTCCCGGTTCCAACTTCCCACACAGTCCGGCCCTTCGGGACGAATTGCCGGAATCCTGAAGCGGTCTCGACGATCCCGTCCCAACCTGGCTGATTGATGTCCCTCCCATAGGGAATACGCCCTGACGTAAGGTCAGGAATCTCATTCACCAATCTCAGGATTAGCTCGGTGATCACCGCAGGGACGTTCTCACCTGTGATCGCGAAGAAATCGAAGTCCTCTGCCTTGATCAGTGTTGTATGGCTCATGGAAGGCGTTGGAACCGAGACTACGAGGTTGCAGGTACTTGACGAGGCAGGAGTTCCGCTCGATTCGCTCTGCGAAACCTCCAGTCATTTGCAACTTGCCCCGGTCACCCCAACCGCCGCTCCCACTCCCGCCGGAGTTCGATGGGCAAGGTGCCGAGCATCGCTTCGCGGTTGGCGCGCAAGGCTTCGAGGAGGTCGTTGAGTTTCAGGGCCTGTTCGATGGGGAGGGCGTCCCATTTCTCCTGCGGCATGCTTTCCAGCCGGACGAGCTGCTTCAGGCACTCCAGCACGAACTCGTCGCAGAAGTCGGTGCGGTCGGCGTTTTCCTGGAGGGCCTCCTCCAGACGCCGCTGCTCCTGCTCGCACCAATCGATGAAGAGCTGGAGCCGGCGCGTGGTTTCCTGCGCGTGGCGGTCCCGCTCGGGGAGATCGGGCAGGGCGAAGACGGCGCGATGGCGCTCCAGGAAGGCGCGGAAGACGGCCATCTGTCGCACGGCCACTTCGTACCGGTCCTCCTCCGGCAGCTCCGGGTGGTACAGCGGCTGATGCGCGCGCACCTCCGCCCACTCGCGGCGCATGGCAACGATGGCCGTGGAGATGGGACACGGCGGCAGGGAAGACAAGAATTCGAAGGGATCCATGGGCGAGGAGACTGGGGAGGGCAAAGCTGGCTTCACGCGAAGCCGAGGGCGGTGAGACGGGCGAGGCGGCCCTCGCTGATCTTCTCTTCGCGGATGGCGCGGCGCTGGATTTGGGCCCAGGCGCCGAGGCTGCGATTTTCCCGCCAACTCTTCGGGACGCGGGTGTGGCCGAAGCGCTCCTGAAACTGCCGGAGTTGCTCGAGTTTGGCGGCCCAGCGCTGTTGATGGTGCTCGATATGGGAGAGGGCCAGGCCGCGGCGGTCTTCCCACTCGAAGCCGAGGGCGTCGAGGCGGGCGATGCGCTCGGGCTTGAGGGTGCCTTTGCGCCGGAATTCGCGCTGCACCATGCGCCAATGCCAGAGGACTTTGTTGCCGGGCGGGCGCTTGGGGACGCGGGTGTGGCCGTGCTCCTGGACGAAGGCCTGGAGCTCGGCGAAACGCTTTTCCCAAAGGTCGGCGAGGGTGCCGTTAAGGCCGCGCTGCCACTCGAACCCGAGGGCGGTGAGCCGGGCGGCGCGATCGGGCCGGAGGTCGCCGTGTCTGTGGAAGCTGCGCTGATTGGTCACCCAATGAGCGAGCATGAAGTCGCCGTTGCGCCCGGATGAGACGCGGCAATGGCCGTGGCGGGCCTTGAATTCGACGAGCTTCTGAAACTGGCGCTCCCATTGGTTGTCCCACCGCTCCAGTTGCGAGGTGCCGAAGCGATCGGGTTCCTCCCACTCGAAGCCGATGGCGTCGAGGCGGGCGATGCGCTCGGGCTTGAGGGTGCCTTTGCGCCGGAATTCGCGCTGGACGTGGCGCCATTTCCAGAGGACGCGTTTGCCGGGCGGGCCTTTCGGGACGCGGGTGTGGCCGGTGGCCTGCTGGAAGGCGAGGAACTCGCCGAAGCGCCGCTCCCACAGGGCGACGAGGTTGCCATGGGGCTTCAGCGCCCACTCGAAATGGAGGGCATCGAGGCGGGCCTGGCGGTCGGGCGGCAATTGGCCGCGCTTCTCGATTACGCGCTGGTGCCGCACCCAAAGGGCGAGGGCGGGATTCTCCAGCCAGCCGCCGCCGACGCGACAATGGCCGAAGCGCTCCCGGAACAGCACGAGTTGCTGGAAGAATTGTTCCCATTGATTCTCCCACCTCTCCTCGCGGGAACGGCCGACGCGGCCTGGGTCGTCCCACTCGAAGCCGATGGCTTCGAGCCGGGCGATGCGTTCCGGCTTGAGGATGCCTTTGCGCCGCCACTCGCGCTGGACGTGGCGCCATTTCCAGAGGACGAGGTTGCCCGGCGCAAGCTTGGGAACGCGAGTGTGGCCGTGGGTTTTCTGAAAAGAGACCAGCTCCTGATAGCGCAGCTGCCAGCGGCCATCATCCTGCACAGCGCGGAGAGACTTCCCGCCGGGCTCGGCCGTGTCCCACGTGAACTGGAGTTCGTCGAGGGCGGCCTGCCGGTCGGGGCGCAACTGGCCGCGGAGTTGCAGCTCGCGTTGCTCGGCGACCCAGGCCGCGAGCTTGCGCAGCGCCGGCCCCGGACCCTGGACATCGCAATGTCCGTGCTGACGATGATAAAGGACGAGCTGGTAATACGCGCGCTGCCAGGCATCCCCGGCGGGGGGAAGCGGCCCGTCGCTCGCGGGCGGGTTGCTCGGAGCTGAGGAGGCCGATCGCTTTTTGGTCCGGGGGGACATGCCGGTGTTTTGCCTACCGTGCCGAGTCGGTTATGAAAAGGGGAGAGTGGAGCGCCGGAGGGAAGGTCACTCGCCCAGCCGCCGCTCCCACTCCCGCCGGAGCTCGATGGGCAAGGTGCCGAGCATCGATTCGCGGGACGGGCGCAACGCTTCCAGCAGGTCGAAGAGTTTCACGCGCGTTTCCGGCGGCATGGCGTCCCATTCCTCCTGCGGCATGCTTTCCAGCCAGGCGAGCTTGTTCAGCAACTCCAGCACCAGGTCCCGGCAGCCATCGGCCAGGTCGGCGCTGAGTTGCAAGGCCTTTTCCTCACCGCGCTGCACCTTCTCGCTCGCGTCGAGGAAGAGCTGGAGCAGGCGCGTCGCCTCCAGCGGTTCACGATCCTGCTCGGTGAGATCGGGCGCGGTGAAGACGGCGTGATGCCGATGCAGGAAGGCGCGAAAGCCGGCCATCCGCCGCACGGCGGCTTCGTACCGGTCCTCCTCCGGCAGCTCCGGGTCGGACAGGGGCTCATGCGCGCGCAGCTCCGCCCACTCGCGGCGCATGGCGGCGAGCGCGCCGGCGAAGTCATCCGGTGGCGGGAGAGGAGAGTCGGGAGGATTCATGAAGGGCCAACCGCCCTCTAGAGCGCGACCGACGAGCAATCGACAACATTTTCACAACTGCGTGACAACCTCCGCGGTGGACGAGAGAAGATTGCGCCATGAAAGTTCCCCAGGTCCTCGCCGTGATCGTCCTTTTCTTTGCTGGTCAAGGGCTGCCAGCTGACGAGCCCAGTGGCCAACCGGTCCCGTCGGCGCAGGAGATGGAACTCGTGAAAGGCGTGGTGGTAACGGGGACGATCAAGAAGGTGGTTGGTTCTTTTGCGACCGAAGGCCACCAGCCGGGCGCGGGTGACACTTTCCGGATCGACCTGGCCAATCTGCCGAAGGAACATATCGCATTGGTGCGCGCGCCCGATGCCGCCGGCGGCAAGCTCGGGGGGATGCCCTTCGGCGGCGCGTTGGCGTTCCAACGAATCCGGTTCGACGAAAAGCACGGACGGGCGGTGGTGGATGTGGCCGCGAGCGAGGCGGCGAGCGATTTTCGCTTCCAAGTGCTGGCGCCCAGCCTGAAGAAAGGGAGCAAGGTGCTGATGCTCTTCTACCAGTCCGGCTACTTCATCGGAGGGATGGCGGAAGCGGAAGGCGTGGTGGAATAAGTCTAGTCCCTTTGGGCGTTGGCAGCCGCGAAAAGGAATTCGCGGGCCTCCCCGCATCCGAAGGCCATTCGGCCGGCCATGCTTCCAGTCCTGACGATTTCCCAGAACCGCCGGGCCAATTCCGCACCCTCGGCCTCGGTCGAGATCATCGCGCGGACGGGCGGGTCGTGGGGCTGGGGATCCCGGAGATCGAGCAGCAGCCGGAGGTCGGAGACCTCCTCGCCCCAGACTTCGATGGCGGCCTGAAGTTGCGCAACCATCACCCCAAAACGACCGGCCCAGTACCGGAGATTGCGAGCATCCTCGAGTAGAACGCGCGCGCGGTCCTTCGGCACGTATTCCTGCGTGCTCTGGTCCGGGGTTTTGACCGCGCTCGTCGTCTGTGCCATGCGCTCCGCCTTTCGCCCGGCAGACTAAGGGCGCGCACGGGTGAGGCGCAACACTTTCGCGGAGCCATGTGAGTGGAGGCTCGCGCTGCGACCTCCGGCGCGAGGGGCGAGATCCAATGGACGAGCCAGCCCTCCTTTCCGTCCCGTCCCCCGGTCTTCGCGCTTGCCGCCGCGCGCGCCGTGCCCGGATGATGGCGGGCGCATTCACCAATCAATAAACGCCACCCGTGATTCATCCCACCGCCATCATCGATCCCCAGGCGCGCCTGGGGGAAAACGTCACCGTCGGCGCGTACGCGGTCATCGAGGGGCCGGCGGAGGTCGGCGATGGCTGCACCATCCAGGCGCACGCCATCCTCTCCGGGCGCGTGGTGCTCGGGCCGGAGAACTTCATCGGCTACGGCTCGGTGATCGGCGGGTATCCGCAGGACCTTGGGTTCAACCCGGAGACGAAGAGCGAAGTGCGGCTCGGCGCGCGCAACCGCATTCGCGAGCATTGCACGATCCACCGTGCCAGCAAGGAAGGGGGCGCGACGACGGTGGGCGACGATTGTTACCTGATGGCGGGCGCGCACCTGGGCCACGATGTCCAACTCGGCCACCGCATTGTCATCGCGAACAATGCGCTGCTCGGCGGGCACGTGCAGGTGGCGGACCATGTCTTCATCGGCGGCGGGAGCGTCTTTCACCAGCACATGCGCGTCGGCCGGCTCGTCATCACGCAAGGGAAGAGCGGGTTCAGCAAGGACATCCCGCCGTACACCATCGGCGCCGAGGTCAACCTGATCGCGGGCTTGAACGTCGTCGGCATGCGGCGCGCAGGTTTCTCCAGCGACCAGCGGCGCGAGGTGAAAAAGGCCTTCGCGCTGCTCTACCAGAGCGGCCTCAACGTCCGCCAGGCCCTCACCGCCGCGGCCGAGCAGGAGTGGGGGCCGGAAGCGCAGGCCTTTTTCGAGTTCGTCAGCGGCGCGGGCAAGCGCGGCGTCTGCGCGCTCATGCAGACGGGTGGGGCGACGGGTGAGGGTGACGGTTCGTAGTTCCGCCTTCAGGCGGCTAGGCGGGGCTCTCGATTAGCGCGTCCGAACTTCCAGCCCCCCTCGCGTGAACGCGCCGCTCGCCGCCTGAAGGCGGAACTACGAACCCGGAAGGCGCGCGCCGCGTGACCCGCCCGCCAATTCGGTTTGACCTCGCCTCCGCGCATCGGTAACTCATGTTATCACCGTGACTATCGTCCCCCGAGGCAGCATTCGACGCTCTGAGGTGCGGCCCGCACTGCGCGCCTGCGCGGGGCGGCCCACGGCCTTTTCCATCGCATGAGCGCCTCCCTCAGCCCGCAACTCTACGAGGCCGTCATCGTTCCCGCTTTGCAGCGGATTCAGCATGAGTTCGGCTATTTGAATCGCGACGAGCTCGAGCGGTTCAGCTGCGACTCCGGCATCCCGCTTTACCGCCTGCAGGCCGTCGCGAGTTTCTTTCCGCACTTCCAGCTCGCGCCGCCGAAGAAATGCACGGTCAAGGTTTGCCGCGACATGGCCTGCCATCTCGCCGGCTCGGCGGAGACTTTGCGCGACCTGCAATCCATCGTGAGCAACGACGTCGCGGTGGAGGGCGCCTCGTGCCTCGGGCGATGCGATCGCGCGGCCGCGGCCAGTGTCACGCTGCTCGGCCTCGAACACGATCTTTATTACCATAAGCGCTCGACCGAGGAGCTGAAGAAGATCGTCGCGGCGTGCGTGAGCGGCGTCCCGCCGCATGCGGATCACGACGCCGATCTGCCGTACGCCGCGTCGCAGTGGGTCATCGATTCCTACAAGGGGCAGCCGCCGGACTACTCCGGCGTGCTCAAAGCGGTCGCGTTGCGCGATGCCTCGCTGCGCAAGGCGGTCGAATCGCTCTTCTCGCAATATTCCTGGGGCCCCGAGCGGCTGGAGCGGTTTCGCGAAGCCGCGATCAAGCAGATGCGGGTCGACTTCAAGGTGGAGCCGGTCGTCGAGCAGGCGGTCCGCTGCTGGCAGACGGAGAAAGACTGGGCGAAGGGGCCGGAGCTTGGCGGCTGGTCGGACACGCTCCTCAAGGCGCTGACGGACGCCGACCTGCGCGGCCTCGGCGGCGCCGGCATTCCCGCCACGCAGAAATGGAAGGACGTGCGCGACGCCGTCCGCACCGCGCGCGCCCGGGGCGAGGACGACCGCGCCTTCATCGTGGTCAACGGCGACGAGAGCGAGCCGGGGACGTTCAAGGATCGCGAGCTGCTCCTGCGCGCGCCGCACACCATCCTGGAAGGGGTGATTCTCGCCGGCCTCATCACCGAGGCGACGCAGGGGTTCATCTACATCCGGCACGAGTACGAGGAGCAAATCGCGGCGTGCCGGGCGGAGATCGCGCGGGCCGAGGAGCTCGGCTTTTGCGGCACGAATGCCCTCGTGCTCGGCCGCTCGTTTCACGTCTCCGTCTTCGTCAGTCCGGGCGGCTACATTTGCGGGGAGCAGAGCGCGCTCATCGAGGCGATGTCGGATCGCCGCGGCGAGCCGCGCAACATGCCGCCGAAGCTGGAGACGAACGGCCTCATCGACCTCCCGACGCTCGTCAGCAATGTCGAGACCTTCGCGTGGGTGCCGTACATCTGCCTGAATGGCGGCAAGGCGTATGCGGACCAGGGCGTCAACGGCTGGAAGGGGCGCCGCTTCTTCTCCATCTCCGGCGATGTGAAGCGCCCGGGCGTGTACGAGGTCCCGATGGGGATGACCCTGCGCGAGCTGATCCATGGCGAGGAATATTGCCAGGGGATGCTCGACGGCCGCGCGCTCAAGGGCTTCGCGCCTTCCGGGCCGTCGGGCGGGTTCCTGCCGGCGAAACTCACGGCGGAAGCCGGCCTGCCCCGCAAGTATCTGGAAAACAAGTCCTGGCTGGAACTGACGGCCCGCCGCGGCCTCGAGGCGACCGCGACCGAGTTGGAGATCCTCGATCTCGAGCTCGAGCTGAATTTGTTCCGCGGCCTCAGCCCGACCCAGGCGCTCGGCGCCGGCGTGGTCGTCTATGCCGAGGGCCGCGACATGGCGGCGGAGGCGCTCAATTCCATCGAGTTCTACCGCGTGGAATCGTGCGGCAAATGCGTGCCGTGCCGCATCGGTTCGCAGAAGCTCGCCTCGCTCGCCGGCCATCTGGTGGCGGGCAAGATTTCCGCCGAGCGCTGGAACGGCGAGCTCGTCCCGCTGATCGAGGAGATGAGCGCGGTGATTCAGCTCGCGTCCATTTGCGGGCTGGGCCGTTCCGTTCCCGTGCCGCTGACCACCGCCATCGACTACTTCGAGGACGACGTGAAACGCCATCTCACCGGCGCCAACGGGTCCAAGCCGCAGAAATAAACCAACGAGGATTTCGCCATGCCGATGATTCAAGACCTGGTCGCCGGACCGAATGTCCGCGACGACGATGAGGGACTCTTCAGCCGCGACATCGACGGCCAGTTGGTCCGCCTCGATGCGCCGACCGAATCCGACTACACGAAGGAAGTCACGCTGCAGATCGACGGGCAGGAGGTGACCGTGCCGCTGGCGGTGCCGCTGGCCGACGCGAACGGCAACATCGTCGTCGACATTGAGGGCCGCACCACGCCGCGCTACATCACGATCCTCGACGCCGCGCAGAAGCTCTACGTGAAGGAATTCGGCGACGAGCAGAAGATCCCGATCCCGGTGCTCTGCCACCAGTCGCACATGACGCCGGTGGCGGTCTGCCGCATGTGCGTGGTGCAAATCTACGGGCAAAAGCGCGGCAAGCGCGCCGCCGAGCGCAAGCTGCTGCCGGCCTGCCAGCACCCGGTGAAAAACGGGATGGAGGTCTTCACCATGAAGGCCGAGGGCCGCGACGGCGACAAGGTCCGCCAGACCGTGCGGGTGATGACGGAATTCCTCGCCGCCGACCACTTGAAGCCGGTGGAAGACCCCGAGCTCTCGCGCGAGATCACTCCTTTCAACGAGCTCGGCCAGTTGACCGAGCGCGTCGGCGCCGACGCCACGCGCTACCAGCTCGACGTTTTTACCCAGCCGCTGAATCCGCCCCCGGAGCCGAAGCCGCTGGCCGGCCGGCGCAAGCTCGACGCCTCCTCCCCCGTCTTCCTCGTCGACCACTCGGCGTGCATCCTGTGCGAGCGCTGCATCCGCGCCTGCGACGACGTGCAGGAAAACCACGTCATCGGCCGCACCGGCAAAGGCGCGAATGCCGGCATCGGTTTCGACCTGAACGACGCGATGGGGAAATCGAGCTGCGTGAAGTGCGGCGAGTGCATGGTCTCCTGCCCCACGAGCGCGATCACCTTCAAGCCCGTCGGCCAGATCAAGCTCAAGAGCGAGGATCGCAGCGCGACCATCGTGCCCGCGTCGGAGTTGCTAACCGACCCCGTCTTCGCCGGCGTGCCGCCGAAATTCCTGCTCTGGCAAAAGGGCCTCGTCATCAAGCGCAAGACCTCGAAAGGCCAGGTCCTCTGCCGCCAGGGCGATGCGGGCAACACCGCGTTCATCATCAAGCGCGGGCGGCTCGAGGTCGCCGTCTATCGCCAGCCGAAGGACAGCGAGGGCGTCTTTGGCAAACTCTTCAGCGGCCGCGGCAAGCTGATCTTCCGCGACGAGCTGGCGCCCGAGGCCGTGCTCGTCGGCGAAATGGCGTGCCTCACCGGGACGCCGCGCAGCGCCAACGTGACCGCGCTCGAGGAGGGCGAGGTCTGGGAGGTCCGCCGCAACGTGCTCGACCGCCTGATGCGGCTCCCCGCGCAGCGGGCGCGGTTTGAAAAGGAGTACCGCCGGCGCTCGCTCGACCTCGTGCTGCAATCGACCGAGCTCTTCAAGGAGATGACGGAAGGCGAATACAAGCCGATCCTCGACAAGCTGCGCGAGCGGCTGACCTTCGTGCGGGTGAAGCCGGGGCAGACCGTGTTCGAGCAGGACGACAAGGTGAACGACCTCTATCTCGTGCGCCTCGGGCACGTGCGGATCTCGGTTTTCCGGCATGGGGCGGAGGCCAAGGTCCTCTCCGCCGGCCCGGGCGCGATCATCGGCGAAGTGGGCTTGCTCGCGTTCTCGCAGGCCGACGCGCACCGCCCGGTGGACGAGGTCGATCGCGGGCTGGTGGCGGCGCTCGACAGCATGCAGGGCAACTATGCGAACTACCCCGCGGGAACTCGGAGCGCGACCGTCTCGGCGCTCGGGCATCTCGAGCTGGCGCGCCTCAGCCGGGAGGATTTCCTCCAGCTCGTCCACCAGTTTCCCGTGCTCCGGCGCCGGCTCGTGGAGCAGTCGCTCGCCCGGCTGCGCAGCGATACGAAGACCCAGCGCTTCCTCGACGAATTCGTCAACCAGGGCCTCTACGAGGGCCGCAGTATCCTCACGCTCGACACCGATCTCTGCACCCGCTGCGACGAATGCACCAAGGCCTGCGTGCAGCAGCACGGCACCGAGTCGCACGGCCTCCCAATCACGCGCATGCTGCGCGACGGCCTGCGCTTCGACCACTATCTCATCGCCACCGCATGCCGCTCGTGCGTCGATCCGCACTGCATGTTCGGCTGCCCGGTCGACTCCATCCATCGCGGCAAACATCTCCAGATCGTCATCGAGGATCACTGCATCGGCTGCGGGCTCTGCGCGGAGAATTGCCCGTACGGCAACATCTTCATGGTGCCGAACGAGAAAGGCCGCATCGCGATGCCCGACCCCGACATCCCAAACAAGACGCACCTCGTCGCGCGGCCGAAGGCGGTCACCTGCGACCTGTGCGACGCGGAAGGCGAGCGCGAAACGCCGAAGCCCCGCTGCGTGGCCGCCTGTCCGCACGACGCCGCGCATCGCATGACGGGCGAGGAGTTGCTTGTCAAAGTGCTGGAGAAAAATCAGCGAAAAGCGAAGCCATGGCAGGCGTAACGTCCGTGAGGTCAATCCTGTCAATCGCGTCCATCATGCTGGCTGCGCTCCCGCTCCGTGGGAGCGTCGAGGACGCGCTGAAGACCGTCAACGCGATCGGTCGCGAAGGCCAGGGAAACGAGGCCGCGAGCGTCGCCTGGCAGGAGATCGTCCGGGCCGGGCCGGCGGTGCTGCCGCAAGTCCTCGCCGCCGTCGGCACCGGCACGCCCGTCGCCGACAACTGGCTGCGGCTCGCCGGCGACACCGTCGTTTCGAACGCCCTCCGCGCGAAGCAGCCGTTGCCGCTCAGCGAAGTCCGCGCCTTCCTCGAGCAGACCAGCCACCCCGCGCCCGGCCGCCAACTGGCGTTCGACCTTTTGCAGCGTGCCGACCCCGCGCAAGCGGACGCGCTCGTGCCTGCCTTCATCCATGATCCCGTCCAGGAGCTGCGCCGCGGCGCCGTCCAGCGAGTGATCGATTCCGCGAAAATGGCGAAGGGCTCCGACGCCGCGAAACCGCTCTGGCTGCAAGCGCTCGAAGCCGTCCGCGACGAGGACCAGACGCGGCTCGTCGCCGGCGAACTGAACGCGCTCGGCGCCCCCGTCGACCTGGCGAAACAGTTCGGCTTCGTGATGAAATGGGATGTCGTCGGGCCGTTTGAAAACAAGGAGCGGACGGGCTTCGAGAAGGTCTTTCCGCCCGAGAAGGAAATCCGGCTCGATGCCACTTACGAAGGAGCTGGCAAGCCCGTGAAATGGCGGCCCTTCACCAGCACCGACGATTACGGCAAGATCGATCTCAACAAACCGCTCGGCATGCTGAAGGAAGTGACCGGTTACGCCGTCACGACCTTCGACTCGCCAACCGAGCGCGAGGCGGAAATCCGCCTCGGCTGCAAGGACGCGTGGAAGATCTGGGTCAACGGCGAGTTTCTCTTCGGGCGCGACGAGTACCACCGCGGCCAGCAGATGGATCAATACAAACTCAAGTGCCACCTGCGAAAAGGCGCCAACACCATCCTCGTCAAATGCTGCCAGAACGAACAGAAGGAAGAATGGACCGTCGAATGGGAATTCCAGCTCCGCGTCTGCGACAGCGCCGGCACCGCCATCCTCTCCGGGAAATGAATTCGGTCAACCCGGTCAATTCGGTCCACGAAAAACACAAAAATAGAGAAGGCCCCGCCTTGTCTTTTCTTTCGTGCCTTTTGTGTATTTCGTGGACCCTCCTCGTCTCGTCGGCAGTGGCCGCGGACTGGCCGCAGTTTCGCGGCCCCGACAGCACCGCCGTCGCTCCCGAAGCCGAGTTGCCGGCGCAGCCCAAGATTGACTGGAGCATCCCCCTGCCGGGGCGCGGACTCGCGAGTCCCATTGTCATTGGCGATCGCATCTACGTCTCGTGTTCCAGCGGCCCGAAGCAGGAGCGTTTGCATCTCATCTGCCTCGCCGCCGACGACGGGGCCGGCGTCTGGGAGCGGCAGCTGCGCGCGACCGGCCGCACCATGTCGCACCCGAAGACCTCCATCGCCGCCTGCACCCCGTGCAGCGACGGCCGGCGTGTCTTTGCGCTCTGGAGCAGCAACGACGTCGCGGCGTTCGATCTCGACGGCAATCTCCTGTGGGTCCGCGGCCTGACCGCCGATTACCCGAATGCCAGCAACAGCCTTGGCATGGCCTCCTCGCCCATCGTCATCGGCGAGACCCTGGTCGTGATGATCGAAAACGACAGTGAAAGCTACTCCCTCGGCC
>DASYIS010000568.1:0-9714 GCA_035997375.1 Chthoniobacteraceae bacterium
GCCAACGAATTGAGCGAATTGGAACGAATGGGAACATTCCGATTCGCTTCAATTCGCTTGATTCGTTGGCCTTCCGTCCGTCCGTTCTGACTCGACATCCCCGGCGAATCTTCTGAAATCGCCGTTCCCCATGAAATTCTCCCTTCTCTCTCTCGCCGCCGTCGCGCTTCTCTTCACCGGAAATGCCCGGGCCGACGAAGGCTTCACGCCGCTCTTCAATGGCAAAGACCTCACCGGCTGGCACCTCCGTCACGAGGACAAGCCCGGCTTTTGGAAGGTCGAGAACGGCATCCTGAAAAACGACCTCGCGCCCGGCACGCACGGCAACGACCTCGTCACCGACAAGAAGTTCTGGAACTTCACCGTGCGCTACGAGTACCAGGTGCCGGATGGCTCGAACTCGGGCTTTTATCTCCGCGGGCGCCATGAGATCCAGATCCTCGGCGACTTCAAGTCGGGCAAGGCGACGATCAACGGCAACGGCGCGATCTACAACCACACCGCGCCGAGCGAGTTCGCCTCGCTGCCGGCGGATGCGTGGCAGACGGTCGAGGCGACGATGATCGGGAACAAAATAACGGTGACGCTCAACGGGAAAAAGATCCACGACCGGGTCGCGTGCGACAAGGCGACGGGCAGCGAGCTCGACAAGGATGTGCTCCAGCCCGGCTCGTTCTTCATCCAGGGCGATCACGGCGTGGTGTTGTTTCGCAAGGTCGAGGTGAAGGAACTGCCGTAAGGGCGTCAAAAAAGCAAAATTGGAGTTGGCAGCGGGCGCGGCGCCGCTATAGTCAACGTTCCTCCCGCGAGCCTGTCTTGCGGGAAAGAAAAACGCTCACGTGGCGAAATGGCAGACGCGCACGACTCAGAATCGTGTGGGGCAACCCATGGAGGTTCAAGTCCTCTCGTGAGCACTCTTTTTCAGGAGTTCCGAGGCCGCGTGGCAAAGGCGGCGCGGAGCGCCGTTGGCCTCGGGTAGGGCGTGGCGTCCCGCCCGCCCCGGCGGGCATCTTGCCCGCCTCGAGTATTTCCGGAACACGGGACCAGAAGGGCTGCTATTCGCGTCGGGCGAAGACGTCCTCCGCGGCGGGCGGGACGCCCGCCCTACCCGAGGCCGCTGCACCGCCCGCAGCGGTCGGGGCAACGAGGAACGCGCCTGCCCTACTTGCTCGCCACCAACTCCACGTCGCAAATATCGCACACCCCATCGTACGGCGTGAGGTAGGCTTTGAACTCGAGAACGGCGTGGGTCGGGGCGCCGAGGGCGCGGACTTCTTTCTCCTTCCAGTTGACGGTGAAGCTCTTCGATTGGTTCGCCCAGCCGTTGCTCGGGGTGAAGTTCTGCTCGATGAGGACCTCCTCTTTCTTCTCGTTGCGCTGGATGTCGACGCCGCGCATTTTTTTCGTCTTCTTGGGCGGGGCGATCTCCGCCACGCCGAGCAGCGCGACGGTGGCGACCGCGTTGTCGAACCGCGCGCCGCGGACCTTGAACTTGAGCGTGTAGTTTCCGCCGTTGACCAGGTTCTTGATCGGCTGGCGGATGCCGAACGCGTTGGTCGGCTTGCCTTGGGCGCCGGTGGCGGCATCGACCGGGTACCAGCCGACGTAGTTCGCGCGGAAGAAATCGGTCGTATCGGTCCCTTTCACGGTGTGCGGCACCATCTTGATGATCTTGTTCGGGGGCGGCCAGTAGCTCATGCGCAGCACGCCGCCGCCGGTCGGGCTCTTCTCGTCGACGACGGAAACGTAGCCGTAGAAGTTCCCCTTGAACTCGCCGGTGTTCACGCTCCAACCCTCCGGCAGGAGGATGTTTTTGGCCCAGAGGTCGGTGCCCGGAACGTCGATCGGCTTGCCGAATTTCGGCTCGGTCGTGGAGCCGGTATTGATCGCCATCTGGACCCGCCCGTCGGCCCGGCCGAGGAGCAGATCGGGCAGGCCGTCGCCGTTGAGATCGGCGGCGCAGGGGGCGATCGCCGTGCCGAGCTTGGTGACGCCGCCGAAATCGATGTCGTGCGAATACTTCAGCTCCGTGCCGGGTTTCCAACCGGGCGCCTGCAGGTAGACGGCGACGGTGCCCGCGCGATCGCCGACGAGGACATCGGGCAAGCCGTCCCCGTTGAAATCGACGACCGTCGGGACGAGGTGCTCCCGGCCGTCGCCGTAGCAGAGGTAGTGGCGCGCTTCCGGACTGAACCGCGGCTCGCTGTTGGTGCCTTCGTTGATGAGCAGGTGAATGGCGTTCGCCGAGTAGGAGCCCTCGCCGATGAGGAGGTCGAGCTTGCCGTCGTGGTTCCAATCGAAGACACACGGCGCGAAGAGATTGCCCCACAGTTCGCCTTTCTTGCCGGTCGAAACCAAGGTCTTCTCGTAAGATGCCGGCTGCGGATACGAAGGCGAGAGGCCGCCGCCATTCTTCACGAGCAGAATCTCGCCCGCGTAGTTGCCGATGAACAGATCGGGCGAACCGCGCTTGTTCGGGTCAAAGAGCCCGATCTTCGGCGTGCCGTGAAACCAGCCGTTGCCATCCCAAGCCTCGTCCTTGGCGATGCGCGCGAGGAAGAGCGGAACCGTCTCGGCGAGCGTGAACAGCGGCGCGGTCTTCGTGCCGGTATTGAAATAGACGCGCATGACGCCGAGCGGGTCGGCGGTGACAATGTCCGCCTTGCCGTCGCCGTTCATGTCGATCCACTGGACCGAAATCGGCAGCGCCACACTGCCGGGCGGGCCGTTCTCCGTCACGGCGTAGGCGGCGCCGGTGAAGCCGGCCAAACCGCCTTGTGAGTTGATGCCGTCCCACAGGTTGTCGACCGGGCGGGATTTCTTGAAGTCGCCGTTGGCGATGAACCCGGCGGCGGCCGCGGGTGGCGTCGCGTTTTGCGCGTGGGCACCGGCGGTCAGCAGCGCGCAGAGGAGGACGGGGGAGAGGCGCATAAAAGTCACGTTTTCAATCGCGGGCGAGCGCTGCGCAACGCCCTTTCCACCGCCTTGCCATAAAAGTGGTGAGCGTGACGCCACCGTCTATGAGCAACACGGAAACGGCAGCCGGCCCCGCCAGGAAGAGTAGCAAGTCGATTGATTGGATGCCGCTCTTGATGTACTGAAAGGAAGCGACGTCGGCCACCGCAATGGCCAGAAAGGTGAACCGACAGCGGTTTTTTGAGTGGTCGTCGATCACAACGTACCTCACAGAGACAAAGACGATCGTCAAGAAGGCGACGAGCGGCAAGAAAAAGAGATAACCGTCGTTCATGTAGTAGCGATTCCTGTTACGGCATCGTCGCGGCCATCCCGAGCTTGTCTTCCCAGCGCGTCATCAGGTGAATCGCGACGTTCATCCCGAACTTGTACGTCTTGAGCAGCGCCTTCCCCTCGATGTTCCGGAAGTAGACGTTGTGCCGCCACCACATCTGCTCGTTCACGGCGACCATCTGGTGGTTCTCGTCGCGGCTGAGATCGATCTCGCCGTGCTCATCGATGCCAAACTGGTACATGTCGCCGTAGTCGTTCGGCGTGTAGAGGACCCCGATTTCGCCCGCCATGCCGGGAATGTAGTAGCACGGCTCGTGGTAGTAATTGATGCCCGGCGGCGGCATCGTGATATCCGGGAAGTAGGCCTTGGTGTAAATGGGGTGGTTTGAGGGAAGCTCTTTCCAGTCCTTGTTCAGGTCGGGAATCACGCGCCGCATCTCACGCCGGAAGGCGAGGTCGAAGCGGGAGCGTTGGCCGGGCAGCGAGCTGTCGCCCCAGAGGCAGCCGCCGACGATGATGTAGTTGCGGAGGTTCGTGATCTCCTGGTCGGTCAGCACGAAATCGCGATGGCCGGTGAAGAAAATGAAGGGCGGTTTTTTCTCGAAGATTTCCTCGCTCGCGAGGTCGAGCGGTTTGGTCTGCGGATCGCCGCTGACCTTGTCTTTCGAGAGCTTCGACATGACGAACAGCAGATTCGGCAGGCTCCCCTCCACGATCGCCCCTTTGTCCATCCGCACGGTGGAGGACCAGTCGCCGCCCGCGTATTTGGCGAGGTAGGCCGTGAACTGGAACTCGCGTTTTTGCAGCGGCGCGCCCTTGCCGCCGGCCATCGGTTTCGCCCAGCTGCCGGAGAACTTCGCGATGCCCGCCGCCGCGGCTTTCGTCAGGCTCCCGCTCATCGCCATCGGCGGCGGCGCGGCGGCGGTGTTGATGTTCGTCGTCTTGACTTGCGGCATCGACGAGGCGGCGATCGTGAACGCCGGCGCGGCGGACGAGGAGGTAATGGCGGAGAGCTCCACCGAGGGCGCCGAGGCGCTGGCCGAAGGAGTGACCGAGGGCGCGCTGGTCGGGCTCAAGGTCGGCGCCTGCTCGGGGGGCGACTGCTCGACGCTCTCCGGGGCAAAGAGGCCTCCCGCCGGCGCGAAATCCGGCGTCTCCTCCATGTTCTTGTAGAGCACCGTCCCTCCGATGAGCAGCAGTGCCACGACGTGGAAGAGCGCGGAGAAGGTGAGAAAGCGGAGCGCCGCCAGACGGGTGAGCAGAGCCGAAGTCCACGACGGTTTCGGCTCTTCGCCGGGTGCACCGTCGATCAATTCCATGCCGGCAGGCGCCGGAACTCCAAGGGGGGCGGGATTGGGAGATTTCATCGCATTCCGGGGTTTAAGAATGGCTTGGGACGAGCGACAGAGCAACAGGACCCGCGGCGGAAGCGCAGATCGAGCTGACATCCATTACGTAGTATTCATGGAACATCGAGAAGCGCCAGCAAAATAGGCGGATTTTGATGGCGGCGGGGAGGCGTCCGCCGCCGGCGCTTTGCGCGAACCATTGATATGGCTATTCAATTCCGTCCCTTCAGCCGCGCTTCCACGACGGCCCGCAAGCGGGCTCAAGCGTATCTCCAAAATGCCGTCGGTGGCAGCCCGGATCCCGTCAACGAGGCCGAGGCCTGCGTCGCGCGCCATCCCGAATCGGCCGTCTGGACGGCGTTTGCCTTCGGTTTGCTCCTCGGCGCCGCCGCCGGGTGGGTCACGGCCGAGCGCCACGAGCGGCACTGGTACGGCCGGCTCGACGACTACATGGATGCACTGCGCCGCCGCTTGCACTGGTAGGAGTTGCCAAGCGGGCCGCCGGGGGGTTCTTTAATCAGGGCCGCCTATGCCCCCCGCTTCCGCCGTTCAAAAACCCGCCGCCGAGCTCAAGCGGCTCCCGCCGCTTCTGCGCCGTGCTTGGTATGGCTTGAACCAGACCTTCCGTCAGCGGGTCGCGCATCTCAATCTGACGCCGGACCAGTACTCGATCCTGCGCTGGCTCACGGAGGGCGACGCCGCCGGCCTCACGCAGCGGCAGATCACGGAGCTGATGGCGAGCGATCCGAACACCATCACCTCGACGCTGGCGCGGATGGAGAAGGCCGGGATGATCTCGCGCAGCCAGCACGAAAAGGACCGCCGCGCGAAACGGGTGCAGGTGCGGCCGGAAGGCCGGCGGATCTTCGAGCAGGCGTGGAAAATCGCGTACGCCTTGCAGCAGCAAGTGCTGAGCGCGCTGCCGGAAGGCCGGCGGGAGAGTTTTCTCAACGAGCTGGAGATTGTGGCGGCGGCGTGCGGGAATCCGCCCGAGGAGAAGTGAAGTAATCAGTAATCAGAAGGGCAGTAATCAGTGGAGCCAAGAACGCGCGCCGCCTTGAAATACTGATTACTGCCTACTGATTACGGGACAGGTGACAGGACATGGGAGTCACTTTGAAAGTGTGAAATCGAAGTGACAGGACATGGGAGTCACCCATTTTCGGTGGTTGGATTCAGAACGGCGCGGACAGCCGCGTTTCCTCCCGCGCAGCGGCCAAGCGGAGCGCGGAGTGGCGTTCCCCCCGAGCCCTGCGGCGGCGAGCAGGAGAAGTGAAGTAATCAGTAATCAGAAGGGCAGTAATCAGTGGAGCCAAGAACGCGCGCCGCCTTGAAATACTGATTACTGCCTACTGATTACTGCTTACTTCCGCCTCACCCGCCCGCCTGTATCTTCTCCAACTCGCTCCACCGCGAATACAGCGCCGGCACCTTCCCGCGCGCGGCGTCGAGCTGCAGCTGCAGCGCCGCGGCGTCGGAGCCGTGCTTCTCGTAAAAATCCGGGGCGGCGAACAGCGCCTCCAGACGTGCCACCTCCGCTTCGGCTTCGGCGATCGCGGCCTCCATGCCTTCCCACTCCTTGTTCTCCTTCCACGTGAATTTCCGCACCTTGGGTGCGCTCTTCACCGGCGCCGCGATGGGCGGCGGGGCGACCGGGGCGCGCCCTGAGCCTGTCGAACGGGCCGCCTGGCGGCGGGCGCGCTTTTCCAGGTAGTTGTCGTAATCGCCGGCGTCGTAGAAAATCTTCCCGTCGCCTTCAAAAGCCAGGGTGTGCGTGCAGACACGGTTGAGGAACCAGCGGTCGTGCGAGACGAGCAGCACGGCGCCCTTGTAAAGACAGAGCGCCTCCTCGAGCAGGCGCAGGGTCGCGAGGTCGAGGTCGTTCGTCGGCTCGTCGAGGATGAGCACGTTCCCGCCGCGCTTGAGGATTTTCGCCAGCACGACGCGCGAGCGCTCGCCGCCGCTGAGGAGCTGGATCTTCGAATTGATCTGGTCCTCGGTGAAAAGGAAACGCCGCAGATACGCGCGGAGCGAGACGTTTTCCTCGCCGAGGCGCACGTACTCCAGCCCTTCGCCGACCTCTTCCCAGATGGTCTTCGTCTCGTCGAGCGTGAGCCGGTTTTGATCGACGTAATTGATCTGTGTCCGGCCGCCGATTTCCACCCGGCCGCGCTGCGGCTGGAGCTGCCCGAGGATGAGCCGAAGCAGCGTCGTCTTGCCGAGCCCGTTGCGCCCGACGATGCCGATGCGGACATCGGGCGCGATGTTGAGCGTCAGCTTTTCGATCAGCGTCCGGTCGCCTTGCTTGAAGTGCAGGTCGGTCAGCTCGATGACGCGATTGGAGGTCTGCGGCGCCGGCGGGATGACGAGCTCGACATCCATCTCCTGCTCCGGCGGTCCCTGGGCCGCGGCCGTAAAGTAGCGCTCGATCCGGTCGACCGATTTCGTGCGGCGCGCGCTCGGCTTGCGGCGCACCCACGCGAGCTCGCTCTTCAGGAATTTCTGGCGCTTCTTTTCCTGCTGCTCCTCGACGCCGGTCCGCTCGGCCTTGGCGATGAGGAAGTCCGAGTAGTTGCCCTCGTAGGAAAGGAAGTTGCCGCGGGCGAGCTCGACGATGCGCGTCGAGATGCGGTCGAGGAAATAGCGGTCATGCGTGACGAGCAGGCACGCGCCCGGGTAGCTCGCGAGGAAGTTCTCCAGCCACTCGATCGCCTCGGTGTCGAGATGGTTCGTCGGCTCGTCGAGGATGAGCAAATCCGGCTGCGCGATCAGCGCGCGGCAGAGCGCGACGCGGCGCTTTTCCCCGCCGCTCAGCGTGCCGACGATCCGGTCCGCGTCGGGCGCGTGGAGATTCGAGATGAGGCTCTTGATCCGGCCGTCGATCGTCCACCCCTGGAAATGCTCGATCTTCTCCATCAGCTCGCCGCTGCGCAGGCTGTCGCCCGGCGCGTTCTCGTATTCCTCGATCATGTCCACGACATGCTGCGCGCCGCCGAGGATGCTCTCGTCGACCCGCGCCGTCTCCACCAGCTCGAAGCTCTGCGGCAGGTAGCCCGTCAGCAGATCGCGCTGCCGCGTGATCGCCCCGGAGTCCGGCTCGATCTCGCCGGCGGCGACGCGGAGGAACGTGCTCTTCCCGGTGCCGTTGCGGCCGACGAGGCCGACGCGGTCATTCTGGTTGATGGAAAGCGTAGCGCGATCGAGCACCGTATGCACGCCGTAGCGGATGGTGATTTCGCTGGCGCTGAGAACGGCGATGGACATGGAGAAAAAGAGAGCGTGACGTGTTTCCGGAGAGGAAGGGCGCTTCGCTTATCCACGAAACACACGAAAGACACGAAAAAAAGGGGAGGGCTGCAGAGCCGACGAATGGAGCGAATTGAAACGAAGAAGGCACTCGGCCCATTCGTTTCAATTCGAGGAATTCGTTGGTAAAAATCCCTCGGCTTCCGGTCCCTTTTTCGTGTCTTTCGTGTCTTTCGTGGACCGCGAAGCGCTTCCCGGTGCTAGTGCGAGGCGGCCTTGACGCCTCGGCGGATTTTCGTGGGGACGGTGCCGTCGTTGCGCTGCTGCTCGACGGCGCGCTGCGTCGTCCGCCGGCGTTTGTCGCTGAGGGCGGTCTTGCGCTTCTTGAGCTGCGCGGCGAGCTTGTCGGTCACGCGCTCGAGCGCGATGTAGAGATCGTCGTTGGAGTGTTCGCCGTGAATGTCCGGGCCGGGGATGGCGAGATGCACTTTCACCGTGTGGCGTTTGCCCGCCTTGGCCGCCAGGTCCGCGATCAACACCACGTGCGCGGCGACGATGTCGGTCGCGAAGGCTTCGAGGTGGCCGATGTGGGTGGCCACGGCTTGGTGAATGGAGGCGGTCAGGGTCAGGTGCCGGGGGCTGAGATGAATTTGCATACGAGTAAGATTAGGGCCGTCCCCGAGACCTGTAAAGCGGCCCGACACGATTGAACGTTTGGGCGCTGCGAATCGTCAAAGGATCGGCTGCTCTTGAGTTCGTGCCGCGAGGCGCCGGCAGCCGCAAATTTCCAACCAACCATCACGATCATGTTCTTAATGTTACTCGTTTTCGGCCTCACGGCGCTGATCTCGCTCGCGGCGAGCCTGCACGTGAAAAGCATGTACAAGCGCTACAGCCAGGTCGGCGCCTCCTCCGGCGCGACGGGCGCGGAAGTGGCCTCCGCCATCCTCCAGCGCGCCGGCATCCACGATGTGGAAATCTTCGAGCACGACGAGATGCTCGGCGACCACTACGACCCGACGAACAAGCGGCTCGTCCTCTCGTCGCAGAACTATCACGGCCGCTCGCTCGCGGCGATCGGCGTCGCCGCGCACGAGTGCGGGCACGCCATCCAGCACCAGATCGCCTACGCGCCGCTGTCGTGGCGGATGGCCTCCATCGGCGCGGTGAATTTCGTGAATCCGATCCTGCCCTTCCTGCCGTTCCTGGCCTTCGCGCACATCCTGTCCTGGCACTTCGTGCTGCTTGGGATGGCGATCGGGACGGGAGGGCTCATGCTCTTCAGCCTCATCACGCTGCCGGTCGAGTTCGACGCCTCGAACCGCGCGAAGGCCATTCTGCAAGGGATGGGCTTCATCGGCACGCCCGAGGAATTGCACGGCGTGAAGTCCGTGCTCGACGCCGCCGGCTGGACCTACGTCGCCGCCTTCCTCATCGCGCTCATCCAATTCCTCTACTACCTGCTGCCGCTCATCCTCGGCGGGCGCAGCCGGGATTGAGGTGCCATCGTGGCACGGGCGTCCCGCCCGTGGGGCCGGCGGGCATCCTGCCCGCTGATTGGAGCACCACGCTTTCGACGGGCGAACGCCCGCCGGCCCCACGGGCAGGATGCCCGTGCTACGGTGGGGGGCTGCCTGATGAATAGTTACGGCTTAGGGTTAGGCAAAATTGCACCGAACACAAAACGCCCAGCGTGCAAGGCACGCTGGGCGCAAATGTTAAATCCTAAATCACAGCCATCCCATAGCACGGGAAATCGGCGTGCAAGTGCTGGATTGATGCGGGTTGCGGAGCGTCGGGTGGCGCAAAGCGGGTTAAGAATTTCCGCAGCTTCCTGCGGGGCGACGACGGGTGGCTATCCCACAGGTTT
>DASYIS010000569.1:0-4124 GCA_035997375.1 Chthoniobacteraceae bacterium
CTGGAGGAGAACATGGACAAGCTGGGGAAGATCCGGGGGTAAGTGGTCCGCACAGTCCCTGTGCGGCTCAGGCCCCGGCCGCACAGGGGACAGTGCGGACCACGATGCCTGCCGCGCCCATTTGCGAACCTGTCCACCGGCTGATCTCGGCGTGACGTGGTCCGCACAGTCCCTGTGCGGCTCAGGCCCCGGCCGCACAGAGGACTGTGCGGACCACTTGCCGGCCAATTCGCTCCAATTTCAAAACCTGTCAACCGGCTAATCTCGGCGTTAAAGGGGTCGAGATCGGCTGAGATCGGCTAAAGTCGGCTAAGCTCCGGAGAGGCCAAAAACACGGTGGTAAGACCGGTCCATGCACACGGACCCACATACCTGCACCTCAAACACCACGCATCCCGCAACCAAGCCGGCGCCCATCCCGGGCAAGGCGTTCCTGCTCAAGACGTGCCGCACTTGCGGCGAAGAAAAACCGCTCCGCGCCTTCTACCAACAGCGGCGCGGCCGGAAACGCTACCGCAAGGATTGCATCGCCTGCGTGAAGGCCGAAGTCAACGCCGCCCGCAAGGTGCGGCAAGCCAACAAGGACCGCGGGTCGCGCCGCTGCCCCCAGTGCCGCGAGACGCTGCCGATCGCCGACTTTCTCGAGGATCTCCGCTGCCGCTCCGGGCATCGAAAAATCTGCAAGCGGTGCGAGGCGCAGCTCGAAGCCCGGCGCGCCGAGCGCCGCGAAGCGCTCAACCGGCCGGACAAGCTCATCCCGCGCCATTCCGATCTGCGCGAGCGGCGGATCGATCTCGGCATCGCGATCGCGCACGCGACGTGCCCGCCGGGTCACTGCCGCACGCGCGAGGAGATCGCCGCCTACACGGGACTGACGGTCGAGGCGGTGCGGCGGATCGAAGTGCGCGCCCTCTGGAAGATGCGGTTGCGCGTGCAAAAAGCGCTCCAGTCGCTCGGGCTCGAAGACCTCGTGAAGGAGGGCACCCCGCAATGAACGCGCACGATGCCTGGCTCCCATCGGGCTTCACGGGCGAATTCGAGAGTGAGGCGGCGCTGCCGGTGAAAGTGCGTTATGCCGTCGACTCCGAAGGCCGCGTGGAGATCACACACATCTGCCTGGCCGGCCCGGGTGGCGACACGGCAAGCCCGCTCCTGTGGACGCATCTCCCGATGAAGGAGCGCTGGGCGCTGGAGGCGGAGGCGGAGGAAGACGCGCGGCAGCTCTAAGCGCAGGAGGCGCCTGGGAACGGCCGGCGGCGCGACCGTGAAATATCTTCCTCTTCCTCTTCCTCTCGATCTTCCTCTATTGACCCGATCCACCATCTTTGTCCGGCCACGCGCGACGACCGGACGGACGAAGATTAAGATTAAGAGGAAGAGGAAGATTTCTGCGGCTCCGCGCCTCTGCCATTCACGCCACCTCGCGCCCCCGCCTACCCCGTGTCCCCGTTCCGCGCCGTCTCCTCCTCGCGTTTCATCGCGGCGGAGAGGTTGCCGACGCGCTGGCGCATCACCTTGCCGGGCTTGAACTTCACCGTCGCCCGCGGCGGGATGACGAAGGCGCTGTCGGGCTGGTTCGGATTGCGCCCGACCCGGGCTTTGGTCAGCCGCACTTCGAACACGCCGAAGTTGCGGAGCTCCACGGTTTCCCCACGCGCAAGGGCGTCGGTGACGCGATCGAGCGTCTGTTGCACGATTTCGAATACTTGAGATTGCACCAATCCGGTTTGGTCCGCGATTTGGATGACAAGGTCCCTTTTTGTCAATGTTCCCATACTTTAACTGGCGCACCTTATCTACGAACTCTCGCTTTCTGACAAGGGTTTTGCGAAATTCCCCGGCGCAACTTCGCTCGCGGTTTTGAAATGCGTCTTCGCCGTCCGCAGCAAAACGTCCGGTCCGTGAGCCGCCACGAGCTCGCGGGCGAGGCTCTTTACGCCGGCGGAAACGCCACGCGGCAGCTCGGTCCCGTAGGTCTTTTTCGCATCGCGCAGCCAGTTGATGAAGCGCTCCCGCGCGAGGATGGAAGCCGCGGCCACCGCCAGGTCGCTCTCCGCTTTCGTCCGTTGCTCGAGCTCAATCCCACGGCCTTTTTCCAGGAGCGCGCGCTTGATGAGCGACGGGTTGGCGAACTGGTCGCTCAGCGCCCGCGGACAATCCGGCCGCAGCTCGAGCAAATTCTCGATGATGCGCGCATGCCCCCAGGCGAGCAGCCGGTTGAGGTTCTTGAACTTGGCGTAAAGCTGGTTGTACTTCTCCGGCCCGATGGCGACCACGCTGACCACGGCGCCGCGGGTATGGCGGATCATCTCCGCGAACTCGCGAATACGGTGGTCGGACCCGATGCGCTTGGAATCCTGGATGCCGGCCTCCATGAACGTCCGCGCGATCGCCTGGTCCGTGTAGACGCCGGCGATGACGAGCGGGCCGAAGAAGTCGCCCTTGCCGCTCTCATCGACGCCGAAGTGCGGCGCAAACATCGCCGGCGACATCACTTCCTCATACCCAAGCCGCGCTTCGCCGAGCACTTCCGGCTCGAGGATGAACTGCACGAAGTCCTCGGTCCCCTTCCCCTGCACGACGATCTTCGGCCCTTTTTCGTAAACCGCGACGGTCAGCTTGTCCTTCTGCCCGTAGTAGAGCATGTACTGGCGCGGCTCGAACTGCCAGCCACGCTCCAGCAACACCGCGCGCAGCTGCAACGCCTGCTCGGAGGTGAGCGGGCTGGTGTGGAGAGTTTTCGGAGGCGGAGGCATGTGGCCAACGAATTAAGCGAATCGGAACGAATACGGAAGCCGGCACCGGGAGAAATTACGAATCGCCGCCGCCGCCTCCGGGTTCGTAGTTCCGCCTTTAGGCGGCTCGGCTCTCGCTCGTCGGACGGGTTCTGCTTTACGCTGGCGGTGGTCGCGGGAAGACGCCTGGCCGCCTAAAGGCGGAACTACGAACCCGGAAGCCGCCGAGCGCGGGCCTCGCCGGAGAGATTCCATTCGAGTGCTTTGTCAGATCAATCTATCTTTGCCGGCGATTCATGCGGCAGAAACCGAACTTACCTCACTTAGTCAGCGCCTCGTCGACGAAGCTCCAGCGCAGCGCCCCCGCGCGCGACCGCTTCCGCGAGCAACTGGGCGCCTGGTTCCTGGAAAACGGCCGCGACCTCCCGTGGCGCCGCACGCGCGACCCGTACGCGATCCTCGTCTCGGAGCTCATGCTGCAGCAGACGCAGGTCGCCACGGTGCAGCCGTACTTCGAGCGCTGGCTCGCGCGGTTTCCGGACTTTCGCACCCTCGCCGCCGCCGAGGAATCCGAGGTCCTGCACGCCTGGCAGGGGCTCGGCTACTACGCGCGGGCGCGCAACCTTCACCGCGCGGCGCGGCATGTCGTCGAACGCCACGCGGGCGCGCTGCCGGACGACTCCGCTGCCATCGCCGCGCTCCCGGGCGTCGGGCGCTACACGCAAGGCGCCATCGCGAGCTTTGCCTTCGACCGGCCGGCCGCAGCGGTCGACGCGAACATCGCGCGCGTGCTGGCGCGGCTCTTTGCGATCGAGGAACCGATCGACTCCACCGCCGGCGCGCGCCGCGTGTGGGAGGCGGCGGAGCTGCTGTTGCCCCGGACCGGCGGCGGCCTGCACACCTCCGGTCTCATGGAGCTCGGCGCGCTGCTCTGCACGCCGCGCGGGCCGCAGTGCCTCGTCTGCCCCGTGCGCGTCCACTGCGCGGGCGCCGGCGCGCCGGAGCTCTTTCCCGTGAAGAAAGCCCCGCGTGCGCAAGTGGGGCTGGACGAAAACTGCGCGTGGATCGTGAAGCGTGGCGCGGTTTTGCTGGAGCAGCAGACCGGCGCGCGCTGGCGTGGCCTCTGGAAGCTGCCGCCGCTCGCCGGCGGCGCGCCCGGCGACCCGCCGCTGTGGAAAGCGACCTACCCCTTCACGCACCACCGCGTGACTTTGCGCGTCTACTCATCTGGCGCACCGCGCAAACTCGGCACCTCCCAGCGGTGGTTCACGCCGGTGGCGCTAAAGGAGGCGGCGCTCCCCTCGCCGCACCGCCGCGCCGTCGACGCGCTGGCGGCGATGCCGCGCCTCCTGAATGTGTAGAGGCGGCTCTCTGTGAGCCTAAGCGAAC
>DASYIS010000570.1:0-29560 GCA_035997375.1 Chthoniobacteraceae bacterium
AACTACGAACCCCGGGCGCGCGCATCGGCCGGAAGTTCGGAGTTCCGCCTTCAGGCGGTCCGGGCGCGCCCGTCTTTTTCAATTAGCCAAACGCCGGCCACCGTTTAGCTTGGCCCCGTGGTCAAGATCGCGCTGATTTCCCCCAAGGGCCCGCTCTACCGTCATCGCGGCGGGATCTGGAAGAAGTCGTTGCGCTACCAGCCGCTCACGCTCACGACGCTCGCCGCGCTCGTGCCGGCCGACGTGCCGCACCGGCTCGAGCTGATCGACGAAGGCATCGCCGACGTGCCGCTCGACCTCGAGGCCGACCTCATCGGGCTCACCGTCATCACCGGCACCGCGCGGCGCGCGTACGAGTTGGCGGATCACTTTCGCGCACGCGGCATCGCGGTCGTGCTCGGCGGGCCGCACGTCACGCTCATCCCCGAGGACGCCGAGCCGCACGCGGATGCCGTGGTGGTCGGCTACGCGGAGGACACCTGGCCGCAATTGTTGCGCGATTTCGCCGCGGGGCAAATGGCGAAGCGCTACCAACAGGCGCCTGGACTGGAGATCGGCGGCCGGCCGTTCCCGCGGCGCGACTTGCTGCCGAGCCGGCACTTCCTGACCAGCAACGTCTTCGAGGCGACGCGCGGCTGCGTGCATAGCTGCGAGTTCTGCGTGGTGCCCACCGCGTGGGGCCGCAAGCCTTTCCAGAAGCCGGTCGGCGAAGTGGTCGCCGACATCCGCCAACACGGCGCGCGCAAACTCATCTTCATCGACCTGAACCTCGTTGCGCATCGCGGGTACGCGCTCGAGCTTTTCACCGCGCTCATCCCGCTGCGCGTGCAGTGGTACGGCCTCGCCACCACGATCCTCGCCTCCGATCCCGAGCTGCTCGGGCTCGCGCAGCGCAGCGGCTGCAAGGGCCTGCTGATGGGTCTCGAATCGATCTCCGCTACGAACCTTCGGCAAACGCAGAAGGGCTTCAACTCGCCGGCGGATTACGCGGGAGTCGTCGAGCGGTTGCACGCCCACGGCATCGCGCTCCAGGGCTGCTTCGTCTTCGGGCTCGATGACGACAAGCCGGATGTGTTTCTGAAGACCGCCGAGTTCGCGGTGGAGGCGGGCATCGATCTCCCGCGCTTCGCCGTCGTGACACCGTTTCCGAAGACCGCGCTCTACAATCGATTGGAAGCCGAAGGGCGCATCCTCACGCGCGATTGGGAGCTCTACGACGGCCAGCACGTCGTCTTCCAGCCGCGCCAGCTCAGCGTGCGGGAGTTGCAGGAGGGGATCGAGGTCGCGTGGAAATACGCATATCGCTGGCGCTCGATCGCGCGCCGCATCCTCCGCTCGCCCGCGCCATGGCCCGTGCGCCTCGGGACGAATCTCGGCTACCGCTTCTACGCGCATCGCCTCAGCCAGTTTTACAATTGCGACTGGATCATCGGCCGCGCGCCCTCCGCGCCGGTGCGCACCGAGGTGGAGCTGGAGCCCGCCTCCGCATGAAGCTCAACCGCAACGACCTCATTGGCGCGGCGGCCCAGCGTGGCACGGGCATCCTGCCCGTGGGGCCGACGGGCGTCCCGCCTGTCGAATCGAAGGCTGACGCTCTGGCGCATTGCATACTCGGCGGGCAGGATGCCCGCCAGCCCCACGGGCGGGACGCCCGTGCCACGTTCCGTCTCACGATCATCCATCCGTGCATCGGCCGGCGCGCCGGCGAGCGCGATTACGTGCGCACCTGGCAGATGGAGCCGCTGCCCGCCGCGACGCTCGCCGGGCTGACGCCGCCGGACGTGCAGACGCGCTTTTATGACGATCGCATGGAGACGATCCCCTTCGACGAGCCAACCGATCTCGTCGCGATGAGCGTGGAAACTTACACCGCGCGGCGCGCCTACCAGATCGCCACCGAATACCGCCGGCGCGGTGTCCCCGTGGTCATGGGCGGATTCCACCCAAGCCTCTGCCCGGAGGAGGTGGCGCAATACGCCGAGGCGGTGGTGACGGGCGAAGCGGAGGAGCTCTGGCCGCGCGTGCTCGACGATGCGCGGCATGGCCGACTGGAGAAATTCTACCGCTCCACCGGTCGCACGAATCTCACCGGGTTGCGGCCGGATCGCTCGATCTTTCGCGGCAAGCGTTACCTGCCGATCGGGCTCGTCGAGGCGGGACGCGGCTGCCATTTCAAGTGTGACTTTTGCGCGGTGCAAACTGTCTTCAAGCAAAGCCAGACGCGCCGGCCGCCGGATGAAATCATCAGCGAACTGGCGGCGCTGAAGAGCACAAAGAAGCTCTTCTTTTTCGTCGACGACAACATCACCTCCAACCTTGCGCAGGCGAAGGAGTTCTTTCGCGCGCTGATCCCGCTCGGCATCCGCTGGGTGGGGCAGTCGAGCATCAATGCGGCGCATGACGAGGAGTTCCTGGAGCTGCTCGTGCGCAGCGGCTGCCAGGGCGTGCTCATCGGCTTCGAGAGCCTGAATCCGCGCAATCTCGCGGCGATGAACAAGACGTTCAACACCGCGCGCGGCGGCTTCACGAAAGCGCTCGCAAACCTGCGGAAGCATCGCGTGCGCGTCTACGGCACCTTCGTCTTCGGCTACGACGGCGACACGCCGGAGAGCTTCGCGGAAACCGTCGATTTCGCGGAGGAGCACGCGTTTTACATCGCCGCATTCAATCACCTGACCCCCTTCCCCGGCACGCCGCTCTACGCCCGGCTCGCGCAGGAAAAGCGGCTGCTCTACGACGCGTGGTGGCTCGACGAGCGCTACTCGTACAACAAGATTCCCTTCCTCCCGCACGGCATGAGCGGCGAGGATTTGCAGCGCGGCTGCCTCGGCGCCCGCCGCCGCTTTTACTCGTGGAAGAGCATCCTGCGCCGCAGCCTCGACGCCGTGAATCGTGCGAACGGCTTCATGTGGCGGAACTTTTTCCTGATCAACGCCATGCACCGCGGCGATGTGAGTTTGCGCGACAGCTATCCGTTGGGAGACGAATCATGGCCGGGCAAGTTGCTGACCGCGAATTGACCGGCGTGCGCTTCGCCCGCGCGACGGAGACGGACGAAGCCGGCATCCGGCGGCTCCTGCGCGAGAACCCGATGCCCGGCGCGATCAGCCTCACGCTGGAGCGCGAACCGGACTATTTTCGCGGCGCCGACCTCGCGGGCGCGGGAGACGAGACGATCGTCGCGGTGGAAAATGAGCGCGTGATTTGCATGGGCCGCTGCTCGACGCGCCTGGCTTGGGTGAACGGCCGCGCCACGCGCGTCGGCTACCTCGCCGAGCTTCGTCTCGACGCCGCTGCACATGGGCGTTTCGCGCTGTTGCGCGACGGTTACCGCTTCTTCGCGGAGCAGCGCGACCCCGCGGTCGAGCTTCATTTCACCAGCATCGCCGCGGACAACGAACGCGCGCGGCGGCTGCTGGAGCGCGGCGTGCGCGGCCTGCCGCGATATAGCTATCTCGCCGATCTCGCCACCGTGCTCATCGCCGTCCCGAGGCACCCCCGCGCGCCGGCGCTGCGCGTCCAGCCGGCGACGGCTGAAGATATTCCCGAGATCGTGCGCCTGCTCAATGAGCACGCGCGCCGCCATCAGTTGGCGGCCGTGTGGTCGGCGGAAATGCTGACCGGGTTGGAAAGGCACGGGCTGCCGTTGCGCGACTTTTCGCTCGTGAAGGATGGCGGTGCACTCGTGGCGTGCGGTGCCTTGTGGGACCAGCGGGCCTTTCGGCAGACGGTCATTCGCGGCTACAGCCGGCGGCTCGCCGTGCTGCGCCCGTGGATGAACGCGGCGAGCCGGTTGTTCGACACGCCGCGCCTGCCGCCGGCCAGCGCGGCCCTGGCGCATGCCTTCCTCTCGCCCTTGGCCCTCGCGCGCGACGCGGACCCGCTGTTGCCGGACCTTGTCGCAGCATTCTTTCCACAAGCCGCGGCGCGTGGCTTGGAATTCGTGACGCTCGCTCTGCCCGCGAGCGATCCGCGGCTGCCAGCGCTGCGGCGCGCTTTCACGACGCAAACCTGGCAGAGCCGGCTTTATCGTGTCGACTGGCCTGAGCCAGCGAGCCGTGTGCCGTTCGATTCCTCGCTGCCATGCCTGCCTGAAGTCGCCTTCCTATGATGACCGCATGTCTTCCGTTATCCCCCGGCGGCTCCGGCATTCGCAGCACCGTGGTCCGCGCAGGCCCTGTGCGGCGTGCGACCCGACAGCGGCTCAGCCGCCGAACCGCACAGAGGACTGTGCGGACCACGGTGACTTTCACCACGCATCCCAAAGATCGCCGCGCGTGATGAAACCCTCCCACCCTCCTACGGTGCGGGGATTGCGTCCGCGCGCGGAGCTGGACGCCCGACGGCGCGGCGAGATGTTCGCGCTCCTCGCACGCCATTTCGATGGGGTGACGCGCACGCAATTCGAACGCGATCTCGCGGAGAAAAACTGGGTCATCGAAATCGAAGACGCCGGCCGCCTGGTCGGGTTCTCGACGCTCCTCGTCACGCCAAGCGAGTTCGAGGGCGAGCCGCTGACCGCCATTTATTCGGGCGACACGATCGTCGATCCCGAGGGCTGGAAATCGCCCGCGCTCGCGCGCACTTGGATACATGCGGTGAATGCGTTGCGCGAGGAATGGCCGGCGCGGCGCTGCTTTTGGCTCCTCCTCACGAGTGGCTTTCGCACGTACCGTTTCCTGCCGGTCTTCTGGCGCGAATTCCATCCACACTTCGACGCCACTGCGCCACCCGCAGGTCAGCGTCTCCTCGATCATCTCGCGGCTGCGCAGTATGGCTCGCTCTATCAACCCGCGTCGGGTCTCGTGCGCTTTCCGCATCCGCAGCGACTGCGGGGCGCGGTGCACGCCCTGCCGCCAGGCCGCACCGCCGACCCGCACGTCGCATTTTTCCTCGCGCGCAATCCGGGCCACGCCGCCGGGGACGAACTGGCGTGCCTGACCGAGATCAGCGCCGCCAATCTCACGCCCGCCGGCCGGCGCATGGTCGGCGCGCCGCCGCGATGAAGCCCCTCGCCGCGCTCGCGAACGGTGCATGGCTCGCCGCGAGCCTGCCCGCCTGGCAGCGCTTTCGACACGCGCTGGCAAATCCCGCGGAAACGCAGCGCCGTCACTTGCTCCGGCTCCTGCGCGCGAATGCCGCCACGGCCTATGGCCGCGCGTGGCGCTTCGATGAAATCGGCAGCGATGAGCAGTTTCGCGAGCGGGTGCCGCTCGTCGATTACGACGATCTCGCGCCTTGGATCGCACGAATCAAACACGGCGAGCGCGGCGTTCTCACCCACGGGCCGGTGACGCGCTTTGTGCCGACCAGCGGCTCCTCCGGCGCCCGCAAGCTCATCCCCTTCACCGCTGTGCTCCAACGCGAATTCAACGCCGCGATCGGCCCGTGGATGGTCGACCTCGCCCGCACGAATCCCGCGTGCTTCCGAGGCCCGTCGTACTGGTCCATCTCGCCCGCCATTCCCGCGGACGACGCAACCGCTTCCGCCGTCCCGATCGGCTTCGACGACGACAGCGCGTATCTCGGCGGCGTGCGCCGGCGGCTCGTGGAAGCCGCGATGGCGGTCCCCGCCGCCTTGCGCCTCGTCACCGAATTCGAGGAGTTTCGCTACCTCACGCTCCTCTGCCTGCTGCGCACGCGCGAGCTGCGGCTTGTCTCCGTCTGGCACCCGTCCTTCCTCATGCTGATGCTCGATGCGTTGCCCGCATGCTGGGACGCGTTGCTGCAAGACATCGAACGCGGAGGATGCCGCGGCGCCGGCTCGCTACCGCCCGAAGTGCGGCGCGCCCTGGCCGCCCCTCCCCAGCCGCAACGCGCCGCCGAGTTGCGCAGGCTCGGCCCCGTCGCGCCCACCGCGCTCTGGCCGGCGTGGCGCTTCGTGAGTTGCTGGGGAGACGGGCAGGCCGCGCTCGCGCTCACGGAGCTGCAAGCGAGGCTGCCGGGCGTGCGGGGGCAGGCGAAAGGGTTGCTCGCGACCGAGGCATTCGTGACGATTCCCTTTCAGCAACGCCATCCGCTCGCCGTGACCTCGCACTTCTTCGAATTCGAGGACGCGACTGGAAAGCTGCACCTCGCGCACGATCTGCAGGCCGGTGAAACCTACAGCGTCATCGTCACCACCGCGGGCGGGCTCTGGCGCTATCGGCTGGGCGACCTGGTCGAAGTCGACGGCTGGGTCGCGGCCACGCCTTCGCTCCGTTTCCTCGGCCGCGGCGCCGGCGTCTCCGACCTGTGCGGGGAGAAGCTGAGTGAAAGCTTCGTAACCACTGCCCTGCAAGAGGCGTGGTCAGCCGTCGGCGGGCCGTCTCGTTTCAGCATGCTCGCGCCGGAGCAAACTTCGCCCGGACCATGGCGGTACGCGCTCTTCATCGAAGGTCCGGCGCCGACCGGTTTCGATGAAGCGCTGGATCGCTCGCTGAGAAAGAATCCCCACTACGCGCTTTGCCGCGATCTCGGTCAGCTCGGCCTGCTCTGCTGTGTAAATCTACGCGCACAGGCTTACGGAACGTTCTGTCAAATCCTCGTTTCTGACGGAATGCGGATGGGCGACATCAAACCCGTCGCCCTTTCGACGAGACTGGACTGGAGAGAACGATTTGAGGCGCGGAGCGCCGTAGCGGAGGCACTGCAATGAATGTTCAAAGGCGCGTCGATCCGCCGCAAGGTCCTGGGAACGCCAATCTCCCGATTGGCGAGATGCGCATCACAGTCTCGCAGCGGCCAGAAGCTCGCCAATCAGGAGATTGGCGTTCCCAGGGCGCAAGCGTTTCAGCGATCGCCCGCGTAGGCGTCGCGCAGCACTTGCATGGTGTGGCGGACCTGGATCGGCGACCCGAGTCTCGCCAGATGCGCGCGCAGTTGCGTGAGGCATCCGATGTTCCCCGAGGCCACGACCTCGGCGCCGGTCGCAATGACCGCGCGCGCCTTTTTCTCGCCGAGCGAGGCGGCGATCTCCGGCTGATCCAGGTTGTACGTGCCGGCGCTGCCGCAGCAGATCTGGGCATTCGCCAACTCGCACAAGACCACGCCGGGGATGCTTCGCAGCAGCTCGCGCGGCTCGCGATGGACGCCTTGCGCGTGTGCGAGATGGCAGGCATCGTGATACGCGATCTTGCGCGGCCCGTCGCCCGCCGGGTGTTCACGCAGACCGAGTCGCAGGAGGAAAACGCTGACATCGAGCACGCGCTTGCGAAACGACTCCGCGCGTACTTCGTCCGGGGTCCCACGGAGCACGAGGTGATATTCGTGCATCGCGGAGCCGCAGCCGGCGGCATTGGTGAGGATCGCGTCCACGTCCGCGGGAAACGCATCGAGATTGCGCCGCGCAAAGGTCTGCGCCGCGCGCAAGTCGCCCGTGTGCCACGCCAGTCCGCCGCAACAGCCTTGGTGCAGGGGCACCACCACCTCCACCCCGTGGCGCGTGAGGACCTCGATCGTGGCCGTGTTGATGTCGGGATCGAGCACCCGCTGCGCGCAGCCCGCCAGCAACGCGACGCGCGCACGGCGCTCTCCGCGCGCAGGTGTGATTTCGGGCAAGGGCTGCGCCGGCGGGAGCCGGTCGGGCACCAGATCGAGCATCGGCCGCAGCAGTGAAGGGACGAGCGGTCGCAGCATTTTCCCAAAGCGCCCCGCCCACGCTACGACGCGAAAGCGTGCGGGAAACGGGATCGTCTGCGCCGCAATCAAACGCCGGAATTTCTCGCTCCACGACCGCTGCATCTTCGCCTGCGTGTACGCGCGAAACGGGCTGATGAGATCGCGATACGGCACGCCGCTCGGGCACGCCGGCTCACACGCCAGGCAGCCGAGGCAGCGGTCCACGTGCGGCTGCACCGCGGAGAGCGGCAGCGTCCCTTCGAGCACTTCCTTCATCAGCACGATCCGCCCGCGCGGCGAATCCATCTCCTGCCCCAGCTCTCGATACGTCGGACAGGCCGCGAGGCAGAAGCCGCAATGCACGCAAGCCTCCACCGCGTGCGTCATCGGGGCGCCGAGTGGGCCGAGCGTTTCGGTTGGGATTTTGTGGAGCATCAACAGCGCTGGACGGCTTCATACATGACCCGCCCCTTGCTCGTGATTTGCGTCATGAACAAGTCCTCCTCCCGCACGCGCCGTTCAACCTCCGACTCTCCGCGGACCAACAAATCAACCGAAAAATCGGCATCCACCTTGAGGCGGATTTGTACCGCCGTATCTCGTTTCACCCGCCGCGACTTCGGCATGATGACGAGCACATCCACGTCCGAATCCGCAGTCGGTTTTCCATAAGCATAAGAGCCGAAAAGGATGATCCGCTGCGGTTTGAAGACGGCCGCGACGGCATCGCAGTAGCGCTTGATCTCCGTCATCGATGCCATGGTTGCAATTAGCGTCCGCTCAGCTCGGTCAACAACCTGATTCGACGGGAAGGTCAGGCGGCAGCACAGAGAAGGCGCCACTGGGGGACTCCGGCCTGCACCAGGAGACTTCGAGCGAAGTCCAGCCGCTCGCGATTGGCAGACACGAAGATGAAACACGCGTGGGAGTAATAGGCAAAAGCTGCGAATTCACTGGCGTGCAAAGCGTTCACCTTCGCCTGGAGTTCATCCCTTTCCTGCCCGCGGCTCAGACTCTGGTCGAACACTGCGGTCAAAGCGTCGGGTCGGGCGCGCGCGCAATTCAGAAGCTCCTCGCCGCGCAGATAAGCGCTCGCCACGAGGCCTTGACCTTCCATCCTTAAGCCAGTATCAGGATCGAAGAGGACGTTGCCGGGCCGATGGGACAACTCGATGAAAGCCTTACGGTGCGGGCCAGAAGGGACCAACCCGGGAGTGATCAGCGGTGCATGCAGAAGTTTTTCATAATCATCGAGCTGCTTCTTGGTGAAATGCTCCGTGAACATCGGGTGAACCCACCACTGACCAAGCGGCTGAAGCGACGTGATGAAGCTTCCTTTTACCAGATCGTAAGAGTCGCCGAGGTACTTGGAATTCATGAGAAGGGGCGGTCTGCGTAAAGTGAAGGAAAGCGCTTCATGGGATCAAGCGCCTCTTTGACGGCTTGATCGATTACGCGGTGCGAGCCGAATCCGAGCCACAGCGGCCCCTCGCCACGCATCATTACACCGGCCAGTTCAAGCTTTCGCAGACGCTCGTTAAGCTCGCCCGTCTGCGCGGTCGAGGCCAGCGAAACGAACGCGAGATTGCCGCCGGCGCTGAGGTGCCAGCGCGCTCCGCCCATCGACCGCACGGCATGGCCAAGCGCCGTCGCCGTGGCCGGAGAAACGCCGATTTTCACGAGCGGAGTGTTGGGATGCGCCCAGCGAAATTCGCGCAAGTTGCCCCAGATGCTTTCCGCAAAATCTTCGGTCAGCACCTCACCGGGCCAACGCGCGAAGACTTCGCGCGCGAGCGCTGGAAGCGCCGACGCGGGTCCGGCGAGGCGCGCCAGCACGCCCGGCTCATCGGGCGCCACGTCCAGCGCGTCGAACTCAAAGCGCGAGCCGGCGGCTTCGGTGAGGATCTTTAGGGCGGTTTCCAGTGTCCCGGCCGCGAGCCGCAAGGTCAGCGAGGATGCAGGGCGCGGGAAGACCTTGAACGTCAGGTCCGCCAGCACGCCGAAGCGCCCGAGGCTGCCGACGAAGAACTTCGGAAGATCGAACCCCGCGGCGTTTTTCACGACCTTGCCACCCATGCGCAGCAGGCGCCCGGCGCCGTCCACGAACCGCACGCCGAGAATGAAGTCGCGCAGCCCACCGAAACGAAACCGCCCCGGCCCGCTCAGCCCCGCCGCCACGGTGCCGCCAAGCGTGGAGCCGGCGTCCACGAGCATGGGATCGAACGGCAGATACTGCCCGCGTTCCGCGAGCGCGGCGGCGATCTCGCGGACGGGAGTGCCGGCCGCCGCGGTGAAGGTGAACTCACTCGGATCGTATTCGCTGATGCCGCGCAGGCGGGCGGTGGAAAGCTTCACCGTCTCGACCGCGGAAAGACGTGGCTTCGTGCCGGCGCCGATCGCAAGCAGGCGCGGCGTGGAGCGAACGGCGTCGACGAGCTCGGTCACCGATTCTGGGGCGAGGACTGCGCTCATTCCGAAGCCACATCAGGCTGTTCAAGTCCGTCCATCTCAGTGAGGGCAAACTCCGATTCGATGCGGCGCAGTTCCGTTTCGATTTCCGGATTGGCGGCCATCGCTGCGAGGTTCCTTTCCCACGAATCAAGCGAGGACACGGAGCCGGCTGCCATGCCATCTGGCCGTGGCATGCAGTTGTGGTCAATCTCGTCGTCGGCCGGCGGAGCCATGGAATTCCAATCCTCTCCATTTCCCGTGGGCAGGTCAACTGGCCGCTGCTCGCGTTGCAGCCTTTACGCCGCCGAGGTTTGGGGTGATAGTCTCGCCATGCCATCCACCGTCGCGCTACAAGAATATGACGCTCGTCTGGATTCCAAAAAACGGGTGACCATTCGTGGAGCGGGACACGAGTGTTTTCGCGTGCGGCATCGGAAGGATGGCTCGATTCTCTTGCAGCCGCTCCCTGCGGAAGAGCCGGTGTCCGAGCGGACGTTGCGCGCCATGGACGCAGCGATCAAAAACCTTGGCGCGGGCAAGCGCTCCAAACCCGTGGATTTGAAGAAGCTTGCGGCCATGAAACTTTGAGGGCCACTGAGCGGGCATGGCTTTCTCGATTGAAATGGGGGTGCCGGAAATGGACGACCTTTGGACTCGATTGCTGGAGAAATCGGCGGCCGGCACGCTCGACGGCGACGAAACGCTCTTGCTGAAAAAGCTTCGCAAGACCGTCCTTTTGCTCGCGGAGAATCCGATGCATCCGGGACTCGCGTCGCATGAGATTTCCGACCTCACGAAGCGATATGGTGGCACCAAGGTAGGGCAATCCTACCTCGAAAATCGCAAGCCGGCGGCGGGCCGTCTGTTCTGGGTGTATGGGCCGAGCCGAAGCGTGATTACCATCATCGGTCTCGAAGCGCATCCCGAGTCTGGCAAGAGCCGCGGTTATCAACGCGTAAAGCTTTCCCAGCCGAAAGGGCCGTCCTCACCGAAACAACTGCGCGAGCGGTAATTCTGGCGAGCAGGGCGCCGAGCGGTAGCCCGCCGATCATTCCCGCGAAATCACCCCCGCTTTCTCCAGCGGATGCAACCCGTGTGTTTGCAGCGCCGGGGCTTCGGCGACGGGGAACATCTTGCCGGGATTGGCGATGCGGAGCGGGTCGAAGGCGGCGCGGATGCGGTCCATACAGTCCATCTCGTCCGGCGTGAACATCGCGGAGAGGTAGTCGCGTTTTTCCACCCCCACGCCGTGCTCGCCGGTGATCGAGCCGCCCATTTCCACGCACATCTCCAGGATGCGCCCGGCCAGCGCCTCGGCTCGTTGGAGCGCGCCCGGTTCGCGGCCGTTAAACAGGATGAGCGGGTGCAGGTTGCCGTCACCGGCGTGGAAGACATTCGCGACGCGGATGCCGGTCGCGTGCGACATTTCGCCGATGCGGCGGAGCGCTTCTCCAAGCCGGCGGCGCGGCACCACGCCGTCCTGCACGATGAAGTCCGGCGACAAGCGTCCGACGGCGCTGAAGGCGCTCTTGCGGCCTTTCCAGATGGCGACGCGCTCGGCGGCGTCGCGCGCGGGGCGGGCCTCGACGGGCGCGCTCGCGGCGATGATCGAGTCGAGCCGCTCGCGGTCGGCGGCGACGACTTCACGCGGGCCCTCGAGCTCCACGATGAGCACCGCTTCGCAACCGGCCGGGTACTCCGCGTGCACGGCGGCGACCGCGGCTTCGAGCGCCAGCGCGTCCATGATTTCGATCGCGCCCGGCAACAGCCCGCTGGCGATGACCGCGGAGACGGCATCGCCCGCCTGCTCCAGCGTGCGATAGCCGGCGAGCACGGTGTGGAAACATTCCGCGCGCGGCAGGAGCTGCAGCGTGATCTCGAGCGCGATGCCGAAGAGACCCTCGTTGCCGGTGAAGAGGCCGCACCAGTCCGGGCCGACGGATTCGCGGCTCGGCCCGCCCCACTCGACCACCTCGCCGGTCGCGAGCACGGCCTTGATCCCGAGCACGTGATTCGACGTCATGCCGTACTTCAGGCAATGCGCGCCGCCGGAATTGAAGGCGACGTTGCCACCGATCGTGCAGATGGATTGGCTCGAAGGATCGGGCGCGTAGTGCAGGCCATGCACCTCGGCGGCGGCCGTCACCTCCAGATTTACCACGCCTGGCTCGACCACCGCGAGGCGCTGCTCCGGGTCGAGGTTCAGGATACGGTTGAGCCGGTTGAGCGCGATGACGATGCCGCCGGCGACGGGCAGCGATCCGCCCGAGAGGCTGGTGCCGCTGCCGCGCGCGACGAACGGCAACCGCTCCGCGTGGCAGAAGCGGACCAGCGCCACGACCTCCTCCGCGGTCTCGGGAATGACGACCGCGAGCGGGTGCGTGCGAAAGGCCGTCAGCCCGTCGCTTTCATAGGCGGCGAGATGCTCGGGGCGCTCGAGCAGGCGCCCCGGCGGGAGCAGCGCCGCCAGGCGTTGGAGCACGGCCGCGGACATGCGACCTACCGCACGATTTCCTTCAACGCCGCCAGCAGGAGATCGACGTTGCGTACGCTCGCGCCGTGGCCCATGAGGCCGATGCGCCACGCCTTGCCGGCCATCACGCCGAGGCCGGAGCCGATCTCGATCCCATACTCCTCCAGCAGTCGCTTGCGGGTGCCCGCGTCGTCCGCGCCGGCGGGAATGTTGACGCAGTTCAGCGTGTGCAGCGAGCGCTTCGGGATGTACGTGATGCCCATCGCTTCGAGGCCGGCGCGCAGGCGGCGGTGCATTGTTTCATGCCGCGCGATGCGGGTGGCGAGCCCCTCCTCCAGCACGATGGCGAGCGCCTCGTGCAGCGCGTAGGTCATGTTGATCGGCGCGGTGTGATGGTAGACGCGCCCGCCGCCACCGCCTCCCGTGTAGTATTTGCGCAGCATCGAGACGTCGAGATACCACGACTGCACCTTGGTTTTGCGCGCGTCCATGCAGGCGAGCGCGCGGTCGCCGAAGCTCACGGGCGAGAGGCCCGGTGGGCAGCTCAGGCACTTCTGCGTGCCGCTGTAAATCGCGTCGATGCCCCAGTCGTCCACGCGCAGCTCGTGGCCGCCGAGGCTGGTCACCGCGTCCACGGCGAAGAGCGCGCCGCGCTCATGCACCGCGTCCGCGAACCCCTCCAGCGGCTGATGCGCGCCGGTGCTCGTCTCGGCATGGACGATGCCGACGAGCTTTACCTTCGGGTGCTCCGCCAGCGCCGCCTGGAGTTGCTCCAGCGGGATCACCTCGCCCCACGGCGCCTCGACCGCATGCACCGTCGCGCCGCAGCGTTCCATCACGTCCTTCATGCGCGTGCCGAAGACGCCGTTGACGCCGACGATGACCTCGTCGCCGGGCTCGATCAGGTTCGAGGCGACGCACTCCATCCCGGCCATGCCGGTGCCGCTGACGGGAAAGGTCAGCGCGTTCTTCGTCTGGAAGACCTCGCGCAGCCGCGCGCAGGTCTCGTCCATGATCGCGAGGTACTGCGGATCGAGATGGCCGAGGGTCGGGGCGCCGATGGCACGCAACACGCGCTGCGGCACCGGGCTCGGTCCAGGCCCCATGAGGATGCGCTCGGCGGGAAAGGCAGTGGAAGTGGAGGCGGTCATGTGGGGGAATGCGAAGGATCGTGAAGGGCAAAGATGAGGGAGCGGGAAGGAGGCGGCAATGCTGTTGTGCGGGGGCGCGGGTGTCGCGCCCGCAGATCGTGAATTCGTTGGCGCTTCGCGGGGAAGTCTGGCAAGGTTCTGTCGTGAGTCTTGCTGAAATCAAACAGGAGATGAAGGCGTTGAGCCGGGACGAGCGATTGACGTTGGCGGAATATCTGGCAGTCCTCAATCACCTCGATGAGCCAACGGTGCGCGAAGAGGTTCGATCCGCAATGGAGCGCATGGACAAGGGGCACAAGATATCCGAGGAGGAAGTCTACGCCGAGCATGAGCGGCTCCTCGCGGAGGGGCGCTGAGGGACGGAATCGAGTTTAACCCGCCGGAGCCGGAGCCAAGAGGCGGATCTCGCGCCGGCGGGTGAAGCGTACGCCAGTTCTCGTTGGAGTGTGTAGAGGCGGCTCTCTATGAGCCTAAGCGAATAGGCGCCGCCTCCAATTTCTTGCGCGTTGGTCGCGGATGCAACGTCCAGGCAAAGCAGCGGGTGACCCTTCCTGAGCGCTGCCTTCGCTGGAGACGCTCAAGGAATTGGAGGCGGCACCTTTTCGCTTAAAGCGAAAAGAGAGCCGCCTCTACACATTTTTGGAGCGCTTCGCGCAACTCCGCGCCTCAGTCAAAGCCGCGTGCGCAAGGATCATTCCGCCCGGATGACGGGCGGCGTCTTGCTCGTCGCCGCGAACAATCGGAGATAGCCGTTGATGACCATGATCGTCCCAATGGTGCCAAGCACGCCATCGACCACGAATAGAATGCGGTAGCTGTAATGGACAAAATGGTAGCCCGCCGGGTAGCGGTATTGATCGGCGCCGATGGTATGCAGGCACACGCTGTTATAGAACCCGAAGAGCGCCGCGAAGATCCAAAGCATAAAGCCCTTTTGCTTGGTGCGCTTGTAAGCTGGAACAGCGAGGGCGATCGTGATCACGGAGCCTGCGGCGACGATCATGAAGTCGAGTTGGGCTAGTTCAGTGAGCAGGCTCATGAAGATTCCGCAAACGTGGGGTGTTCCGTTCTAAGCCGGCCCGTGCAGCGGGGGCGGCATCGGCCCGGCCGCGTGTGGCGCGACCGGCGCCGGCTTCTTCCGCCACTTGAAGAACCCCCCTCGCGTGATGTCCTGCCAGCCGCGCCGCAGCCAGCGGAGGAGGGCGGCGGCGAGCCAGAGGGCCCAGGCGAGCATGGCGAACCGGTACCACCAGATGGAGATGGAGAGGAAGACGGGACGCGGCAGCAGGCCGTCGCTGCGCGCCTGAAACCAGCGGAGCACGGTGCGCGTGGAGGCGTTGCCGGTGATGAACATCTCCGGGTGGCCGAGCAGCCCTTCGCCCACGGCGGTGAGGAGGATGCCGAGGGCGACGGCGGTGAGGACGATGAGGAAAAGCTGGAGCAGATCGTACGTGATCCAGCCGCGGCGCTGGAAGGATTCGCCGCCGCGCCAACGGAGCAGGAAAAGCCACGCGACGACGGTGAGCGCGGCGACGAGCGGGACTTGCGTGAGACCGATGGCGAGCAGCATCCACTCGAGCGGACGGAGCGGCGAAGCGGCGGGGCGGCCGAGCGCGATCGCGGCGATGAGCGAGAGGATGAGGATGCCCCAGAAGCGCACAGCCGGGCCGCGCGTCGGTCCCGCGGCGCCGAGCACCCAGCGGTTTTCCGGCACGTGGAGCACGGTGTGGATGTTCGCGCACTCGACCGGCAGCCGCACCTCGTCGGCCGGCGCGAGGGCGCCGAGGGCGACGTTGGTTTTCCACTCGATGACGATCCGCTGTGCGCCGGGCCGCAGCGGGATGATGAGTTTGCGCCCGTCTTTGCGCACGGGGAGCGCCTGCCTGTTCCGGGTGAGCGCCGTGATCTCGGACTCGGCCGGCAACTCCACGAGGAAATCCTCGCCGAGCGTGCAGCGGATGGAGAGCGCGAGCGTGGAAGTGCGCTGCCGCTGCCCGAGGCTGATCTCGTGCTGCGCGCGGTCGATCGTCACCGTGGCGCCGGCGAGCGCAATGGGCCGGCTGAGCGCGAGCTCGATCCCTTCCCCGGGCCACGGCCGCCAGACGGGCTCGAGCTCCGTGCGGCCCGGCTCGAAGATCGGCGGGAGGCCGGTGAGCGTCACATTCCAGACGGGCGAAGCGACCAGGTGCCAGTGCTCGACCCAAGTGTCCTCGGCGTGCGTCGCGAGCTTGAGTTTCGGGGCGACCGCCAGGCCGCTTTCCCAATGGTAGGATTGATCCTGTGCGCCGAGTCGCACTTCGATGAAGCCGTCGCGCACGATCGCGCCGGGCGTGTAGACGCTTTCGCCCGGCAGCAGCGGCACGCGCAACGCCACGGCCTTGCCGAGCGGCGAGAGGCGCAGGACGATGTTGTGCGTCTGCCAGACCAGCCCGAGCTCGAGGGTGCGCTCGATCTGCGCGATCGCCTGCGTCTCCTGCTGGTCGTAGGCCGCGGTGGTGGCGGCCTTTTGTTTGCGGGAGAAAAGGATCTGCGCCTCGGGAACGCCGGTCGGCTTGACGCCGGTGACCGTCCAGTCCGGCGCCTCGATTTTGACCCGATGCGGCGCGAGCACGAACGTCCAGTCCCACTCGGTGAGATGCGCGAGCGAACCCTCGGCGTGCACGCGGTGGACGCCGGGCTCGACCAGAACCCAGAGGTAGGCATCGTCGCGGCGGAGCGCCGGCGCGGGCTGGTCATCGATCGCGATGGTGACCGGCGACCAGGTGGGGAGGCGGCCCGGCAGCGGCACGGCGACACGCTCCGCGGCGTGGATCTCGACGTCCATGGCCACCTTGCGCTCGCTCACGGTGAGCGTGGCAAACGGGATGTCGGCCGCGGTGGGAAAGGCGTCGGACTGCTCCATGATCCGCGTGCGCAGTTTGTCCAGCAGCTGGGCCTCGGGAATGGGCGCTTGCGCGGAGGCGCCGGTGGAGAGGCCGAGGAGCACCGCCAACACCGCGGACTTGCGGAAGCGACGGAAAACCTTGAGATCAAGCCGGCGATTGCCCAGCAGCACCGCGGCGAGCGCGAGGAGCAGGACGATGCGCAGCGCGGTCAGCACGCGCTCGAGGGTCCGCGAGATGAGCCACGGTTTTACTTGTTGCGTCGCGGCGACCGGCCCGTTCCAGCCGAAGGTCACGGTGCGCCAGCTCCACTCCGGCACGCCGGGGCCGGTCTGAATGCGGGCCTTCGGGTCGTAACTGAGGTTCTCGCTGACGTAGCGAGGGGGAAGGTTCACTTTGATTGCCTCGCCCGGTGCGGCCGGCTCGACCAGGCCGGGGATGGGATCTCGGGCCGACACGGGCTCGACGATAACGTCGATTTGATCGAGATTCTCCTGCGTGTTTTTTACGATCAGCCGGCTGCTGCTCGGAAGGAAAATCGCCGAGCTGCCGGGCGGAAAGGTGATACCCGCGGCGGTGAGATAGTCCCTCGCCTCGAGCCGCCGGGCGATGCCCGATCCACCCCTGGTCGCGTCCGCGCCTCCGGGCGGAAGCAGGGCATCATCAGGCCCGCCGGTGCTGGGAGAAGCCGAGAGGAAGCCCGGCGGCACCTTCCATTCCTTCGTCACGAGGGTGTCGATCGGTGTCGAGAGCGGCACCACGGAGACGGCATACGTCTCGACCTTGAACTTGAGGCCGGCGAGGTTGGTGACGTAGCGCAGCGCTTCGCCGAGCGGGACGTTGGTCAGCGAGATGGTGATGCGCGCTTCATTGGGATCGACGGATGGGATCATGGCCGGCGCGCCGGGAGGCGCGACGAGTCCCGGGATGACCCCCGCGGCGGGCGGTGCAGGCGCGCCGCCGCCGACGCCTTCGTCCAAGCGGAGAACGATGTTCACACCGCGCCCTTCCGGGTCGAGCGTGCGCGCCTTTTGCGCCAGAAAATCGATCGCCTCCCGGATCGACGCTTCGCGGAACTCGAGCTTCGGGATGATGATGGTGTTGAGCTTCCGCTGGATGGCGCTCGTCTGACTCGCCTCCATGGGCGGGGGCAAATCGCCCGCCGCCGTCGCCGCGCCGGCTGGCGCGTAATCGGAATCTTCAGCCATAGACGAGACCGTTTTGGTAGCGCCCAGGAATTCGAAAAGATCGGGCCGGCCACCCATGGTCACGTCCTCCAATTGCGGGTAGAGCGCCTGCTGGACCTGCCGGCCGAGGAACGGCACGAAGGCGAGAATGAACAAGGCGAGCGCGATCCACTTCGTCCCCCGCACGAAGCGCGCGCCGCGGCCCTCCGTCACCACGCGTTGCAAGGCGAGCGGCACGAGCAGCGCGAGCCAGAGATAACGCGGCGCTCCCGGTTCGTGATACGCGAGGCCGAAGGCGAAGAAGGCGAGCACCGCCGCGCCAAGGCCCCAGAGGCGGAAGACGGCGAGGGTGAAGACGAGGAGCAGGAAAAGATCGAGCAGCGTCCAGGCGGTGAGCCAGTCGCCTTGCACGGAATCGACGCCGAACATCGCGAAGAGCCGCCAGCCGGGCGGGAGGTTGAGCCGGCCATGGAGCTCGTCGGCGTCGGAGCGCCAGCCGGTCGCGGAGAGCCCGCCGGCGCGCGGCAGGCGGCCGGTCGCCTCGAGGTCGAGATTGCGCGTGCGAATCTCCACGCCGGGGGCGCCGGTCTGCGGATTCTGCGTCAGGAGCTGGTTCTCGCCGCCGGCGCGCACGGCCCCGAGTTCCTCGCCCGCCGCGGCGTCGAGCCGCCAGGTCTTTTGCATCGCGCCCGAGATGCGGTCGCGGAAGGTGAGGCCGCGGCCGTTTTCGTCGAGCCAGAGCTCGCGCTCGATCCGCAGCCCGGCGACCTTCTGTTCGCCCATGCCGCGCATCCGCTCCTCGAGCTGGAAGCTCCCCGCCGTCTCCCAGCGGTAGACCGGCAGATCGTGCCATTGGCCGGGGAAGTTGACCTGCGAAATGTCGACCGGCGGCACGCCCGTGACTTCCACGACGCGAAAGTCCGGCTGCGCGCGAAAGGCGATCAACGCCTCGGCCGTCGCCGGTTTGGTCCCCGCGGCAAAGCGAATCTCCTTCGGGTGGTCCAGCCGGAAGGCGTCGGCGTGCACGGTCCATTTGCCCGCCCGCACCTGCGCTTTCATGCGGCCCGCGTCATCCACCGCGACCGGCAACTGGCTCTCCACCGAGGCGAGCTTCCACCCCTCCGGCAGGATGTTCCCGAACTCCTCCTCCCTGCTCTTCCCGGCGACGGTCAGCTCCAACTCCAGCCGCAGCCAGAGCGGGATCCCGTCCTCGATCACCCCGTAGAATTTCACCTCGAGGAAGTTCTTGTCCGCCTCCTCGGTCGAGCCGTCGCGCTTCAGCCAGAGAAAGCCGTACGCGTCCCACACCGGCGCCTCGACGGGCTGTCCGTCGACCGTCAGCGCGACAATGCCGATCGTTTGCGGCAGCAGGATCTTCTGCGGAATCTCCGTCCAGTGAAACGCCCCCTCGAGTTTGATCGTGCCCGCGTCGAGTTTGACCGACGGGCTGTTCTCGTGCGGGAGGACCGAGATCGTGTTGCCGTTGGCTTTCACGTCGACCGGCCAGACGTCAAGCCCGCCCGGCAGCGGCACCCAGGTCTCGTGAAAGACGGTGACCGTGAGCTCGAACTTCCCGCCGGCGCGCTCGGCCTGCAAGGCGAGCCGCGACGGCCAGAAGCAACGATGGCGCGTCCCGTCCGAGTAGGGCGTGGGGCAGAGCCGGTGCTTCTCATCCCACGTCACCCACGATTGCCACGGCTTGAGCTGCGCGGGGATTTCCTTTTCCGGGATCTGCCAGTCGGCCGGCGCGGCGTGGGTGGGCAGCGATGGGTTCAGTAGAAAAAGTATCGCCGCGCCGAGGGAGACGAACCGGGAGGTGTTCATAAGGGGTGGAGCCGCGGAGATTGAATAGGGAGGTTGATGATTGCGCGAGCCTTCGTTGCGCGGAGCGACCCAAAAGCATGTGTAGAGCGCGGCGGAGCCGCAACGTGGCTCACGTTGTCCTCAACGTGAATCGACCCTTCCGCGCGGAAGTTTGGCTTCACGTTGAGGACAACGTGAGCCACTTCGCCAAGCCCGCGCCACTCGCCAGAATCTTCTTCGCGAAAAAACAAGATACTGCAAAGCAGTAGTACATTCGGTCAAAGCCGCTCCGCGGCATCACCTGGCCCATCCGTAAACCCTCCGCACGTCCTGCCACACTGGATCCGACGCCGAAAGCGGCGGCAGCCACGGCCCGAGCAACTCCCGCTCCCAGTAGCGGCCGGCGGGATTGCCAGGCTGGGCGAAGCGGTACCGGTAAAGCTGCGCCCGGATGTAGCGCGGCGGCTCGCCGGGAAACGGATTGTTCGCGAGCAGGCTGAGCGTGCCGGCGTCGTTTTGCAGCAGCTTCCAAACGAAGTGGAGCGTCCACGGATAGTTGTTCGGCGTCGACATCGCCGCGAACCAGATCGCCCAATCGAGGCGCGGCTGAAAGGGCGCGATCACCCCGGGCGTCCGCGTCGGATCGCCGGGCTTGAACGGGAATTCATAGGCGCGCCAGACCGTATGGTCGTCCGGCGTCTCGTCCGTCGTCCCTTCAAAGATGATCTCGCGCCGCTCGCGCCCGACCACGCCGAAGGCGCCGTAGGTGTTCACCAAGTGGAGCCGGTCGAACGAGTCGTTCATCACCTGATGGTCGGAGATCAGGTTCAGCATCGGCGCGATGCTTAACAACGCGACGATCACCGCATAAACGACCGAGAGCACTTCCTGCGGCGGCGTCGGAGGGTTGTTCTCCGCGGCGCGCCGCGCGCGGGCAACGAGCGCTTTCGGCAGCACTTTCGCGAGCAAAGAATCGTCGAAGCACGCCAGCATCGGGACGATCGTGAGCCAGTTGAGGAAGGAGAGATTCCCACTGAAAATGAGGAAGACTTGGAAGCTCACGAACAGCACGCCGGCGACATGGCGCACGGGCCGCGGTCCGAACGCAAACCACGGGACGCCGAGCTCGACGACATGATTCCATGCGGTCTCCACGCGATGCAGCCACGGCGGATGAAAGTGAAACCAGCGCGAGAGCGGATTCGGGATCGGCTGCGTTTCGTAATGGAAATCGAGGCAGGTCAGGTCGCGCCAGCACGAGTCGCCGTGCCACTTGATGAGCCCCGCGCCGAGCATGATGCGAAACGACAGCCACCGGAAAAGCCACAGGATCAGCACCGGCGGCGGCCGCTTGGGAAAGGGCCGCCCGTCGAGCAGCGGGCAGAGAAACATCGCCAAGAACCCGATCTCGAGGAGCTGAATCTCCCAGCCATACGCGTACCACTCCTGCCCGATGTTCACGAACGAGCTGTAGAGCAGCCAAAGCACCGCCATGATCGGCACATTCGCGTAGCCGAGCATCACGACCAGCGAGAGCGCCGCGCCGGCCCAGGCGAGAGTCGTCAGCGCGCCGTCGGAGATTCCGAACCAGAACAAACTCGGGAGCGCGAGCAGGCCCTCGATCCATGAGCCCAGATGCCTCTGCACGCCGACCAGATAATCCTGCGCCGGCAGCAGCCCATGGGAGCCGAGCAAAGGCAGCACCTGCACCGCCAGCGAGACAAACGCCGCGAAATAAACCAGCCCCAGCAGCCGCAGAATCAGAAAGCGCGTCAGCCAATAAGAATGCCGCGCCTGCGCACGGCGCAGCCAGACGACCAGCGGATTCGCGGAGAGAGGGGATTCCATGCGAATTGCGTTTTCGCATTCTCGCCAGCCGGCGGCTGCCCGGCGATGTTTAATCCACTACGGCTTCTCCCCGCCGAAGTTCGGCCGCTCGCCGCCCGAGCCTGGCTTCGTCAGCTCTTTCGCCAGCCAAGCGGTCCCTTCGAGGCCGTTGCGCAAGGTGACCTCGGCGTCGCCCCCCTGCTCCGCGATCAACCCGACCGGACCGCGCCAGCCGCTCTCGAGGATCGTCCGCATCATGTCCAGCTCCTTGTCGCCTTGCGACGGCGGGATGAGGCGGTTGCCGTTTTTGCCCATGCCGGTGATGTTGACCGCAACGACATACGGCTTGATGCGTTTCCAAATCGCGGGGAAGTCGGCGATGTCCTCGTGCCCGTGGCTGAAGTTGTAGACCATGCCGACGCCGGCGACGCCGAGCTTCTTGAGCTGCTCGATGACCGCGACTTCGTTGTCGGGCTGACCGAACCACCCGTTGTGATTGTACAGCTCCACCGGGCAGCCGTACGGCTGGGCGAGCTCGACGATTTCGTGGATGCGATTGGCTTCGCCCTCGACCCGCTGCTGCTGCTCCTCCGGGGTCTTCGTCGGGGCGCCGCCGCCCATCACCCAGAGCTGCGGATGCACATTCTGCCGTTTGAAAACCTCAAGCGTCGTCTGGAGCACCTTGTCCTTGGCGCTGGTCGGCGACCACCAGGCGGTGACCTCGATCCCGTGCTTCTTCATCGCCTCGATCTCCTCGTCGAAAGTCGGGATGTCCTTGCCGCGCCAGTCGTAGACGAAGCGCTTGAAGCCGAGCTTTTCCAGCATGGCCGCGCGCTCCTCCGGCCCGCGCTTCTTCGCGTCAAAAGGAACGACGCACCACGCGTGAAGATTGCGCGGACCGAAAAGCTCGGCGGCGGTGGGAGGAGTGGCCGGGCCTTGCGCGCGGGCCGGCGGAAGAGCAAGCGCGAGCGTTAGGAGGGAGAGGAGGGCGATTTTCATGAGAGGAATCTGGCGAAACTAACCACGCCCGCGCGTTTGCGGAACGCGAAATTGCGGTATGCTGATCCGCAACCATGAACGCCCTCTTCGCCATCGCCCCGTACAAATTCAGCGGCTTCTGGGTCTTCGACGACCCGGCGGTCGGCCTCTGCCAGGAGCCGTTCGTCAGCGGCGCCGATGACATCATCGATATCCTGACCGCCGACATCCTGGACGCCGCCGGCGGCTTCAAGCTGGTCTTCGCGCCGCAGCCCTTTCCCGGCTTCACCGCGCGCTTCACCCTGGACCGCCCCGAGCACGGCGGCCACTGGTACCGGTGGCCCGAACGCGGCATCGAGGGCTGGCTCTGCCCGGCGCTCTTCAAGTACTTCGAGAGCGCGCCCGAGGAAATCTACGTGAAGGTCTCGCCGAAGTAGACGGCCCCGACCGCACTGCAGGGACCGATGACCATGTGAGCCACGCATACTTTCCGAGCCTTCAGCGGCCGCTCCACTCGTCGGGAAAACACGAAGGGCGCCGCAGGGTGGCACTTGACTCCGGCCCGCCGGGCGCTATCTTCTCGCTTTGACCGCCAGCAGACCAAGACCAGTGGGTCCACAAAACCCACTTTTTTTGTCCCCTGATGGCGCGAATTATATGAACAGCGAAATTCTAGCCGTCCTCGATTTTTTTGAGCGCGACAAGGGCATCAAGAAAGAGGTGCTTTTGGAGGCGATCAACGGAGCCGTGTTGTCCGCTGCCCGCAAGGCGGTGGGCGCGGCGCGGGAGATGCGCGTCCATATCGAGCCGAAGACGGGTGAGATCAGCGCCGTGGCGAAGCTCATCGTGGTCGACAAGGTGACGAACAAACACGACGAGATCAGTCTCACCGCTGCCGGCAAAATCAAGCCCGGTGTGCAGCTCGGCGAAGAAATCGACGTCCAGGTCACGCCCAAGGATTTCGGCCGCATCGCGGCGCAGACGGCCAAGCAGGCGATCATGCAGCGCATCCGCCAGGCGGAGAAGGAGATGATTTACGACGAGTTCAAGGACCGCGCCGGCGAGATCGTCTCGGGCACCGTGCGGCGCTTCGAGCGCTCGGATGTCATCATCGATCTCGGCAAATTCGAGGCGCTGATGCCCGCCCGCGAGCGCGTGCAGACGGAGGATTACAACGTCGGCGACCGCATCCGCACCTACGTGGTGGCGGTGGAAAACGGCGCGCGCGGCCCGGAGATCATCCTCTCGCGTTCGCACCCGAATTTCGTCCGCCGGCTCTTCGAGACCGAGGTGAGCGAGATCGCCGATCGCACGGTGGAAATCCGCGGGATCGCGCGCGAAGCCGGCTTCCGCACGAAGATCGCGGTCTGGAGCCCCAACGAGAAGGTCGACCCGGTGGGCGCCTGCGTCGGGATGAAAGGCTCGCGCGTGAAGAACATCGTCCGCGAGCTCAACAACGAGAAGGTCGACATCATCCGCTGGAGTGCGGACGTGAAGGAATTCGTGCTCGAGGCGCTCAAACCCGCGAAGGTGAAAAGCCTCGCGCTCGACGAGCAGAAGAAAGTCGTGCATATTAAGGTCGACGAGGACCAGCTCTCGCTGGCGATCGGCAAGCGCGGCCAGAATGCGCGCCTGACGATGCGCCTGACGGGCTGGGAAGTCAGCATCGAGAAAGACCAGTCCGCGAAGGAAGCTTTCGAGAACAACGTCGAGCGCGGGGTCAACACCCTCGCCGCGGCGCTGAAGGTGCCGGCCGAGAAGGCCCGCCTGCTGATGACCGCCGGCATGACGACCGCGGAAGTGGTCGCCAGCGTCGACGCGCAAGATATCGCCGACGTGCTCGGCTGTGAGCTGGACGAGGCGGAAAAAATCCACGCCGCCGCGTTGCAGGACTCGCAAAAAACCGCAGGCTCCAGCCGTTAGGAGCCGATGAAAACTCTCCGCCCACTGCATGGCCACCAAGACTCCAAACCGAACGACTCCCCGCAAGATCACGCCGACCAAGGCGGGTCTGGCGAGCAAGAACGCGACTGCTGAACGCGAATCCGCCGCCAAGAAAGAGAAAGCGGAGGCGCCGGCGCCCGTCCCGCCACCCGTCCCCAAGGAGGCCGTCTCGCTCATCGACGAGAAGCCGAAGCCCGTCCGCCGGCCCCCGGTCCCCGGCATCAAGGGTTTCAAGCCGCTCTCGGCCATCTCCCAGATCCTCAAGCCCGAGCCGCCGAAAGCGCCGGAGCCGGAACCCGAGCCGACGGTGGTGCCCGAGCCCGAGCCCGTGGCGGTCGTCGAGCCGGAGCCCGTCGTCGAGGAAGAGGTCAAGAACGAGAAGGTCGTCCATCTCAAGCCGCCGATCATCGTGCGCGAGCTCGCCACGGCGCTCGGGCTGAAGCCGTTCCAGGTCCTGGGCGACCTGCTGAAGCTGAACATCCTCGTCAACGTCAACCAGTCGATCGAGCCGGAGATCGCGTCGAAGGTTTGCGAGATCCACGGCTTCGTCTTCGAGCGCGAGAAGCGCGAGAAAGGCGGGGGCGTCCACAAGGAGCTGAAGCCGGCGCCGGTCGCCCCGCCGCCACCGCCGCCGCCGACCAAAGACGAGATCGAGCTGCGCGCGCCGATCGTGACCTTCATGGGCCACGTCGACCATGGCAAGACGACGCTGATGGACGCCATCCGCAAGGCGAAAGTCGCGGCGGGCGAAGCCGGCGGGATCACCCAGCACATCGGCGCGTATTCGGTCAATCGCGACGGCCACAACATCACTTTCCTCGATACCCCCGGCCACGCGGCCTTCACCGCCATGCGGGCGCGCGGCGCGAATGTCACCGATATCGTGGTCCTCGTTGTCGCCGCGGATGACGGCCTGATGCCGCAGACCTTGGAAGCGCTGGCCCACGCCCGCGCCGCGAAGGTGCAGATCATCGTCGCCATTACCAAGACCGACGTCCCCGGCGCGAACATCGACCGCGTCAAGGGCCAACTCCAGGAGAAGGGTCTCCAGCCCGAAGATTGGGGCGGCGAAACGCCGGTGGTCCCGGTCTCCGCGCCGAAGGGCCTCGGGATCGACGAGTTGCTGAAGAACATCCTCGTCGTCGCCGAGGTTTCCGAACTGAAGGCGCCGTTTCACGGCCCGGCGCGCGGCACCGTCATTGAGGCGCAGGTGGAGCAGGGCCGCGGCCCGACCGCCACCATCATCGTCAAGACCGGCCTGCTCGAGGTCGGCGACGCGTTCATTTGCGGACACTTCAGCGGCAAGGTGAAATCGCTCATCGGCGACGCCGGCCAGCGGCTGAAGGAAGCCGGTCCGTCCACCCCGTGCAAGGTGCTCGGCTTCTCCGGGCTGCCGAATGCGGGCGACGAATTCCTCGTCATGGACGACGAACGCTCGGCGACCACGCTCAGCGAGGAGCGGCTCAACAAGCAGCGCCTCAGCAAGCTCGCCGCGCCCGAGCGGCCCAGGCTCGAGAACCTGTTCGCCAGTCTCGCCCAGGACGCGCACAAGGTGATCGACATCATCCTCAAGACCGACGTGCAGGGTTCGTTGGAGGCGGTCAGCACCGCGCTCAACCAGATCGACAGCAAGAAGATCGACCTTCATTTTGTCCACGCCGCCGTCGGCCCGATCAGCGAGAGCGATGTCCTGCTCGCCGCCGCGTCCGGCGCGATCGTCGTCGGCTTCAACGTCAAGACCGAGTCGTCCGCCGCCGTCGCCGCCCGGCGCGAAGGGGTGCAGATCAAACTCTACTCCATCATCTACGAGCTGATCGACCAGGTGAAAGAAGCGATGGCCGGCCTGCTCGACCCCGAGTCGCGCGAAAGCGTCATCGGCCACGCGCTGGTCAAGCAGGTCTTCGAGCTCTCCCGCGGCCTCGTCGCCGGCTGCGCCGTCACCGATGGCCGCATCCTCCGCACCGGCCGCGCCCGCGTCCTGCGCGGCAAACAACCGATCTACGACGGCGGCCTCGCCACCCTGCGCCGCTTCACCGAAGACGTCAAAGAAGTGCGCAACGGCCTCGAGTGCGGCATCAAGCTCGGCGATTTCAACGACTACGAAGTCGGCGACGTCATCGAGTGTTACACCCTCGAAAAAGTCGCGCAAAAGCTGTAACCGGCGCTGCCAGCCGGAAGGGCGCTTCGCTGGTCCACGAAAGACACGAAAGACACGAAAAATGGGCCGGAAGGCTGCATTTGCCTACGAATCACACGAATCGGCACGAATCTCTGCAGGCCGGCTCCGCTCCTCACGTCCCCACACGTCCCCACACGTCTCCTCTCGTCCCACCTCGTCTCCTCTCGTTCCCAAAGTTAGCGAAGCGCTTTGGGAACGCAGCCGCCGCCGAAACTCTGTTTCCAAACACGCTCGAACTTGCGCGGCGGTCGCTTCACCATTTGACGAAAGGCATCGCATCACGGGAAACCAAGTTTCGCTGCAGCGGAGGTTCCCAAAGCGCTTCGCTAACTTTGGGAACCAGAATTCAATCCCGTCCCCATTCGTTCCAATTCGCGTCATTCGTTGGCCCCTGCAGCCTTCCCCTTTTTCGTGTCTTTCGTGTATTTCGTGGATCGCGAAGCGCCCTTCACCTCCTCCGCACGCCCCTCAGGCGATTCAGCAGTACCCATCCATGAAACACCGTCTTGATCGAGTGAACGAGGTGATGAAGCGCGAGCTTGGCGAATTGCTCCTCCGCGAATTCACCTTCTCCGCAAAGCTCGTCACCGTGCAGCAGGTCGACATCACGCCCGACCTCAAGCAGGCGCACGTCTTCGTCAGCATCATCGGCACCCCCGACGAGCAGCGGGCCGCGATGGCGCAGTTGCACGATGGCCGCATCGGGTTGCAACAGGAGCTCGCGAAGCGCGTCGTCCTCAAGCATACGCCGCGGCTGCACTTCAATCTCGACGACACGATCGAGCGCGGCGACCGCGTCCTGAACGTTCTGGAGACGCTCGACATTCCGGACGACCCGCAGCCGCTCGACGACGAGATCCTGTACGAGCACCCGCGCGAAGAGAAAGCGCAGAAGGTGGAAGACGATGAGCCTTAACTGCACCTTCGCCGAGATCGGCGACCTCCTGCGCAGCCGCCGGCGCTTCGTCGTCATGAGCCATTTCCGGCCGGATGGCGACGCCCTCGGCAGCACGCTCGCGATGGGCCTCTGCCTGCGCGCCATGGGCAAGGAGGTCACAATGTGGAATCACGACCCGGTGCCGGAGAAATTCCACTACCTGCCCGAGCACGCCCTCGTGCACCAGCCGCCCGACGAGCCGCGGGAATTCGACGTGGCGCTCATGCTCGACACCGCCGTCCAGAACCGCGCCGGCAAGTCCGTCACCGCCGTCAAGCACGCCGGCCACTGGATCAACCTCGATCACCACATCTCGAACAACCACTACGGCGACCTCGCGTACATCGACGCGCTCGCGCCCGCGACGGGGCAGATCCTGTTCGAGCTGATCGAAGACCAGAAACTGCCGCTCACGCGCGCGATGGCCGACAACCTGTTCGTCGCCATCTCGACCGACACCGGCTCCTTCCAATACCCGAGCACCACCGCGCGCACCTACGAGATCGGCGCCGAGCTCATCCGCGCCGGGGTGAATGTCGGCGCCCTCTCGCAGCAAATGTACGAGAGCCACCCGCGCCGCCGCCTCGAGCTGCTGCGCGCCGCGCTGAACCTCCTCCGCTTCACCAGCGGCGGCAAAGTCGCGAGCTTCGCCCTCCCGCTCGCCGTCGTGCGCGAACTCGGCGCGCAGCCCGAGGACAACGAAGGCCTCATCGATCACATCCGCGCCGTGCAAGGCGTCATCGTCGCCGCCTTTTTCGAGGAGCTGCCCGACGGCCACATCCGGATCAGCCTGCGGTCCAAAGACCCGCGCGCCGACGTCTGCCAGGTCTGCGCACTCTTCGGCGGCGGCGGGCATGTGCTCGCGTCCGGGGCGCGGATGAAGGGGACGCTGGAGGAGGTGGAGGAGCAGGTGCTGGCGGCGATCGATCGGGCGGTGGCGGGGGTGTAGATCGAGCCGTTTATCCGCGGGCTTCCCGTCGGCGGCGAGGAGCGCTATGCTAGGCCCATGTTTCCGAACGTCTCCGGCCTGCCGCTGCACCCGCGCGAGGCGGAGATTCGCGCCACGGAAGCCATGGAGGCGGAGATCGCGGAGAGCGGCACGGGCATCCCTCCGCTGATGATGGAGCGCACGCCCGAGAATCGGCAGGTGCTGGCGCACATTGGCAAGTTCCTCACCGAAGACATTCCCCCGGTACTGGCGATGACGGACCCTTCGCGTTACCGAATGCTCTGCCGGCTGCGCATGGAGATCATCTTGCGCGGGTACTACGACTCGTTTCAGAAACCTGGAAACGACTGATGGCCGCCAAAGGACTGGATCGCGCAGGCTGGCAGGAGAAGCTTCGCCTGCTGGGGCAGGCTCTCCGCGAACGCGGATGCACGTTGCGGCTGGAGATCATCGGTTCCTGGTCGTTGATCAACGCGGGCATGCCGGCGCGCTCGACAATCGATCTGGGTATCTGGGCGCCCGCATCCGAAGTCGACGCCGAGGCGCTGGAAGCAGCCTGCGCATTCGCGGGCCTGGACTGTGACCCAACGGGCGAAGTCACGCGGCCGTATGTCCAGGTGGTGCAACCCGGCATCGTGAGTGTCCCGGATCACACGCCAATGGAGGTCGCACGATGGGGCGGCTTGATCCTGCTCGCGCCGCCGCCGGCCGCCCTCGCGGCCGCGAAATTGACGCGGGCCGAACCGCAGGACATCGCCGACATTCTGTTCCTGAGGACGAAGTACGGCCTCGTGCGCGCAGACGTGGCCGCGTTCGTGGAACTGATTCCAAATCATCGCCATCGCGAGGTGGCGCGGGAGAATCTGGTCTATCTGGACACGATCGAGTGAGCGCGTGTCCCCCGGGTGTTCGGAGTCCCGGCTTCAGCCGGTCCGGCGGCGGCGTGGTCGTGCGCGCTGGTCTGAAGCGAAACGCCTCCCGCGGGCGGTCGCCTCGCCGCCTGAAGGCGGAACTCCGAACGTCGGAGAAATGCGATTCGCGTGAATTGTTTTCTCACCCGCGGAAACCAGAATCGACGGTGGCGGCCTGAACGCGCGAGCCGAAGGCCTTGGACTGCGGCAGCCTGCTGCCGCTTTGCGGCGGCCGCAGCCTGCTGTGGGTGGGGCGGAGCAACTGGACGACACTCGTGGCTCCGCACCG
>DASYIS010000571.1:0-19775 GCA_035997375.1 Chthoniobacteraceae bacterium
CCGCGCGACCAGGTTCCTTCCGGCACAGGAAGCGCTAACCGGCGGCTCGGATCGACTTGAGCTCGGTTCGGCACGCCTCGCCAAGAGCTCTTAAAGGGTCGCCGTCCAGCGACAGAGCAATCGCGCGGAATTCAGCGAGCGAAACGTTGGGTGAAAAATATTGCTCCGTGATTTGACGCAGCACCTTCTCCGCCGCGGTGAGAACCGGCTGCGAGGCCGAAAGGCGGATGCGGTTAAGGAGTCCATAAGCGGTCCAGACCGTTTCAGGATTGTCGAGTTCGTGGGCCAGGGCGTCGATGGCGAGCTTGGAGCACTCGCTGATGAATTCGCCGTAAAGCGTTTCGCGCTTGCGCAACTCAATCCGGACTGCCTCGCGTTTGCTCCGCGTCCGTTGAGTTAGCCAGGCCGCGGTGATGGTCGCCGAGGCGCCGGCGAGCGAGCCCAGCACGGCGGAGGCTGAACTGAGTAAGGCCGTATCCATGAGCATAAGCAGTGTCCCCTGCTAACTTAGGCATGCTGAAGAACGGGCGCGGTCGGAGATACCTCTTTGCTTGCTTCGACCGGAGGTATGACGCGGAACCACGCGACGTAGAGGGCCGGCAGGAAGAGCAGCGTCAGGAGCGTGCCAACGACGATGCCGCCCATCATCGCGAACGCCATGGGCGCCCAGAAGCCTTCGCGGGAAATCGGAATCAGCGCGAGGCTGGCGGCTGCGGCCGTTAACATGATCGGACGCGTCCGATGGATGGTGGCGTCCAGGACCGCGTCCCAAGGACCCATGCCGTCGCGCCGATGCTCCTCGATCTGCACGATCAAAATCACCGAATTGCGGATCAGAATGCCGACCAGCGCAAGGACGCCCAGAATGGCGACGAAGCCCATCGGCGAATGGCTCGGAATCATCGCGGCGACCACGCCAATGAGGCCGAGCGGGGCCACGGCGAGGACCAGGAACAAGCGCTGAACACTTTGCAGTTGGATCATCAGGATCGTGGCCATCGTGAAGAGCATCAGCGGAATGACGGCGGTTATCGGTCCTTGCGATTTCGCGCTCTCTTCCACAGGACCTCCGATCTCGACGCGGTAGCCGGCCGGCAGCGTCCGCTTGAATTCGTCCACGCGTCCGCTCAACTGTTGCACGATCGTAGCCGGCTGCGTGGGGCCGACGATGCCGGCCCGCACGGTGATGGTGGGCACCCGGTCCCGCCGCCAGACGAGGGGTTGCTCGAGTTCGTAGTGGAAGTTCGCCACGGCGGCGAGCGGGATGGATTTCCCGTTGCCGGCCATGAGTTGCAGATTTTGCAATGTCTCGATCGAGCCGCGTTCGGCGTCGCGCGCCCGGGCGAGAACATTCACCAGGTAAATGTCATCGCGAACCTGCGTGATGTGCGCGCCGCCGACGACGCTATTCATCGTTTGCGCAATGGCCGCGGAAGTGACGCCGAGTTGTCGCGCCTTGTCCTGCAACACCTCCAGCTTCACGACCCGCGAAGGTTCCATCCAGTTGAAACCGACATCTTCGAGCAGCGGATGGGTGCCGATCTTCGCCGCCAGTTGCTGGGCGAGTTCTCTCACTTTCTGCACGTCGGGTCCGCTGACGCGATATTGCACCGGCCGTCCGGCGGGCGGACCCATGGGCAAAAGCTCCACTTGAACGTCGATGCCGACGAATTCGCGGTGTGCCAGCTCCTTGAGTTGCGTCCTCAGCCGGTCGCGCGCGGCCTCGCCCTTGCTGACAATGATGATCTGCCCATAGCTCGGGTTGGGCATTTGGATGTCGAAAGCGAGCACGAAACGAATCGCGCCTTGGCCGACGTAGGAGGACCAACTATCGACCTCCTGGTTGCCGGCGAGTTGGCGTTCAAAGCGGTCCATCACGGCTTTGGTCGCGGCAATCGAGGCATTCTGCGGCAAGTTGAAATCCACGACGAGCTCACTCCGCGAAGAGGGCGGAAAGAACTGCTGCGGAACAAACTTCATTCCAAATAGTGAAACGAGAAACAAGACGGCCGAAATCGCAACCGTGAGCCATGGCCGACGCATGACCAACTCGAGCGAACGCCGGAAAAGCGCGCTGGAGCGGCTCGCCTTTTCATCGTGTTTCTTGAGCTTCGCCGGGAGCAGCGTCACGCCGAGCAGCGGAGTAAATATCACCGCGACGATCCACGACAGGATGAGTGAAATCGCGATGACCACGAAGAGTGTGAAGGTGTATTCACCCGCATTGCTGCTGTTGAGCCCGATCGGGAGGAAGCTGGCCACCGTCACCAGCGTCCCGGTGAGCATCGGAAACGCCGTCGAGGTGTAAACGAAGGTCGCCGCTTTGTTCAGCGGATCGCCCCGTTCGAGCCGGCTGACCATCATCTCCACAGCGATCATCGCGTCATCGACGAGCAGTCCCAACGCAATGATCAACGCACCGAGCGAGACTCGCTGAAGCGAAATGTCGAGATACTCGAGCGCGACGAACGTCATCGCGAGCACCAGCGGTATCGCCAGGGCGACCACCAAGCCCGGCCGCAGACCGAGGCTGAGGAAGCTGACGACGAGCACGATGGCGACCGCTTCGAACAATGCATGCGTAAACTGACTGACGGATTCCTCCACGATGACCGGTTGATCCGAGACCTGATGCACTCCGACGCCGATCGGCAGCTCGCCGATAATCGTGTTCATCTTCTCCTTCAAAGCCTCGCCGAAATGCAGAAGGTTGGCGCCGGACTTCATGCCAATCGCGAGTCCGATGGCCGGCTCTCCATTCACGCGATAGACCATCTGCGGAGGGTCGGCGTAACCGCGGGTGATGGTGACGAGATCGCTGAGGCGAAAGAAACGGTCGTTCACGCGCAGATTGATCGAGCGCAGACTATCCTCGGAAATGAACTGGCCGCCGACACGAAGAATGATCCGCTCCGGTCCGGCTTCCACCACGCCGGAAGGGACAATCGCGTTCTGCGCCTGAAGCGTACGCAGAATATCCTGCTCATTAAGACCGAGCGCCGCGATTTGCCGCACCGAAAATTCGGCGAAGATGACTTCGTCTTGCGCGCCGATCAGGTCCACCTTCCCGACGTTGGGAATCAGCAGCACGTCTCTCCTGACGCGCTCGACGTAATCCCGCAACTGCCGCTGGGTCAGCCCATCCGCGGTGAAGGCATAGACGTTGCCGAAGACATCGCCGAAGCGGTCGTTGAAGGCTGGTTCCGTCACGCCCGGCGGGAACTCCGCGCGGATGTCTTTGATCATGTTGCGCACCCGCAACCACACATTGGGAACGTCGCGTCCCTTGGTGGCATCGCGCAGGTTGACGAACACGATCGTCTGACCGGGTGTCGTCATGCTCTTGGTGTAATCCAGCGCCTCCAGCTCCTCCAACTTGCGCTCGATCCGCTCCGTGACTTGCTTCGACATCTCGTCCACGGATGCGCCCGGCCATTGCGCCTGGATCAGCATCGTCTTGATGGTGAACGAGGGGTCTTCTTCGCGCCCGAGGTTGATATACGACGCCACGCCCATGACGGCGAAGATAGCCATGAAATACCAAACCAGGGAGCGGTGCCGCAGCGCCCATTCTGAAAGATTGAAGTTCGTTGTCATAGGTGAGTTTCCGTAATTTGGACTAACTGGTCGGGTGAAAGGCTGTGCACTCCAGCCGTGACGACGCGAGTGCCGGGCGCGAGTCCTTCCGTGACGCGGAACGAGCCTGTGTCGCGTGCACCAATCTTTACCTCGCGCATCGACACCTTGTTCGTGGCGGCATCGACCACCCACACGAAGGTCTGGCCATGGCGCTCGAGTAACGCGGACGAAGGCAGCTCGATCTCCGCGCCGGCCTCCGTCGATGCCACCGCCTTCACGACGGTTCCCAGCCGAAAATTCAGTGGTGGATCGACCAGCGTGATCTTGACACGTCGCGTGCGCGTGGCCAGATCCGACTGGGGCGCGATCTCCCGGATCTGCCCCTGGACGCGCGTGGCGGGATCCGCTTCCGCGGTTACGCTGAAGCCGGTCTTTGGACCAAGCTTGACCGCGAGCTGGTCCGGCACATCGACCACGGCTTCGCGCTCAGCCGGGCGCACCACGCTCACCACTTCCTGCCCAGGCTGAAGCACCTGACCGACTTCGGCTTTCGTGGCGGCAATAACGCCGTCGAACTCGGCGTGGAGCTCGGTGTCGCCGAGCTTCTTCTGCGCGACGCGAACATTGGCCCGCGCCGCTTCCGTGGACGCCTGGGCGCTTTCGAACTCATGCTGCGCCGCCTCGAAATCCGCTTTCGCGGTCGCGCCCGACTGGTTCAACTGGCGCTGTCGCGCCGCCGTCGCTTTGGCGTTCTGCAGATGAGCTTCCTCCCTGGCCAGGTCAGCCTCTGCATTCCGCAACGCGAGTTGGAAGGGAGTGGGATCGAGCGCGGCGAGTCGCGCGCCTTGCTGGACCGTATCACCGACATTTACGTCGCGAGCGATCATCCGGCCCAGCACTTGAAAGCCCAGGGTGGATTCGTAACGAGCGTCAATCGTCCCGGCGAAGGCGGCTCCTTCTCCCGCGGCCGGCGCGACCATGATGCTGAGCACCGGCCGAATGAGCGGTGCGGGTGTGACGGTGCGCCGGTGACATGCTGTCAATCCGGCCATCGCGGCTAACAAGAGAATCCGAGAAGTTTTCATGGTTGGTGTTCCTCCGCGAAGGCAACCGTCTGGTTCGGACTCATCTTCTGCGTGTTGCTCGTGACGACGAGGTCGCCCGGCCGCAGCCCCGCCGAGACAATGACTCGGTCAGTTTCGTATCGCGCAATCGTGATCGGCCGCGCAGAGACCGCGCTCGTGCCGGGGTCCACGATCCACGCCCCTGGCCGCCCCGCCACCGACGCCAATGAACCGGCTGGAAGCGTGATCGCTGGTTGCGTGCTTGCCGGCCCTTCACCAAGGACCGCAGCTCCCAAGCTCATGGCTGGAGGCGACTTCTCCAGCCCGACTTTGACCGCAAGCGTTCCACCCGCGCCACTCAGCGTGGGCGTGATCTCGCGCACCTTGCCCGTGGTTTGGATACCCGGATCACTAATGAGTTTGATCTGAATCGGAATGTTTCGATCGACGGGTTGGTTGCCGAACACCGATTCATTCACGTTAAAGACCGCATCGCGCGGACCGTCATGGGCCAAAACAAAGACGCGCTGCCCGACCGACACTGCCTGACCAATCTCTGCGTTTCGCGCAGTGATGGTCCCAGCGTGGCCGGCACGAAGTTCTGTTTGCGCCAGGGCGTCACGCGCTGTTCCAAGCTGAGCTTTCGCGGCCTCGAGCGAGCTTTGCGCGGTGCGGAAGGACTCCACCGCGCGATCATACTCCGAGGGCGAATTCACTTTGCGCGAAAGCAGAAATTTCTGCCGTTCCAGGTTGGACGTCTCGTTGCGAAGTTTTGCCTCGGCAGCGCGCACGTCGGATTCCGCTGCCTCGACTGCGGCTCGTTGCTCCTGCGGATCGAGCTTCGCGAGGACCTGGCTGGCCGCGACGTGATCGCCAATATCCACCAGCCGTTCCGTGATCCGGCCATCGGTGCGGAAACCAAGATCAGACTCCACCTGCGCGCGGATCTCACCAGTTAGAGTCATCGTCTTCGCCGCCTCGGCCAGCGCGACGCGTTGCACTTCCACTTTCGCCGGAGCAACGTCGCCTTGCTTGCGCGAGCAACCCGGAAGCAACGTGAGGATGAACAGCGAGAGAACCGTTAGGTGTTTCATGGTGATGGTTGGTGTTAACGGGTTAGTGAATGCAGCTTCGCGAGAATGGCCTCCTTGCTGACCGTACCGATCAACAGACCGCGCAACTGTCCCGCCTCGAAATACAGGAGAGCCGGAATGTGCTGCACCCCGAACCGCAGGCTGAGGGTTGGGTTGTCGTCGGCATTTACTTTCACGACGTCGGCCGTGCCGGCGCACGTCTGTGCGACCTCCATCAGCACCGGGTCAATGACGTGACAGGGTTTGCTCCACGGCGCCCAGAAGGCGGCCAGCACGGCCCTGCTGGACCGCAGGACCTGCGCTTCGAAGTCGGCCTCGCCGATGGATTTCAAACTCAAAATGGTGTGGGTCATATTCATGTTTTCGACTGGCGATTGCAGTCGAATGACCCTTTTGCACGCGCCGTGCCAGCGCGGCTGGGGACTCCACAAGTGCCACTGGCGTAGTTACTTGTGAGTATCCATCCGTGAGGGACGGACGGTTCGAGAAAGCGACCCGGGACGAATATTCGAACCTGTTTGCTCGACGAATCGTCCGCCGCGTTGCAGCCTTCGTGGCATGAAACCGACGAGCGACAGCCGCTTCGACAGCCGGTTCGATACGAGTTTTGATCCGAACTACGCGGTGCAAATGCTCCTCGTCGCCGCGCACGAGCGGTCGCTCGACCACCTGCTGAAAAAGCTCTCCGCCCTGGCCGTAGCTCGTCCTGACATCGCGTTCGTCCAAATGTGGCTTTTGGATAAAACCGACGGTTGTCTGCACCTGGCCATGGCAGACGGCAGTGTTCCTCCCGGAGCGAACGAAGCGGCAACCTCCATTCCCGTCGGGACAGGCCGTCTCGGCGAGGTAGCCGCGACCGGGCAGGTCATCACCCGTCGCAAAGGCGACGCCGAGTGGAAAGCTCTCGCCGACGCAGCATGGCTCAAGCGCGAGCGCATCGAATCGTTCGTTGTCTTACCCATCGCCTTCAAAGATGAAGTTCTGGGAGTTATGGCCGCGTTTCTGCGGCACGCCATGCTGGCGGAATCACTTCCTTACGGAGCGATGTTTGGGAGTTACATTGGCGCCGCCGTGGCCAATGCGCGTGCGTTTGAAGAAATCCAGCGCCTGAAAACGCAGCTCGAACAACAAAACGCCTATCTCGAGGAGGAAGTCCTGGAAGCGCGGGCGTTCGGCGATCTGATTGGGCAGAGCGGCGCACTGCGCCAGCTCGTCAGCCAGCTTGATCTCGTCGCGCCGACGGAAGCTTCCGTGCTGATTCAGGGCGAAACCGGGACGGGCAAGGAGCTGGTCGCGCGCGAGATCCATCGGCGCAGTGCGCGCCGGGACAAGCCGCTCGTGCGCGTCAATTGCGCCTCGATTCCCAAAGAGCTTTTCGAGAGCGAATTCTTCGGACACGTCCGCGGCTCCTTCACGGGTGCCATCAAAGACCGCGCCGGACGTTTTGAGACGGCCGAGGGCGGTACGCTGTTTCTGGACGAAATCGGCGAAGTGCCCCTGGAAATGCAGGGCAAACTGCTGCGCGTCCTCCAGGAGAAACGTTATGAGCGCGTGGGCGAGGATCGCACGCGCACGGCGAGCGTGCGCATCGTCGCCGCGACGAATCGCGACTTGAAAAAGGAGGTGGCGGCCGGCCGGTTCCGCGAGGATCTCTACTACCGGCTCCATGTCTTTCCGATTCAGGTGATCCCGCTGAGGGAGCGGAAAGACGACATTCCGCTCCTGGCCAGGCATTTCGTTGAGCTGTCAGTCAAGGAATTGAAATGCGCGCAGCCTCGGCTGACAAAAGCAGGAGTGGCCAGACTTCAATGCTATGACTGGCCGGGCAATGTGCGTGAGTTGCGCAACGTGATCGAGCGTGCCGTGATCCTGGCGCGCGGCGGAGGCCTGGAGTTCGACCTGCCGCTGCAAACCGCCGCCTCCGCTGCGCCTGGGTTGCAGTCTCGCTCCGAAACGGCGGCGGTCGAGGCGGATGAACCGCCGTTTCTGACCGAAGCGGAGCTTCAGCTCCGTGAGCGAGACAACCTGCTGCGTATTCTCCGGAAAACCCATTGGAAGATCAAAGGCCCGGATGGCGCTGCCGAAACTCTCGGCGTGAAGCCCACGACTCTGCTTTCACGCATGGAGAAGTGGGGCCTGAAAAAACCCGGCGCTACTTGAGCACGATTTTCCCCCAAGACCAGATGGCCACGGCTCAAGGGAGGCAATCCACCGGGCGCGATGCCCCGATTAGCTCATGGTCTCGTTGTCCGATTGACTCCCGGCCCTCCGATGCGCCCAAAAGCCGCCCGCCGTGCGTTTACTGCCTGCTACTTACACCCACCGATGCTCCAGAATCTCTCGATTGTCCGCAAAGGATTGCTGGTCATCCTCCTCCCCATTCTCTGTCAGACCGCGCTGCTCGGCTTGCTCTTTCGCCGGCAGGCGGAGGTGAAGGAAGCCCAGACGATGGCGCTGCACACCAAGGAGGTCCTTTTGCAAATCGATCGCATCGTCTCCGTGACCTTGCAGATCCAGAGCGGCCTGCTCGGCTACGCGATGACCGGCAGCGACGCCTACCGGGCCGACGAGCAAAAAGTGATCGGCGAAGTGACGCCGCTGATGGAGACCCTGCGCGGCATGGTGAGCGACAATCCCGAACAGAGCCGGCGCGCCGAGGCGCTCCAGCGAGCCGCCCAGCGCCGGGTCGAGTGGAACAAGCGCATGGACGGGCTCATGCGGGAGGGCCGGATCGAGGAGGTGCAGGCCGCCTTCAAGTCGCTGGAGGGCAAGGAGCTGATCGACAAGCTGCTCACCGAGGTGGATTCGTTTCGGCGGACGGAGGAGGGACTCGATCAGCGCCGGCTGAAGGCGCTCGAAAATCAAGCCGACCTGCAAAGCCGGATCCTGACGCTCGGCATTCTCGCCACCATCCTCGCCGGCGTGGCGGCGATGATCATCCTGACCCGCGGCCTCACCCAGCGGATCGAGGTGCTGCGCGCGAACGCCCGCCGTTTCTCCCGCGGCGAAACGCTCGCGCCGCTCGTCGAGGGCCGGGACGAGATCGCCGAGCTCGACGTCAATTTCCACGAGATGGCCGACGCCATCGCCGAAGGGCAGCGGAACGAGCGCACGTTCCAGGCGACCCTCGAAAAGCAAAACGCGGAGCTCGTCACCGCCAACCTCGACCTCGACCACAAGAGCCGCGAAAACGAGATGTTCGTCTACAGCGTCTCGCACGACCTCCGCTCGCCGCTCGTCAATCTCCTCGGCTTTTCGCGGGAACTCGGTACCGCGCGCGATTCGGTCCGCCAGATGCTCGAGGGCGAGATGGACGCCGAGACCCGCGGGCGGGCGCTGCGGATCATCGATCGCGACATCACGGAGCCGATCCGCTTCATCCAGACGGCGGTCACCCGGCTCTCGTCGATCATCGACGCGCTGCTGCGCCTCTCGCGCGTCGGGCGCGTCGAGTACAAGGGCGAAGCCGTCGATCTCAACCCGGTAATGAAGCGCATCCAGGACGCGATGAGCGGGCAGATCGCGGCCAAGGGCGCGGAGCTCACAGTGCAGCCGCTGCCGCCGACCTTTGGTGACGCGACGGCGCTCGAGCAGATCTTCGCCAACCTCATCGGCAACGCGGTGAACTATCTCGACCCGGCGCGCCCGGGGCGGGTCGAGATCGGCGTGGTGGAGAACCCGGCGGGCGAGTCGGAGGGGATGCAGGTCTTCTTTGTGAAGGACAACGGGCTCGGCATTCCGGACGCTTATCTGCCAAAGGTTTTCACCATCTTTCAGCGGCTCCACGGCAACGTGGCGCCCGGCGAAGGGATCGGCCTCGCGCTCGTGCGGCGGATGGTCGAGCGCCACGGCGGCCGCATCTGGGTCGAGTCGGAGGTGAAGGTCGGGAGCACCTTTTTCGTCGCGCTGCCGCTGCTGGAGAAAAGTCCCCTAAAGGTTGCCCCGAAGAAGGAATCCATTAAGCTGACCGGTTCAACCCCTGACGCGCGACGATATGAGTGACCCGCAACCGATTACGATCATCCTGGCCGAAGACGACGACGGCCACGCCAGCCTCGTCGAGCGCAACCTCGAGCGCGCCGGCCTGCTCAACGGCTTCCTGCGCGTGAAGGATGGCCAGGAACTGCTCGATGTCCTGAAAGCGCAGGGAACGCCGGACGGGCCCGTGCTCAGCGGCGAGGTCGTCATTCTGCTCGATATCAACATGCCGCGCATCGACGGGATCGAGGCGCTCAAACAGATCAAGGCGAACGACGCGACCAAGAGCATCCCCGTCATCATGCTCACCACGACCGACGATCCGCGGGAGGTCAACCGCTGCTACGAGCTCGGCGCGAATGTCTACATCACCAAGCCGGTGGAGTACGACAATTTCATCGAGGCCATCCGGCGGCTCGGGCTCTTTTTGCAGATCGTCAAGCGCCCGCGCAACGGCTGGAATTCATGAGCGGAGCGCCCGATGCCGGGCGGCACGTGCTGCTCCTCGAGGATGATCCCGGCATCCGCCATCTCGTGCGGCGGGCGCTGGAGCGCGAGAGTTACGCGGTGCTGGCGGCGGGCGATTACGCGGAAGCGCGCCAGCACATTGCGGAGTCGCAAGTCGATCTGCTCGTGCTCGATTACCAGCTCTCCGGCATGGAGAATGGGCTTGATTTCTACCGGCAATTGCAGGCCGAGGGGCGCGATCTCCCGGCCATCCTCGTCACCGGTTTTTCCGACGAGTCGCGCATCCTGGAGGCGTTGCGCGCGGGCGTGCGCGACCTCATTCCCAAGACGCCGAACTTCGTGGAGCTCGTCCCCGCCACGCTGGAGCGCGTCTTTGCGCAGGTCGCCCAGGAGCGCCGGCTGAAGGAAGCCGAGGCGGCGAGCCGCGCGAAGGACAACTTCCTCGCCACGCTCTCGCACGAGCTGCGCACGCCGCTGACGCCCGTGCTCGCACTCGTCTCGACCATGCGCGAGGACCCGCGGCTGCCGGAGGATTTGCGCGCGGACCTCGAGCTCATCAATCGCAACGTGACGCTCGAGGCGCGGCTCATCGACGACCTGCTCGACCTCACCCGCATCTCGCGCGGCAAGCTGGAGCTGCGGCTGGAGAGCGTCGATCTCACGACGCTGCTCCAGCACGCGCTGGAGACCTCGCGCGAAGGCGATCTCAGCGGCAAGCAGGTGACCTGGAAATGCGACCTCGCGGCCGGCCCCGTCCTCGTGCGCGCCGACCCCGCGCGGCTGACGCAGGTCTTCTGGAACCTGCTGAAGAACGCGCTCAAATTCACGCCGGAGGGCGGTGGCATCACCATCACCTCGCGCGTCGTGGCGAACGACGGCACGCCGGCGTTTCAGGTCTGCGTGGCCGACACCGGCGTCGGCATCGCGGCGGAGGCGCTGCCGCGGATTTTCGATGCGTTCGAGCAAGGAAGCCGCGCGATCACGCAGACCTTCGGCGGGCTCGGGCTCGGGCTCGCGATCTCCAAGGCGCTGGTCGACTTGCACGGCGGCTCGATCCTCGCGCAAAGCGCCGGCCTCGGCCACGGCGCGCTCTTCACGGTCGAGCTCCCCCTCCCCGCCGCGGTCGGCGCCGTCAGCCCGGCCGGTGCGGTGCCCGCCGGCACGCCGGCCGCGAGCTCGGCCGACAGCGGTCTCCATCTCCTGCTGGTCGAGGATCATCCCGACACCGCGGCCATCATGGGGCGGATGCTGCGGCGCGCCGGCTTCCGCGTCACGGCGGCGAGCAAAGTCAAGGAGGCGCTGCGGAAGGTCGAGGAGGCCGCGCTCCCGACCGTCGAGGAGCCGAATGGCAACCCGATCCGTTTCGTCGTCAGCGACCTCGGCCTGCCCGATGGCAGCGGCATCGAGCTGATGGCGCAACTCCGCGCCGGCCACGGGCTGCGCGGCATCGCGCTCAGCGGCTATGGCATGGAGGAAGACGTGCGCCGCGCGCATGAAGCCGGCTTCCTGCGGCACCTCACGAAGCCGGTGGAATTCGGCAGCCTGCTCGCGACGCTGCGCGAAGTGCTCGCGCAGCGGGAGGAGTGGGAGAACGGGGCGACGAGGACACCGAAAGTTTAGCCGCGGGTCTGTGAATTGAACTCCGTCTTTTACTCCGGCGCCCGATCGCCTATTGTTTGGAGATGAGCGTCGAAGACCTTGAAGCCCACGTTTCCACCCTTTCCTCAGATGAACTGGCCCGCTTTTCCCAATGGTTTGAGGAGTTCATGGCCGACCAGTGGGACCGTCAAATCGAGCAGGACATGCTTGCGGGCCGCCTCGACGCCGCACTCGAGCGCGCCGACGAGCACCGCCAGGCCGGACGCGTCACCCCGCTGTGAATCACTTCGCAGATCCGGATTTCTGGCTCCACTACCGCCAGCTTCCGGACGACATCCGGGAACTGGCCGACAAGAACTTCGCCCTTCTCAAGGAGAACCCGAGACATGCCTCGGTCCGACTCAAGAAGGTTGGCTTCCTCTACTCGGCCCGGGTCGGACTGCACTACCGTGCGCTGGCCCGGGAGTATTCGGACGGCCTTCAGTGGTTCTGGATTGGGCATCACTCGACGTACGACCAACTGCTCAAGCAATGAACGAAGGCGTCCGCACCTTCCCGATGACCCAGGGGATTTTGCTGATTGCTGCGGCTCGCTCGCCAAGACAGCCTGATCATCCACCCCTCCCGATGCGCTTTATTCCAGCTCTCGTATTGATTGTAGGCGTTACGCTGCACGCAGAAGAGAGCCGCCGGTGTCGCACGTCCCTTGCAGGCTATCGTCCCGCCGCCCGCACTGCGCGCCGCGGCGCGAGCGCGATCAGCTTCTTGTCATCCGCCGCCTGCCGCGCCTGCAGGACGACTTCGGTGATGTAGAAGCAATCATCCGCGGCGATGCGGGGCGCCGGCCCGCCGCGGAGAGCTTTCACGAACTCGACGAAGAGGTTCTCCGTTTCGCCGAAGGGAATGCGCTCGGTCTTGTCGCCCGCGATCAACGAGACCGTGTCGTCGCCTTCGTTCACCTCGACGATCCCCTTGGTCCCGACGACGCGCAGGCGGTCGTCGCCGTGCGTCGCGGCCGCGGCGGGGCGGAGGTAGTCGAGGCGCGCGGTCACGGAGGCGCCGTTGGCGAGTTGCGCGAGGACGGAGGCGTGGGCTTCGGTCTCACCCATCTCGGGATGGCCGATGTTTCCGTGGAAGCCGGCGAGGTGCGTGAAGTCGAGCCCGGTGACCCACTGGATGAGATCGAGCGAGTGAATGCCGATGAACGGGATCGTCCCGCCGAGCCGCGCACGGCTGCGGTACCAGTCGGGGCGCTCGCCCCATTGATACGACTTCTGCGTGGCGACCTGGCAGACTTCGCCAATGTCGCCGCGCCGGACGATCTCGCGCACGCGGGCGTTTTTCGGCTGATGCCGCAGCTCGAGCAGCATGCTCAGCTGCGACTTGGATTTTACGAATGCCGCGCGCAGCCGCTCGAGATCCGCGAGCGTGGTGACGAGCGGCTTCTCCGCGACGATGTGAATGTCGCGCTCGAGCAGTGCGAGGAGTTGCTCGAAGCGCAGGCCGTTCTCGCCGGCGACGCAACAGGCGTCCGGCATCGTGTGCTCGATGAGGTGGCGCCATTGCTCGTAGCTCTGCGCCTTCTCCAGGAGCGGTTCCTTTTTGATGAACGACGCCAGCAGCTTCGGATCGTCTTCCGACACTGCGACGACCTCCACGTCGCCGAGCGCGCGCGCGCCCGCGAGCACAGCGCCAACGTGGCCTTTGAGTCCGAGGAGGGCGAGTTTCATGGCGACGTTCCGCGCGCTCCAGGCTGGTCCAGCACCTGACGATAGATGCGCTTCAGGTTGCCGGACAAAATCTTCCGCACATCGGCTTCGCTGAAGCCGCGACGCAAGAGGGCGGCGGTCAGGTTCGGCATTTTGCCGGCGTGCTCGAGGCCGTTCGGCACGTCGCCGCTTTCGTAATCGGTGCCGATGGCGGCGTGCTCGATCCCGACGAGCTTGGCGATGTGCTCGAGATGATCGACCACGTTGTCCACCTGCGCTCGATTGGCGGGCGCGGCGCCGAGTCCGCCCTCTTCCGGCCAGCCGAGGCGGCGATAGACGCCAGGCATGAAGGTGCCGTCGGCGCGCTTCTCCAAGTACGCGTACGGATCCTTCGCCTGTTCGTGCAACTCGCTGTCGGCTCGCGCGTACTCCTCCGCGTAACGCGGATCGGCGCGCCCGCCTTTGGCGCGCGCCTCGTTGCTTAACATGGCGGAGACGAAGGCAATTCCGACCACTCCGCCTTTCGCCGCGATCTGCTTGATGCGTTCATCGGTCAGGTTGCGCGGGTTGTCGCAGAGCGCCTTGCAGCCGCCGTGCGAATAGATCACGGGCGCGCTCGAGGTCTCGACCATGTCGCGGATCGACTCGTCGCTGCCGTGCGCGACATCGACCACCATGCGCCGGCGATTCATCTCCGCGACGACCGCGCGCCCGAGCGGCGTGAGGCCGCCGTGCAGGCGCACTTCATTCGCCGAGTCACCCATGCGGTGATGCCCCTCGATGCACGGATGAATCGCCACCACGCCCATCTCGTGGTACATGCGGAGCACGGCGAGATCGTCGGCGATCCAGGCGCCGGTGAGATGCAGAAACAAGGCGAGCCGGCCGTCGGCGTTCAGCTTCTCCGCCTCCGCCACGGTGCGCGCGAGGCCGAGCTCGCGCGGCTGCAGTTCCGCGGAGCGAGAGAGCGCATCGAGCTGCCGCAGGACCATGCGCGGCTCTTCGTCGAGCGCGCAGATCGGCATCGACGTCGGCGACTTGCCATCGGGCGAGGCGGGGCGGTGATAGCGCGGCACGCCGACGCTCATGTTGGCCATGCGGACATGGCCTTCGCGCAGCCGCCACAGGCCGGCCTGCGAGTTGGTCTGCTCAATGAACCGGCCCGGCTCGAAGCCCGCCTGCGTCAGCTTGAGGAGCGGCTTCGTGTATGCGTCGAAGACGCCCGTCTCGCGATGCAGCGCGCGCGCCTTCTCCTCCGTCTCGCCGGCAGCGCGGGCCGCTCCCGTGAGCGCGAGTGCGGCGCCGCCCTGCGCGATGAAGGTGCGCCGGTTCATCGGCTATCCCTCCACTTCGACCGTGAGCTCGATCTCCACCGCCGCATTCGCGGGCAACTGATAGACGCCGATCGCGCTGCGCGTGTGCCAGCCGGCGTCGTCGCCCCAGAGCTCCAGCAGCAGATCGGTCGCGCCGTGGATGACCAGCGGCATGTCGTAGTAATTCTCCGCCGCATTTACGAGGCCAAGCACATGCACGATGCGCTTCACTTTCGCGAGATCGCCGACCACGCCTTTGACTGCGGTGAGCGCGCGCAGGATCGCATCGCGCGCCGCGTCGTGCCCCTGTTCCGTGGTGAGATCGCGGCCGACCTTGCCGGTCTGTGGCGAAGTCTGGCCGCTGGTACGCACGATGTTCCCGATCCGAATCGCCGGCCGCAATTTGCCCTTCGGCGGCACGGCGGGCAGTTGCAGATGCATGGCGGTGAGTTTCTCTTCGATGGTCATGAGGGTTGTTGGTGTTCGCTGTTGTGTTTGAATCTTATTACTTTGGCGCGTTCCATCCCACCTTGCCCCAGCCCGCATCCTCGCCCCACGAGATGTACGCCACGCTGAGCGCGTACGGCTCCTTCTCGAAGAGCTCCCGCATGAAGGCGTACCGCTCGTCGAGCACGCGCTTCACGAGCGCGGCATCGGGTTTGTCGGGCGCGGCGAGCAGCCGCTGCGCGTGGGTTTCGAGGTCGGTCCACTTCGCGCCGAGCGCGATGAACGCCACGCGCTTCGCGGCCTCGGGATCGCTCGCGGTCTCGCTCACGGCTTGCGCGATGAGCTTCTGCAAGTCCTCGAGCACCGCGTCGGTGAAGCCCGCGTTCGCGTCCTCGTGGCGCGCGGCGGCGCCGGTGAAGACGGACTCCAGCTTGTCGAAATAGCGCCGCATCGTCTTCGCCGCGGAGCCGAAGCCGGCGCCGCAATAGTCGTCGATGATGGCGTCCACGTCCTGATTCGGATCGGTGTGGAGGCGCGCGACGACGTAGTAATTCAGCCCCTGCGTAGCCCAGTTGTGGGTGCAACTGTCGAGGTCCGTCCCCATCATCCCCGTGCCGACGAAGTGCCGGAAATCCTCGGCGAAACGATGCACGTAGATCAGCGGCATGCCGGTGCGGCGGCCGGCGAGCATGCAGTTCGAGCGGAAATAGATACGCTTCGCCATCTTCGCCCACGCATCCCAGTCGCCGCGCGCGCTCGTCCGGTCCTGCTCGTCGGCATAGCTCAGCGCGGCGAAGCGCACGACGAGATTCGGGTGCAGCGCGCGCTGCACGGGCGGCGTCGCGTAGACGCTGTACGCGTCGACGGTGAAGAGCTTGTCGGGATAGACTTTCCCCACCTGCTCCGCAATCGCGTTCCAAAAGTAGACCATGCGATCGGTCAGCGCGACGTGCTCGAAACTGCGCCGCTCCTTGCCCGTCATGTCCCAGAGCGTGACCTTGCGCCCGTTCGGGGCATCGATCGCCTCGCACTGCGGGCAGGTGCAAAACGTCGAGCGCCCGCCATCGTTCGGGCTGAGCGAAACGCCGAGCAGATTCGGATTGGCCTTGATCTCCTCGATCTTGTCACGCGCGATGGCCGCGATCAGCTCGCGGTTCGATTTGCAGAGCCGCACCCGGTCGGGGCCGACCGGCTCGCGCGAGCCGTTCGGCTGCAGCGCAAACCACTCGGGGTGCTCCTTGCCGTACTTGGGCCAGAGCCCCTCGAACGCGTGGCCGCCGGCGATGTTCAGCGTGCCGCCGAGGCCCTGCCATTGAAACCAATTGTTCGTCTCCGCGGTCGTCTGCGCCCCTTCCTTGCGCAGCCGCTCGAAGTCCTGCTGCGTGAAGTGCAGCCGGTCCAGGCCCGCTTGCAGCCGGTCGTTGTAGCCCATGCTGCGGATCTGCCGCTGGGCGAGTGCGGGCGTGAAGCGGTGCTGAAAATTCGCGATGGCGATCGTCGCCTGTTTCGGCACCACCTTGCCCGTCTCGCCCGGCCACAAGTAGCGCACGCCGAGCTTGTTTTCGAGCAGCCAGCTCACGGCGTAGACCGTGCCCCAGTTGTCGGAGGGCGTGCTCAGGTCGGTGCCGAGCAGGGCGAGCACATCGCCCTTCGCCTCCGCGTGAAAACCGCCCGCGCCGAGGCCGCTCGTCGAGAAGCCGTGCTCCTTCGTCAGCCGGCCTTCGCCGAGGAGAATGAGCGGCTGTTTCCGCGCCGCATCGATCTTCGCCTCCGCGAGGATCGCGACGTCCGCGCCGCTGATTTGCTTGAGGTGCGACTGGAGGATTTTCGCGGCTTGCAGCGCGGCCGGCGACGGCTGGTCCGGCAGGACGATGGCAGTGCGCGCGGCGTGGTTTTCCACCAGCGTGAGGGCGCGCGCCTCATGGGCCGCGCCCACAAGTGCGAGCACCAGGAGGTGCGCGAGATAGCGTTTCATGGAGGGGTACAGCCCGGCGGCTGCGGCTCGATGATGTCTGCTCGCCGTTCAGAATCAACCCTGCCGGCGTCAGTGGGCCGGCGTGCCGGGTCCGCGGCGATCGAGCGAGTGCGTTTGCAGGCCGGAGGTCTCGAGCGCCTTATGCGGCGGCGTGGGCGTCGCCCGCGGCGGCGGGGCCGGCGTGGCCTCTTGCGCGGCCTCCGTCGGCGCGGGGACGCCGGGGTGGACATACGTGCGGTAGAGGTAGACCGCCAGGATGACGATGACCACGAGCAGGAGGAAGTTTTTCATGGCAAGCCTTGGGTGGACTCTCGCGGCAGGAGCCGGTCAGCGCAAATGCGAACCGTCTGGAATGCGCGGCGCCATCCCTTATGCTGCACGGAATGAGCACCCGCGCCTCGCTGCTGGCTGCGCTCCGGGAGCGCGGGCGCTGGGACGTGCTCGTGATCGGCGGCGGCGCGACGGGCCTCGGCACGGCGGTCGATGCGGTGGCACGCGGCTTTCGCACGCTCCTGCTGGAGGGCGCGGATTTCGCGAAGGGGACCTCGTCGCGCTCGACCAAGCTCATCCACGGCGGCGTGCGCTACCTGGCGCAGGGGAATCTCGGCCTCGTCCGCGAATCGCTCCACGAGCGCGGCCTGCTGCAGCGGAATGCGCCGCATCTCGTCCATCGCCTCGGCTTCGTCATCCCCGCCTATCGCTGGTGGGAAAAGGCGTATTATCGCACCGGCCTGCTCGCCTACGAGCAGCTCGCCGGCGGCCTCAGTCTTGGCCCGAGCCACCTGCTGAACGACCTGGAGGCGCTGCGGCTCCTCCCCACCCTGCGCCGCGACGGACTGCGCGGCGGCGTGCTCTACATCGACGGCCAGTTCGACGACGCGCGGCTCGCGATCACCCTGCTGCGCACGCTCCTGACGCGCGGTGGCACGGCGCTCAACTACCTTCCGGTGACCGGCCTGCTCAAGGAGAACGATCGCGTCAGCGGCGTCACGGCGCGCGACGCGGAGACGGGCGAGGAGTTCCATGTGGAGGCGAGCGCGGTGATCAACGCAACCGGCGTGTTTGCCGACAGCATCCGGCGGATGGATGAGCCGGACGCGCCCGCGATGCTCTCCCCGAGCCAGGGGATTCACCTCGTGGTCGACCGGCGCTTTCAGCCCGGTGACGCGGCGCTGCTCATTCCGAAAACGGAAGACGGCCGCGTGCTCTTCGCTGTCCCGTGGCATGGCAAGCTCGTCCTCGGCACGACCGACACCCCGGTCGCAAATCCCACGCTGGAGCCGCGCGCGCTGGAGGAGGAAATCGACTTCGTCCTCCGCACCGCCGCGCGCTACCTCGCCGAGCCGCCGACGCGCGCGGATGTCCTCAGCGTCTTCGCCGGCCAGCGCCCGCTCGTCCGCGCGGAGACCGGAAACGGGAGCACGGCGGCCCTCTCGCGTGACCACGTCATCCGCCTCTCGCGCTCGGGCCTGCTCACGATCACCGGCGGCAAATGGACCACCTATCGACGCATGGGCGAAGACGCGATCGACCAGGCGATCGCCGCCGGCCTCTTGCTCAAGCGCGCCGCCTGCACCGAGCACATGCCGCTGCACGGCGCGACCGAAACGGAGAGCGAGAACGTCTTCGGCACCGACGTCGAGTTTCTGCGCGCGCTGCCCGGCGCGGGCCGGCTGCTGCATCCCGCGCTCACCATCACCGAGGCGCAAGTCCGCTGGGCCGCGCGGCAGGAGCTCGCGCGCACGGTGGAGGATGTGCTCGCCCGGCGGCATCGCGCGCTCTTCCTTGACGCCCGCGCCAGCCTCGTCGCGGCGCCGGCCGTCGCTACGCTGCTCGCCGAGGAACTCGGACGCGACGAGGCGTGGCAGCAGGCGCAGATTGGGGCGTATGCAGAGCTGGCGCAGGGGTATCTCCTGCGGTGATCTGATCCCCGTCCCGAAGGGACGAAAGCTGGTAGCCGGTGGTGGAGCGAGTGTAACGAGCGCAACCACCGGAACCCCCAACAAGACGGATTCCGCCCCGAAGGGTGCGGGAGAATCGGTGGTGGCGACGGAGTTGCTCGCGCCTCCTCCGGGGCGCATCCGCGTGCGGGCGGTTTCCGGTGGTTGCGCTCGTTACACTCGCTTCACCACCGGCTACCAGCTTTCGTCCTTCCGGTACGGGAACGACCGCGAACAAGTCGCAGCAACGTGACACCGTGATCGGTGCATGCTTTCACCCTTTCGTCGCCACCGCCTCGCCAATCGGGCGGCCGGCCTGGAGCTTCGGCCGAAACGGGGCCGCCAGGCTCCGGCGCATCACTTCGGCGTCGACGCGGAAGTTGACGAGCAAGCGGCGCTTGATGAGGCCTTCAATCACCTGGAGACGCATGGCCATGTCCGCAGTCTACCCGGACGTTAAACAGCGACCACTCTTCCTCATTTTCTTCATCTTCCTAACCCGGCGGACCCGGAAGTAGGAATTCATGAAATGAGCATGCCGAAAGGCAACGGCGCGACGCTCCGGGAAATCCCAACGGGATTGCATCATACAGCCCAGGGTTGCGAGGC
>DASYIS010000572.1:0-15158 GCA_035997375.1 Chthoniobacteraceae bacterium
CACCTAGGAGATGGCCAACTGCACACGAGACACCTTCGGAAATTGACGCAGCATTTCCGCCACTACGGTGGAACCATCATCTTCAACCTGAATGGTCGCGCTGATTGCGCTCCCTTCCACGAGCACGCGACCGCTATCGGCCCGGCAACTCAAGTACACAGCGAAAACCAATAAAATCAACATAGTCAGTAGGCAGAGGAGCGCCTCGGTAAGACAGCTCGAGAAATTGAGGGCTACTGCCTCCATGTGCTCCACCGCGGATCACCCTGCCCATTTCGTCAACAGGGCCGAGGAACTCCTCACACCACTGCCAGACATTGCCGCTCATATCGAATAAACCAAATTGATTGGCAGGGAAGCTCCCTACGGGCGACGTGTTCTCAAAGGTGTCGGCCTTTAGCTCCGGATCATAGTTGCCGAGATTCGGAGGCGGGGGAAATGTTTCGCCCCAAGCGTATCGAGAGGAGTAGGAAGACTCCTTCTCGTTTTGCGCCGGCGTTCGAGTGGCATCCTCTTTGTCACCGATACCCACCGCGCAGCTCCATTCATGGTCGCGAGGCAACCGATAGATGCGACCCTCCTTTTCGCTGAGCCATTGGCAGAAGGCTTTGGCATCCCCCCACGTCACGTTGACCACCGGATGCGTGGGGCTCTGGGTAAAGGTCGGGGCTTCGACCTTGCGTTTGGTCGCGCTGGCGAAAACCTCGTAGTCCTGCACCCGTGTATCCCAAACTGAAAACAGAATGTTCTTGTTAGTGGTCTTGCCGGCGGTGTTTCGGCCCTTGATTGGTACCGGCACGAACTTCATGCCGAGGCTGTTCAGAAATGGGATTCCTTTGGTCGCCTTCTCAGGAGCATCGGTGGTGGGGGTGGTGACGGTAGTGGCCGATGGCGGGGGCTCGGTGATCGTCGGCGCGCTTGCTTGCGGGGTCGATGGGGCCGCCGTCCAGTTCGGATCTTTGGGATCGGTCTCGGGCGGGGGGCCATCGGACGATTTATCGGGGTGGGGGGGAGGGGTGCTTTCACGCCAAACCGCGTAAGCTCCGAAGAGGAGCAACGCCACGATGGGGATGAGCAACCACCTGCTCAGGGGCACCTTGCGAGCTGGAGAAAGCGCAGGACCTGTCGGCTGAGGAATTGCGGGCGGCGAGGGGAGGTTGAGCGGCGGTGTCGGCTGAGGGAGCTGCGGTGGGGTCGGAGTGCGAGTGCTTTCTTCCGTTCGTCGGGGCAGGTATGTCTCCTCCTCGTCGATCGGTTCCGGCGCGCCGCGAATGACAGGCGGTTTTGGTGGAGGTCTGGGAGGGTCAAGGTGTGGGGGGAGACTGAGGCGCTGTGCGGCGGCTTCGACGCTGACCGGCCGGTGGGGGACCTCTTTCGCCAGGCAGGCAGCGACCGTTTCCTCCCACACCGCCGGTATGAGAGCGTGGCCAGTGATCGAGAGGCGCTCGCGGCGTTCGTGCATCGGCATCGGTACTTTGTTCAGTACTTGATGAACGATGTCGCCTTGGTGAAACGGCGGAGTGCCCGTGAGGAGCGCATAGATCGTGGCACCGAGGGCGTAGACGTCATCGGCCTCGCATGGCCAGTCGCCACCGAGTTGCTGCGGACTCATGAAGGGCGGAGTTCCGCTGCTGAGACGGCCGGAGATTTGCGTCACCGAATTGATCAATGAGCAGGCGATGCCGAAGTCGGCGACCTTCAGCTCGCCATCGTTGGCGAGAAGGAGATTGGCGGGCTTGAGGTCGCGGTGGATGACGCGGCGCTTGGGGTCGTGGGCGTAGGTGAGCGCCTGGCAGAGCTGATCGATCCATGGGGCGATTTGCTCGACGTCGAAACATTTGCCCGGCTCGCGCAGGCGGCGCTGGGCGAGGCTCTCGCCGTCGATGTATTCCATGGAGATGCCGGCGAGGTCGGGGTGCGCGTCGCCGACGGCATCGGAGACGAAGTCGTGGATGCGGACGATGTTCGGATGGGTGAGCCGCCGGCTGCGCGCGGCCTCGGCCTTGAGGGCATCGATCGCTTCGGGTGAGGCGGCGACGGCCTGGAGGACGAACTTGAGCGCGACCTCCTCGCGCAGGGCCGAATCGCGCACCAGCCAGACCGCGCCGAAGCCACCCTCGCCGAGCTTGCGCCGCAGTTCGTACCGGCCGAAGACAATCTGCCCCGATGCGAGCGCGCGGACGGCGGGGCCGAGCTCGGCCGGGATGTCGGATTCGGAAGGCATAGGCGCGATGCTATGGCAGACGGTGAGGGAAGGGGCGAGTTTCGAATGCGGGGCAGGGGAGCAGTGTCCTGGCCGAGGCGGACTGAGCCGGGAGCAGCGCTCGCTGTCCTCGGACATCGTCGGCGCGGCGCGACTTCGCGCTCGACTCTGCGCGGGCGCGGCGCATTCATTCTTGTCCCCCTATGTCCTTCCTCGATCGCGAACGCACCGTGGCCGGGCCGGGCTTCAGCCGGTGGCTCGTCCCGCCGGCGGCCCTGGCGGTGCACTTGTCCATCGGGCAGGTCTACGCGTTCAGCGTGTTCAAGATCCCGCTCACGCGCTCGCTCGGGATCACGCAGTCGGTGGCGGGCGATTGGGACCAGCCGGCGCTGGCGTGGATCTTCAGCATCGCGATCGCCTTCCTCGGGATCTCCGCCGCGGTCTTCGGCCGCTGGGTCGAGACGAACGGGCCGCGCAAGACGATGCTCGCCGCGGCCTGTTGCTTCGGCGGCGGCTTCCTGGTCTCGGCGCTCGGCGTGGCCGCGCATCAGCTTTGGCTCATCTATCTCGGCTACGGTGTGCTGGGCGGCTGCGGGCTGGGGCTCGGCTATATCTCGCCGGTCTCGACGCTGGTGAAATGGTTCCCCGACCGGCCGGGAATGGCGACCGGGATGGCGATCATGGGTTTCGGCGGCGGCGCCTTCATCGGCTCGAACCTGAGCCTTGCGCTGATGGATAGCTTCAAGTCGGCCGCCTCCACGGGCGTCGCGCCGACGTTTGTCGTGATGGGCGTGATCTATCTGCTCTTCATGCTCTTCGGGGCGCTGATCGTCCGCGTGCCGCCCGCGGACTGGCGCCCGGCGGGATACGAGCCGCCGGCGCAGGCGCGGAAGCTCATCACGACGGCCCATGTCACCGTCGATCAAGCGTGGCGCACGCCGCAGTTCTGGTGCCTGTGGGTGGTGCTCTGTTTCAACGTGACGGCGGGCATCGGCATTCTCGAGCAGGCGTCGCCGATGATTCAGGAAATGTTTCCCACCGTCACCGGGTCGGATGGCATCATCGTGAAGCGCGGGATCGGGCCGTCCGCGGCGGTCGGCTTCGTGGCGCTGTTGAGTTTATTTAACATGGCCGGCCGCTTCGCCTGGTCTTCGCTCAGCGACTATATCGGGCGCAAAAACATCTATATTGTCTACCTGCTCCTCGGCGCCCTCCTCTACTGCCTGGTGCCGATGTCGGGTCGTGCCGGCAGCCAGTTCCTCTTCATCGCGGTGACGGCGATCATCATCAGCATGTATGGCGGTGGTTTTGCGACCATCCCGGCTTACCTGAAAGACCTGTTTGGCTCCCTGCAGGTCGGGGCGATTCACGGCCGCCTCCTCACCGCCTGGTCGGTCGCCGGCATCCTCGGCCCGGTCCTCGTGAACTATCTGCGCGTCTGGCTGCAAAAGCACGACGCGAGCGGCGTCGGCCTTTACGCGCCCACCATGTATCTCATGGCCGGCCTGCTCACCGTCGGCCTGCTCTGCAACCTCGCGGTGCGCCCCGTGGCGGCGCGCTTTCATGAACCCGGCTCGGACTCGCCGGTGCCCGAATCTTCGAAAGTCAGCTAAGGAACCCGAAACCCCGGAATGTTTTGCCTACGAATCACACGAATCTGCCCGAATCCAGAGAGCACGTCGAACTCGGCAGCCGTCTGGTTGATTCGTGCCCGTTCGAGTGATTCGTAGGCAAACGTCCCGTCTTCTTATTTAATTTCCCATGGAAAAGAATCCCGCCCCGATTTCAGCAATGCAGTTCGTGGCCTATTGGCTGGTCGTCGGCATTCCCCTCGCGTGGGGCGTCTGGAAAACGCTGTTGAAGCTGCCGGCATTGTTTGAGTGAGATCGTCTTCCTCATGCCGAAGGGCGTGGCCGGCTTGCGCCCAGCAAGTCCACGTCGCGCTCGCGGATGGTGACCAAGCGATTGTGCGAATCCCAGATGCTCGCGCCGGTCACCGGTTGTCGGTAACCTGCCTGAAATGACCTTTGGAAACGAGGAGCGGGAGATCATCTCAAGCATCCCCGCTCATGAACCCCTTCGTCCCTGAGAAGTGCACGCGTCTCGTCCTCCACGCACTGCTCTTGCTGTTATCCACGGCTCTCCCCACGGGAGCTGAAAATGCCGCGTCGAGCCCGATTGCAGGCTGGCGCGGCGATGGCACCGGACGCTTTCCAGATGCGAATCCACCGGACCGTTGGTCGCGTTTGGCGACCTCCCTGCAGCATCTTCGCTCTCAGGCGGGCAAGCCCGCGGACGGACAGACGGGCGAGCCGATTGGGGATGGAGTGATCCGGGAGTGGCTCGTGCTGGGCCCGGTTCCCTGGGACGCCGACGAGCAGCCGTGGGATGAGTCACTTTTGCCCGACGAAGCCAACCTGGCCCCCGACGAGCATCAGAAAGTCGGCGCGCTGCCATGGAAGAAATACTCCACCGACACCGCGTGCGTCGACTTCTGCGCGGCGCTGGGCATGCGCAAGAAGACCCAGGCCGTCGCCTATGCCCACACCTATATCTACTGCGACGCGGATGAAGACTACCGGCTCTACTACCCGGCGTCCGGCGCTTGCAAGCTCAAGCTATACGTCAACGGGAAAGTGCCGGGAGGGGGCGTGGGCTCGGGTGGGACGCTGCACCTGAACAAAGGATGGAATCGGCTCCTGGCGCGAGCGAGTTGCGCCATCCCGTATGCCGGCGAACGAAACAACGAGGCGATCTGGAATTTTCGCCTGCTGCTGCGCGGCGGGAAAAACGCCCAATACGAGCAGCACAACATCCGCTGGGCCACGCCGTTGCCCGGATGGAGCATCGCGGCGCCGGTGATCGTCGGCGACCAGATTTTCACCGTCGCCGAAGATCGCACCCTCTGTTGCCTGGATAAGAACGATGGCAGGATCCTGTGGTCTCACACCACCACCCTGGCCGACGCCGCGACGCTCGAGCAGCGCCAGGCGCATCCGGAGGTGTTTCAGGAAATCGATCCCTTGCTGGCGCGGCTGGCCGCGATCGACGCCGCTCCCTCCGCGGTCGAAGCGCAGGTCAAGGAAAAGCGCAAACTCGAAAAACAAATCAATGGGCTGATGTGGGGCGTCGACAAGGTGCGCTTCAATGGGATCTACAGCACCGGAGATCCGGGTGCCTCGGTGTTCACGCCCTGCACCGACGGCCGCTTTGTCTATGTCAATTTCCAGCCGTGCATCGCGGCGTGCTTCGATCTGGCCGGGAATCGCCAATGGACTTATGTCCACCCCGTGATGGCCAATGGCGAGCACGGACACAGCTCGTCTCCGCTGCTGATTGAGGGCAAATTATTGCTGCACGCCGATCAGTTGGTGGCCGTGGACGCGGCCACGGGCCAGCCGGCCTGGATGATGTCGCGGGAATATAATTCAGATGACGCGGATCTTCCCAAAACGGAAAAGACCTACCTATGGCATTGGGGTTACCTCTATTGGTCCTCGCTTGTGCGGACGAGGGTCGCCGGGCAGGCGCTGGCGGTGACGCCCGTCAATGTCGTTCGGCCCTCCGACGGACACATCCTGGCGGCCATGCCTGAGTTCGCCGGCAACTTCACCACCACGCCGATCGTCGATAGCCGGCGGATTTATCGCCTGGGCACCAAGAAGGGAGACAACGGCCTCAGTTATCTCGATGTCTACGAATTGCCGGTCAAAGTTTCAGAGCCGTTCGAGCTGAAGCGGCTGGCTCGGATCGACATCGACGTGTCTGGTTATTCGCGCACCATGGACGCGCGGTATTTGTCGTCGCCGGTTTATCACGAAGGGCTGGTCTACTGCATGAACTCCGACGGCGTGCTGAGCGTCGTGGACGTGGAGCAGAAGCAAGTCGTCTATCAGAAGCTGCTCGACCTCGATTGGATGATCGTCAATGGCCCGGGTCGCTGCGGAGTCGGCTCGAGCCTCACGCTGGCGGGAAAATACATCTATGCCTTCGGCAACCAGGGCACGTGTCTGGTCATCCGCCCCGGACGCCAATATGATCCCGTCGCCAAGAACGTCATCGAACAAATCAGCAGCCTGGAAGCCTCCCCCAGCCGCGGCCGGCTGGAACAAATGATCAGTTGTCCCGTCGCCGAAGGAACCCGTCTCTACGTCCGGCAAACGGATCGGCTGTACTGCCTGGAAACGGATGCCGCATCGGTGCCTGCGGGGTCCCGCACAAAATAGAACTTGGCCTCGCACCGCTTCGTGGCACATTCAGCCCCAACGCTTTACGCTCATGAATCTCCCCAAGACTTCACGCCGGCGGTTTCTCCAGGCCGGGGGCGCTGGCCTCCTGAACTTCGCGGTCCCCGGGCTCGTCGTGGGGAAGGACAAGTTCGACGACTCGGGGAATGCCGTCTCCTCGAAGAAATGCTGCATCTTCGTGCTGCTGTGCGGCGGGCCGAGCCACGTCGATACGTGGGATCTCAAGCCCGAGGCGCCGATCGAGATCCGCGGGCCGTATAAGCCGATCCGCAGCAAGGTGCCGGGCATGCAGTTGAGCGAGCTCCACCCGATGCTCTCCAAGGTCACGGATCAGTTTTGCCTCATCCGCTCAATGTCGCATCCGCGTCCGATCAACAATCACTTCGACGCCATGCACAACCTGCTCAGCGGACAGGTGGTCGAGCAGGTGAAGCAAGGGGTGCCCGACGACCTGCCGTACATCGGATCGGTGGTGGCGAAGAGCCTCTCGAATGAGCGCAACCTGATCTCCAACGCGTGGCTCATCAAGTGCGTGGGGCCGCCGGTGTTCTGCGCCCCGAACATCGGCTCCGGAGGCTATCTCGGCTCGGCCTACGCGCCGGTCTTCGTCGGCTCGGAGACCAACCATCCGGCGATGCCCAACTTCAAGTTGCCGGAGATCTTCAACATGGGCGATCCCGAGCGGCTGAAGGAGCGGCGCAAGCTGCTCGAGTCCATCGAGTCCAGCCGCCTCGCCGACGAGCCGCTCGGCCAGGACTGGGCCGAGTTGCGCGAGAAAGCCTACGACGCGATGACGCGCCCGGAAGGCCGCGCGGCCTTCAACCTCGCCGAGGAGCCGGTCGCCGTGCGCGAGCGCTACGGCATGCATCCGCTCGGCCAGAACCTGCTCCTGGCCCGCCGCATGGTCGAGGCCGGCGTCCGCTTCGTGACGGTGAATGGCTGGGTCGGTCCCGCGCCGGACGAAAAGGCAGGCGGCCCGCCGAGCTCGAGCTGGGACATGCACGGCGGCAACATGGGGATGGGCAATGCCTTCGGGACCGGCTCCTATGGCATGAACTTCTGCCTGCCGCGCCTCGACCAGGGTCTCTCCGCCCTGCTTACCGATTTGAAAGAACGCGGCATGCTCGACGACACGCTCGTCGTCGCCGTGGGGGAATTCGGGCGCACGCCCGTCATCCTCACGCAGGGGCCTCCCGGCCGCCAGCACTGGCCCTCGTGCTTCTCGGCCATCGTCGCCGGCTGCGGCATTCGCGGCGGCGCCGTCTATGGCGAGTCCGACAAAACGGGCTCGACCGTGAAGAGCAATCCCGTGACGCCGCAGGATCTCCACGCCACGGTGCTCCACGCCTTGGGTGTGCCGCTGCAGGAGCCGTTTCGGAACACCGGGATCATTCGCCCGCCGTTCTCGACGGGCAAGCCGGTGATGGGGCTGTTCGGGTAGAGTCTAGGTTCGAGTCGATCGCGGTCAACCCCGTCGAGCGCGCCGATGGCGGAGCCGAGCGCATCCGCGGGCGCTTCGGGATCCCGTGGGCTGAGCCGAATGAGGAGCCCGCCGAAGGGAGCACGCAATTCGATGACGGCGGCTTGCTGGGGGAGTAACCTTCCGCTATCCTGACCGCCTCGCGGCAAGTGATCACGACACCGTACGCGACGAATGGGGCAAGGACGACCATCACCCGAGTGGCCACGGCACTCCGATGGCGGGCCTTGCCGCGTATGGCGATCTCACTCCGCTCTTGGAAGGTGGAGAGCCGGTGCAGCTTTCACATTGGCTTGAGTCAGTGAAGATTCTACCGCACGTGGGCGCAAACGAGCCGCAGCACTACGGGCCGATTACCCGAGTGGCCATGTCCATCGCGGAGCAAAACGCCCCCGTACACCGAAAGCACATTTTCGCCCTTGCGGTAACCGCGAGCGAGGCGGCGGAGTTCACAGAAAATGCGCGGCGGGGCTTGCTCGGGCAGCGCGAGCTTCAGCTGGCGCAGCAGCTGTTTGAGTTCGTCCTCGGGTTGGGTGTAACGGGCGAAGACGACTTGCCGCCCGTCGGTCGTTGGCAGATGGACGTCGATCATTTGCACGGCGGCGAACTTCTCGAGCACGGCGCGGGCCGTCAGGCCGGGAGCCAGGTCGCGCAGGCGGCGCGTCAGGGTGACGTGCAGGCCGTAGGCGAGGTGGGAATAGGGTAGGTCTGCCCGACAGCCCCTTTTCGGCCCTTTCCGACAGAGCCCTCCCTGCAAATCAACGACTTGCAACTGAAGATTTTTCAAAACGCTTCCGAATCCGCCAAGTCGGGCTAGCCGCAGGAGCGCGAAACAAAGTGAAGGTCGCGCGCCATGCCGGTCACCTCGACAGGATCGCGGCTTTGGCGTCGGCAAGCTCTTCGTCACGCCGGTGGTAGCCGCACTCGTTGATGAGTTTTTCCGCGGCAGCGAGATCCGCTCCCGGCGACTCCCACGGATACTGCGCTTCGCGGAAGAAGAGCCGCGCGCGGTGGAGGTGGATGTCAGCCGTGTGGAGTTTCATGGGGCCGCGCTCGGCGATTTCCCAGGCTTCGTCCAAATCCGCCTGCGCGCTCTCGGAGCCGGTGCGCGCGCCGGTGAGAAACCGCAGCCAGGCGCGGGTGAGAAGGCCGCGGGGAAGGTCGTCTTGCTGGCCGGCGCGGCGGAGGCCGGCCACGGCGGCGTCCAGTTCGCGGCGGGCGGTTTGGAACGCGGCCTTCAGCTCGCCTCGACGTTCGTCGTCATTCGGGGCGGCGGATTCGTTCGGGCGTTGAAGCGGCGTGAACGCCGCGCTCCGTTCCAGAATCGCCGCGTAGAGCGCGGCGCGGCCCACCGTGAGGTGGTCGAGGGCGATGCTGAGAATATCCTGTGCGGCTTGCTCGACCCACTTGAGCGTCTGCGCCGCGCGCTGGGAGACGGCGCGAAGCGCCGCCAAAGTAGTGTCGGGCTTCAGCCCGTCAAAGGGTGTTTCCTCACGAGGCGTTCCCGTTTCGGTTTGCGAAAGCGATGTCGGGCTGAAGCGCTGGACTACTTTCTGCCACGCGGCGCGCTCGGGGGCGGCGAGGAGCAGGTCGCAATACCGGAAGCCTTGCAGCGAGTAGAGCAGCGGATAGTCGGGCTGGCGCTCGGCCTGCATTTGCTCGGCCGCGCGGAAGCGCGTCTCCGCCTGGGCCTGGCGGCCCGCCTGGTGCAGAGCGTCAGCGGCTTTCGTGCGCGTGACTCCTCGCATGAACGCATCGCCGCTGCGGTCGGCGTAGGTCACGGACTGCTCGGCGTCCCCCACCGCCCCGGCCACCTCGCCCAGCGTCAGCTTCAACTCGCTCAGGTTGCTGGCGCGGGCGGCTGCACTCTTCCAGTTCTCCTGCTGGACGCCCATTTCTAGCCCCGCCCGCATTGGTTCGAGTGATTCGGTCAGCCGGCCCAAGGCTCGAAGGCGAAAGGCGGCTTCGTTTAGCATCCAAGCTTGGTAGATTTCCGTCAGTGCGGGCGAAACACGACTCCACGGTTGCTCGAAGAAGCAAGCTTCAGCTCCCAAGTCGGAACCGAGCGCGCCGAGTTTGAAAGCGCTGTAGTTCTCGTTCCGTTGCGCGATGCGGGCGTGGTAAACCTTGTCACACGCCTCCTGCTGCAATCCCGCCTGGCAGCCGTGAGCCACGGCTTGGTAGAGCGGCTGGAGGTCTTCGAGCGTGGGCTGGTCGCCTTCCTTCGTGGTCGCGCAGAGGTGTTCGTAGAGCCGACGGTGGGCCGCGCGCCAGGCGTCGGGTTGTTGCGTGCGCAGTTGCCGGGCGAAGTATTCGCGCAGGTGCGGATGCGCATCCAGGGAATGACGAATGACGAATGACGAATGGCCGAGTCGTCGGGAGCACTGGTGAGCAGCTTGGCGGATTCGAGGGTTTCGAGGCAGAAGTTCCAATCTTCCTCGGCTATTCCCATCAGCGGCTCGGTCAAACCTTCGATGACTGGTGGCTGGAGCAGGGCCGCGAGGCAGCCGGCGTCGGCGGGCCGGTCGAAAAGGCCCATGAGCCGCAGCACGGCCACTTCGCGCCGGCCTTCGTCGCCGCCGTCGCGCAAGAGCCATTGCTCGTAGGCGGCCATGGTCCGAAAGGCGTGGCCGCCGTCCATCTTCTCGTCGGCTTTCTCGAATTTCACGCGGTCGCGCTGGCGGATGTCGCCGCGGAAGGCGCGGCTCAGGAATCCGCCGAGCAGGGTCAGGGTGAGTGCGTGGCCTTTCACGTCTTCGACCAGCGCCGCGAATTCCTGCGTCGTGCCGCGCACGCCGAGAGTTTTGAGCAGATGCATGCCGGCGGCGCGGGAGAGCCGCAGCAGCTTCACCTCGGGCGCGGTTGTTTGCCAGAACGCCTTCATGTCCGGGAGCGAATAGCGCGTGGTTACCACGCACAAGCCGTGGCTGTTTTGGGCAAGGCCTTTGAGCAGCGCCGCGATTCCCTGGTCCTTGAGCAGGCCCGGCGTGGGCGAGGTGGGCGCGTATTGCAGCGGCTCAAGGCCGTCAAGGATGAGCAGGTTGCGCCGCCGGCCGACGATGCGGGCGAGGCGTTGCCCTTTCTCGTGCGCGCCGGCGGGGCCGGCAGCAAATTGCTTGTCCGCGTCGTCGCCGAAGAAGTTGAGGGCTTCCTTGAGGAACAGATCTGAGGAATCTGCCGTCTTCTCGTCCGTCCCTTGATGGTAGAAAGACCACGCGAAGGCGGCGTCGCAGCCGGGCCAGCCTTTGTCGAGGAGTTCGTCCACGGTCCACTTGGCTACCAAGGACGTTTTCCCTTCTCCTCCCAAGGCGACGAATGTGAGGATGCGGGGCCGCCCGGTTTCCTCCCGCACCGCTTTTTCCCATGCAGACGAGAGAACACGTTTTTCAACTTCACGCCCGATTAACTCGACCGGCGCGTACTTGATAATCCGGCCAATATCGGCCCGCGTCTCTTGCGTCGATGGGGCGACGGTGCCCGGTCGTGGAAACGAGGGCGGCGTCGAGTGCGTCTGAAGATCCGGCGCTTCATCGGTAGCAGGCTCGGAGTGGAACGGCCGGTGGAGAAGCTTGCGCAAGAGGGCCTCGTAGCCCCGAGGCCCATCGAGAACGAAGAAATCGTACCCCTGGAGTTCGAGCGGAATGTGCTCTCGATCGGCGTGGGCGAAAACCACCGGAAAGATTCGGTCGTTGCGCAGCTTCTTCGCGTAAAGCAGCCGCCGGATCAGCCCCGCCTCCCAGCCGACGCCGAGCCCCGTATCCGGAAGCTCAAGGTCACGGAAGCGACGGGCGTAGGTCTCCGTGACGACGCAGAGCACGTAATCCGACTCGATCAACTGGCGAGCCATCCAGGCCGGCCAATCCTCATCAGTGTCCTTGTAGACATCGATGGCGCACTGGCATCCATCGCGCGAGAGGCTGGCGCCAAGCCCGCGCACACGTGCGCTGTGCTCCTCCGATTCCTGGCTGTAGCTGATGAAAACCTTCGGCGTGCTCATGACCTCCGGACGCGAGGCTGGCGGGTAGCGTGGCGTTTGCGAAGCGCAAAGCGCCGCGGCGCTCCACTCGAGGTGTAGAGCGCGGCTCTCTGTGAGCATAGGCGAACCAGGTGCCGCCTCCAATTTCTTGAGCGGTTCTCCTCCGAAAATCACTCGAACAATCACAAGCGCTATTTTGCTTGAGCGCTGCTTGCACCGGAAGCGCTCAAGGAGATGGAGGCGGCACCTGTTCGCCTATGCTCACAGAGAGCCGCACTCTACACCTCAGGTCGGGCGCTTCGCGCAGAAATGCGTAAGCCTGACCTTGGCTCCGCTTCACACAGCGAGGAGCCAATCCCTCCGGGCTCCTCCGAGAATAGCCCTGCCCACCCATCGGCTCCGCAAAGCAGCCCTACTGACGTGACAAAATCGGTCGTGGAACGGCCCGCGAGACACAAATTTCCGCCGACGCTCCTGCGGCGCGCTCCGAAATCGGCCTGTGGAACAAATTTCATGTAGGTGTTGTGAAAATGGGTGCTGCAATGGAGGAATGTTCAAGAAACTTCCTCCTCTTTTGATCTTTCCCGCCGCCGAGCAGGCGGCTTCCAATACCGGGCGGCCTTCGCTGCGGACGCCGGAGACGGTGCTCAAGATTTGCGCGGCGATCCGGCAGCGCGGGCACTCGGATACCCACGCGGCGGCGCTGGCGGGAGTGAGTTCCTCGGCGGTGTCGCGCTGGCGGCAGGAGGACGAGGAGTTCGCGCTGCTGCTCGACACGGCGCGGGCGGATTATCTCGATGTGCGCTTGCAGGTGATCAACGAGACGCGCAAGCGCGACGGCTCGCTCGACTGGCGGGCGCAGGCGTGGCTGATGCAGGTGGCGGCGCCGGAGACGTATGGGACGCCGTCGCGGCGCTTTTCGCTCGCGCGGGCGAAGGAGGAGAAGGAGCGCGCGGAAGCGAAGGCGAAGGCGGACGAAGGCAAGGTCTTCACGCCGGAGATCATGGAGAGTCATCAGCAGTGGCATGCGTATTCGGTCGCGAAGATGAATGGGGCGAGCGAAGAGGAGGCGCGATGGCTGGGGCATTTCTTGCATCACGACCCGAAGCCGGTCTTTCCCGGGAGCCTGGCGATCGCCGGGGCGGAAATCGGGCCGGGCCCGGAGTACACGCCGCAGGAGCTGGCGGAGTTGGCAAAGTACCGCGCCCGGCGCGAGGCGGCCAAACGCGCGACGGCGGAACGCCAGGCGGCGGAGCGGCGGGCGGAGGCGCGGGCGCGCGGCGAGGCGGTCGAGGCGGAGACGGTTCCCGAAACTCAGGACGCGCAAATCGCGGCAAACCTTCCCGAAACACGGGTGGCGGCAGACCGTGGCCAGGCGGCCGGCGGCGAAGCCGGCGACGCGGGTGGCCCGGCGCAGTGTCCCGGAGGGACAAGGGAGATTAGCCGGGGGTGGAGCGTAGCGGAACCCCCGGGTGCAATCCAAAGCGGATGCGCCCCGGCAGGGGTGCCGGAAGCGTCGACCGCAAAGCAGACCGCCGAGATGAGAAAACAAAATGAGACCATTGTTCCCGAAACTCGGGCCACGCAGAGAAACGGTTGGCGGGATGACGATACTCCGCATGGGGATGCGCAGGCCGCGGACGGCGCGTCCGATTATGCGATGGAGGTAGCGCGGCGTCGCGCAGCAACGGACGCCTATCTTGACAAGCTGCTGCCGGATACCCGGGGGCGGAAAGCGGCTGCGGAGAGAAATGGTGCAAATGTTCCCGAAAGTGCCCCGCAGACGGCGGGAGCCGAGCGACTCGCCAATCGGGAGATTGGCGTTCCCAGGGTGCCGCGCCCGCCGGCGAGCGCGGCCGCGGAGGCGAAGGAGTGGCGGCGCATCAATCAACTGATGGAGGAGCAGTTCGAGCGCTCGACCGATCGCGCGATCACGGTGGCCGAGGCCGCGGGTCGCGACGCGCTTCCCGGCATGTGGGCGGGGTTCTGAAACGGAGGAATGACCACGGATCGCACGGAGGACACGGATCAGGAAACATCCGTGAGATCCGCGGAATCCGAGGTTCAAAACCGCAAACGCCGATGTCTCCTTTACCAAATACGCGAGCAGAAAATCAGACCTCCGCGCGCGAAAACTTTTCGGAAATTGGCACTTCGCTCGCGCGGCGGACGGCGCGTAAAATCGCGGGCATGAGTTTGAAGAATGCCAGGAGCTCCCAGGTGCGGATCGGGCTCGTCCAGATGACGTGCGCGCCAGCGCCGGCGGAGAATCTCGCGAAGGCGATCGCGCGGGTGCGCGAGGCCGCGGCCCGCGGCGCGCAGATCGTCTGCCTGCAGGAGCTCTTCACGTCGCAGTATTTTTGCCAGGTCGAGGACCACAAGTATTTCCAGCTCGCGGAGGCGATCCCCGGGCCGAGCACGGAGGCGCTCGGCGCGGTGGCGCGCGAGCTGGCGGTCGTCATCGTCGCGTCGCTGTTCGAGAAGCGCGGCGCGGGGCTCTATCACAATACGGCGGCGATCATCGATGCCGACGGCGCGTATCTCGGCAAGTATCGCAAGATGCACATCCCGGACGACCCGGCGTTTTACGAAAAATTTTACTTCACGCCGGGCGACCTCGGCTTCCTCGCGTGGCAGACGAAGTACGCGAAGATCGGCGTCTGCGTTTGCTGGGACCAATGGTACCCGGAGGCGGCGCGGCTGACGGCGTTGCGCGGCGCGCAGATTCTTTTTTACCCGACGGCGATCGGCTGGCATCCCGCGGAGAAGGCGGAGCACGGCCGGCGGCAGCACGACTCGTGGGAGACGATCCAGCGCGCGCATGCGATCGCCAACGGCTGCTACGTGGCGGTGCCGAATCGCGTGGGACACGAAGCGCCGGATGGCGGCCCGGGAATCGAATTCTGGGGGCAGAGTTTCGTAGCCGACCCGGTGGGGCAGATCGTGGCGAAGGCGTCGGTGAGCGATGAAGAGGTCCTCGTCGTCGAAGTCGATCTCGCCGCGCTCGACACGCAACGCACGCACTGGCCGTTCTTCCGCGACCGGCGTATTGACGCCTACGCTGAGATGACGCAACGCTTCATCGACTGACGCATGACCCCATCAGAATCCCTTCCCTCCAAGCTCGGTTACCGCATGCCCGCCGAATGGGAGCCGCACGAGGCCACCTGGCTTTCCTGGCCCCGGCCTGACGGCATCAGCTTTCCTGGCAGCTACGAGCGCGTGATGCCCGTGCTCGCGAAGATGGTCGAT
>DASYIS010000573.1:0-14141 GCA_035997375.1 Chthoniobacteraceae bacterium
TGGCTCGGGTCGACGATCACCGGGAGGTGGGATTCCATCTTCGCGACCGCCGCGGCGGAGAGATCGAGCGTATTGCGGGTGAAGGTTTCGAACGTCCGAATGCCGCGCTCGCAGAGGAGGACGTTCGAGTTTCCCTCGGCCATGATGTACTCCGCGCCGAGCAGCCATTCCTCGATCTTCTGGCTCATCCCGCGCTTGAGCAGGATTGGCTTCTTGCTGCGCGCCGCCTCGATCAGGAGCTGGAAATTCTGCGCATTGCGGGCGCCGATTTGCAGGATGTCCGACGACGCCGCGACGTGCTCCACGTCGCGCTCGGAAAGGACCTCGGTGATGATCTTGAGCCCGGTCTCCTTGCGCGCGAGCTGGAGCAGCCGCAGCCCTTCCTTGCCCAGCCCCTGGAATTCGTAAGGCGAGGTGCGCGGTTTGTACGCGCCGCCGCGAAGGATCGTGGCGCCGGCCGCTTTCACCGCGCGCGCCGTCGTCAGCAGTTGCTCTTCACTTTCCACCGAGCACGGGCCGGCCATCAGCACGAACTTCGACCCGCCGATCTCGACGCCGTCCACGTTGACGACCGAGTTGGCCGGGTGCGCCTGGCGGCTCACCATCTTGTAGCGTTTCTGCACGCGCAGCACCGTCTCCACCTGCGGCATCACCGTGAGCGACTCCAGGGTGTGATGCGTGCGCTCGTCGCCGATGGCCGCGATGACCGTCTGCTCCGTGCCAAAGATGGGGCGCGCTTCGTAGCCGAGGCGTTGCACTTCCTCGATCACGGGATCGATTTGGTCGCGGGGTGTGTTGGGCTTGATGACGACGATCATGGATTCGGCCGGTTGTGGTTTGCGCGTGAGGGGCGTGAAGAATAGCTTGCGAACCGGGTCGGCCAAGCTCCGATTGCTCTTCGGTCCAAACCATCTATTTTTCCAGCCTGTGCAAGATTTTACCGGTGGCGGCATCAACGCCCTTTCTGCCAAGCCGCCCCACACCGTCGGCGATGAGACGATCGACGACCGCATCAGGGCGCTGGTGCGCGATTTCGGCTGCGAGAAATCGTGCGACCTCATCGAGGAAATGATCGGCACCGCGCTCAAGATGGGGCGCGACCAGATCACGACGGCCGACCTCAAGCTCTTCAACCGCTCGCTGAAGGAGCTGCGGTTCGCGGCCAAGGTCTTCGCGCCGTACCGGCACCGGCGCAAGATCGTGATCTTCGGCAGCGCCCGCACGGGGCCGGAGGAGCCGGAGTCGCTGCTCGCCGAGGAGTACGCCCGCCGCATGCGCGAGCTCGATTACATGATCATCACCGGCGGCGGCGACGGCATCATGGGCGCCGCGCAAAAGGGCGCCGGCCGGGAAAACTCGTTCGGCCTGAACATCCGCCTCCCGTTCGAGCAAAAGGCGAACGAGTGGATTCACGGCGACCCGAAGCTGGTCAACTTCAACTACTTCTTCACGCGCAAGCTGAACTTCATGAAGGAGACCCACGCCGTGGTGCTCTTCCCCGGCGGCTTCGGCACGATGGACGAAGGTTTCGAGGTCCTCACGCTGATGCAGACGGGGAAGGCGCGGATCATCCCGGTGGTCTTCGTCGACAAGCCGGGCGGGAGCTATTGGAAGACGTGGTACGCCTTCCTCCGCGAACACCTGCTCAAGCTCGGCCTCGTCTCGCCCGAGGACTTCTACTTGTTCAAGATGGTCGAGGGCGTCGAGGAAGCCGTCGAGGAAGTCACGCGCTTTTACCGCGTCTTTCACTCCTACCGCTGGGTCGGCCAGAAGCTCGTCGTCCGGCTGCAAAAAGCGCTCGAGCCCGAAGCCATTGCGCGGCTGAACGAGAAGTTCGCGTATCTCCGCATCGGCGACCCGATGGAGCAATGCGCCGCCCTGCACGAAGAGCGCAACGAGCCCGAGCTGGCGGAGCTCCCGCGCCTGGTCTTCGTGCCGGATCGCCGGAACTTCGGGCAGCTGCGGCTCGTGATCGACGAGATCAACGGGACGGCCACTGAGGAGATCAAGAACCCCGAGGCGCCGGAGCCGGCGGCGAAGGGGTAGGGGCGGGCTCAGGAGCCCGAGAAGCGTTGGTCAGCCTTGCGCTGCCGAACGCCATCCGCGGACCTCATCGACGAACAGGCTCAAGCTCTTGGAGGCCGCGGCCGCCATTCAACTGAAGGAGATACAATTGAATCGGCGCGATGCGCGGCCCCGTCAGGTGATACTCCTGCTGCACCGAGGCGCCGAGGCGTTCGCAGACCCGGTTCGGATCCTCGCCGGACCGGTTGCTGAGGATGACGTAATGAATGCCGCGGGCGAGCAAGGAAAGGCGATCGTCGCCCGGCAGGACGTGCTCGATTTTCCGTGAGCCGATCGGTTCCCAGAAGTACAGCTCGGTCTCGTCCCAGTTGCGCAGCAATCCGATGACCGGCTCGTGCGGGGGAAGGCTGGCGGCCAGGGCCTCGTAGAAGTCCTGGACGCGGGGATTGGTCCCATAGGTGTCGAAGAGAGACTGGAGGAACGGATGTCGGCCGAGCCGGCGCTCCAGGAATGGAGCGAGCCGCAGCGGCCAGACGGGCGTGCTCGTCAGCAGGCAAAGCAGGCCGGCGCAGAGCAGGGAATGGAACGCCGCCACCCGGCGCCAGCCTCGCTGCCGCACCGCGCGCACCGCCCCCGGGCCTTGAAGGAAACTCGGCAGCACCAGCGGGTAGTACGAGCCCAGCAGGCGCGGGAGGGCAAACAGGGTCGACTTCGCGCCGATGAAAATCAGAGCCAGCCAGGACGCCAGGCGGACGAGCCGCCGCTCCCGCGAGCCCGGTGACGCTGGAGCGGGGGCGCCGTGGGAGCGAATGCCGAGGCGCCAGAGAAGGAGCAGCGTCACCCCCAGGCCGAGACCGCCCAGGTCCTCATCGGTGACCTTGGGGAGCATCCCGTATCTCCCCTCGAAATTGCGGCGCAGGAACTCCATCAACGCCGGGCTGTGAAAAAACTCGAAGACGTTGGCGCCCTTGCCCCGGGGCGTGAGCAAGGGCGGCGCCACCGCATAGGCGCCGACGAGCACGGTATTGGCGGCCAGCGCGGCGGCGGGCGGAGCGGGCCGATAGATCTTCGGCTCGGCCTCGAGGCCGGTGAAGCCGCCCGTGTGGAGACGATTTTGCACGGCGAGCGGCAGGAAGGAAACCGCGAGCCCGAGGAGGACCGCCAGGCCGGAGCGCATGTAGTGCCGGCGCAGCACGGGCAGATTCAGGGCCCACGCCACCGCGAGGGGCAACAGCAGCGGCAGGTTGCTCGCCTTCTGGTTCGTCATCAACCCCGCGGCGACGACGGAATAAACGAAGAGGGCGAACGATTGCTCGCGCCGCGCGCGCAAGGCGAGGGCCACCGCCGCCATGGCGAACGCGGCGCCGACGATGTCGATGCACAAAGTGCCGGCCTGGAAGAGATAGCAATAGCCGGTCGGCAAGACCCAACTCCAGGCCCACGCGGCGCGCGCGCGCACGCCCAGTTCGCGAAACAGCAGGAAGGTGAGGGCCGGAAGCAAACAAAACGCCAGCGTCGTGAGGACGAAGACGAAGCGTTCCGAGTGCGCGATCAGCAGGAACGGCGCGGCCATCCATTCGAACCCGCAACCGCGCGTGTTCATGCGCGCGTCGACCGTCGGGATCCAGTGCCAGCCGTGCTCATAGACCCAATGCAGCAGGCGCGGCAGCCGGTAGCCCTGCACGTCTTCCGTCTGGAAGCGCCAATTGAACAAGCCGCGCGACACCGTGCAGGCCGTGAGGATCGCGAACAGCAAAGGCAGCGGCCGGCGGAAACGCCGCCGGACGAGCGCCCGCAGGCGAACGCGAAGCGCGGGTCTCGCTGGAACGAGCGCCTGTCTTTTTCCCCGAAGCCCCCGCGCGATCGCGCCGGCCGCCACGGCGGCGATGATCCAGTTGACGGCCGTCAGTGCGTGAAAGATCGAGAGCGTCCACCCCGCGAGGGTGCAAAACGTGGCGTAGCCCAGCCACCACTTCAGCGCCGACAGGGGATCGCGTCGCCGGCCGCACGCGGGAGGAGCCGGCGTCGAGGGAGCAGCCATCACTTCGAGGACTCCTTCGCCACCACCTCCGCCGGCAGCATCAACTCCGCCGCCGTTTTCGCGAAACAGGGCGGCACGGTCAGCAGGCGGATCGATCCGCGCGCTTTGCGGATCTGCCAGAGCTTGCCGTCCTCGCCCGCGGGCACGTCGACGCCGTAGAAGTTCCTCGCGCGGTCGTTGAGCGAGAAGACCGCGCGCCCGGCGGAGTCGCACACCTCGCCGCGCTCGCCGCCGAACAGCCCGACGGTCTTTGTTCCTTTCGGCACATAGAAGCAGAGCGTCCACTCGCCATAGAAGTGGTTCATCGGCTCATCGTTCGAGGACACCACCGTCCACGGGTTCGCCGATGTTTGCTTGATCAAGGTCATGTCGCTGCCGTCTTCCGCGACCACCTTGTACAGCCCGGGCTGTTTCACCGTCAGCTTGACCGGGTAAGGCTGGCCGTCGGGCGGGACGCTGTGGTCCTCCTGCACCAGTGTCTCGCGCTCGCCGGTCTCGCTCGCCCCGCCGATCTGCCACAGGCCGATCTTGACGTGGCCGCGGTCGCGGTAGTGGGCAATAAGCCCGCCGGTGATCTGCAACTCGATCGCGCCGCCGGGCTTGTCGATATTGGTATAGAAGATTTGTTTGCCCCGGCCCGCGCCGAGTGTCCCCGCCGGCGGCTCGGGCAAATGCAAGGGCGCCGCGCTAACGAGGTTCTCGCTGAACGCCACCGGCTGAAAATTGATTTCAGTCAGCGGATTTCGTTCGATGCCTGTCTTAACATAACCACCCAGTTCCTCTGTGCTGAACGGCTCGGTCGATTTCCACGGGTTCTTGGCCTCCGGCACATTCCACTTCGCCTCACTCGGGATCGCGACCGACTTGTCACGGTTGTCCAGGTCGCGATAGAGCGCCTGGCTATGGACGAGGAAAGTCCGGCTCATCCGGTAGGCGTGGTGGATGAGCGCCTCGAAGGCCGCCTGGCGCGGCGCGCCCTTGGCCTCGGCGTAGCGATGGAAAAGGTCGACGTACTGCGCGTAGAGCGTGAGGGCGTCGACCCGCGCGCGCACCTCCGGCGGGAGGTCCAGCCGGCGCGCCTCCTCCAGTGCGCGAAACATCCGCCCGAGCTGATCGGCCTGCACGAGGTGCGGTGTGGAGCCGTCGAGTTGCGCGTAGAATTTGCGCATCGGCTCCTTCGCCGGCCCGAACGCGCGCGTCAGGAAATCGTCCACCAGCTCCGGCACTCTCGCCGACTCCTTGGGATCCCAAAGCATGCGCGCGGCGAGGTAATAACCGAGCCCGTTCGGCCCCCAGTTGTCGCTCGATTCCGCCGAGAGATATCGCGCTCCTTTGCTCGCGAAATAAGGGATCGTCCGCGTGAGATAGGCCAGGTTGCCGCCGCGCGCCGCGCCGGGCAAATCGCGATCCCAAGTGTTCACGCTGTAGTATTCGCGAATGCCGAGTTTCGTCCCCTTGGCCGACCACCCTTCGATCAGCTCGTCGAGCGTCGCGCCGCCCTTGATGAATGCGGTCGCCACGCTGATGACGACCTGCGGATGCGGCGCGATGTACGGCGGCGGCGAGTGGTAGGCGTAGGCGTACATGCCGACGACGCGGCCGGGGTAGGGGACATTGATCGCGGCGGCGACTTCATTCGCCAGAAACAGCGCCTGGTCGGTGACGCTGCCGAGCTTCGCGCACTCCGCGCATTCGCACCAGCCGCCGCCGTCGCTCGGGTCCATCGAGATACTGTCGCCGGCCGGGTCCTTCGCGCAGCGGTCGAGCGCATCGGCCACGACCAGCTTCCGCAGCTCGGGATTGCCGATGCACATCTTCGGCCCTTTGCGCACGCCGCCGACGAGCGCGTAATACTCGGGATGCGCCGTGAACTCGGCCTGGTGTTTGTGGATGATCCCCTCGTACGAATGCCCCGAGTTGAGCTGAAACCCTTCGCTCACGCGGTTCTTCGCGCACCAATCCGCATACGGTCCTTTCGAGAAATCCCACCCGCCAAATCCGTACCAGATCCGCCGTGCGAGATAGAGCGGCTGCTCCCGCGCCTCCACGTCGATCGCGAGCTCGCGCACCGCCGGCACGACCTCCCAGGTCGCGCCCGGAAAGAACTGGCGATAGCCGATGCGATACAGCAAATCCCAGACGGCGTGATCGAGCCCCGCCTTCTTTGCGGCGATGACGTGCAGGCCGTGCGCATGGGAATGCAGCACGTACTCCTCGCGCCCCGCGACATCGGATTCCAGCGCCGGAAAGTCATCGGTCAACCCCACGGCGATACCCGTCGTTCCATCGCCGGTCTGCACCGGGAACTTCGCGCCCGTGATCCGCTCCAGCAGGCCGGCGAGCCGCTCCGCCGCCTGCTTCGTCTCGGGCGCGGCCTGCTCCGCGATCACGACTGGTTGCAGCCCCGAGCCGCGCTCCGCCAAGCGCACGGGCTCGGCATGCGCGAGAGGAAGTGCGACGCAAAGCGCGGCGAGCCACGCACGAGCAACGACAGGGGAAATCATGAACGAAAGTTACGGAACACGATCAGGCGCTCAAAGGGAAAACAGCCCTCCCCTCACGGCTTCGCCTCCGGCTCCGCATACGCGTCCGACTTGCTCCAGCCGGCCCATTGCGCCGCCGTGAGCAAAGGACGCAGGCTCTTTTCGGGGATGTAGTTGAAAGGGGAGAGGTTCTGCGGCGTCGAGAGATACCACGGCGACTCGTTGGTGAAGCGCCGCAGCTCCAGTTCCTCCGCGCGCGCCTTCACGGCCTGCGCCAGCAGCGCTTGCACCTGGGGCATTTGCTCCGCCGTGAGATAGATCACCCGGTTGAAGTCCTCGAGCATGAAGCGGACGATCGCGTCGCGCTTGAACTCGGCCCGCGCGGACTCTTCCTGTTGCCACGCTTTCGCTTGTTCCGGCGGGAGGCCCCCCATCACTTTCTTGAGCGTGCGCGCCCAGATCGGCTGCTTGTCGGGCGGGGTCGAGACTTCGTTCATCGCGGTGGAGCCGTCGATCTGCTCGAGCTGCGTCTGGAGCGTCTCCGGGTTCTCCTCGAGGAAGTCTTCGACTTGATCGCGCACGGTGCGTTCCGCGTTGAAACGCCACTCGCGGAGCGAAGTCTCGACTGCCCCGCGCGCCGCGGTTTGCAGCAGCGTGCGCGCCTCCTCGGGCAGGGCGCACACGCGCCCGATCTCCTGCGCGCAGCCGACTGCGCGGGCCAGGCAGCGCGCCCGCACCCTGGACTCCGTGCGCAGCAGGTACGCCTGGACCACGCTCTCCGGATTGCGGCCGGCCGGGGCCGGCGCGGGCGGCGGCGGGGCCTTCGCCTGGTCGCGCGGCGGCCGGAGCACGAGCGTGCCCATCTCATCGACGATCCCGGGAACGCAGACGCGCCGCCAGGTTCGGATTTGCGAATCCTCGAGCAGACCCGCCAATTCCTCTTTCGTGGCGCGGGAGGCTGCGGCCAGGAAGTGCAGACTCTTGAGTTCCTCGCGATATTGCTCCTGAAACAAATCGGGCTTCGCCTGTACCCAGCGCTCGGCCAGGGGGAGCAGTTGCTCGCGCTGCCGCGCCGTGCAGCGGACTTCGTCATCGACGAGGTGCACGAGCATTTGCGCCAGCACCTGCGGGCGGCGTGCCTCCCGTTCCTTGAGCACCTTGGTGAGTGACTTCCACGTGGACGCATCGAGGATTTTGCCCAGCCCCTCGAGCCAGCCCGGATCGTAAGCGGTCACGGGCCGCGGCTCCGGCACGCAAAGATCGTCCGAGGCCACGGCGTCCGGCGCCTCCGGCGGTTGGTCGGCGAGGCAGCGCGCGGCCTCGCTGCGCCACTCCGTGAGCCGCCGCTTCACCAGCCGGGTCGCCAGCGCACCGACCTTCTTCTCCTGCCCTTCGCGGAGGTCATACGTGTTGGAGAGAATTATGTTTTCCTTCTCCAGTTCCGCGCCGGCGGAGTCGCGATAATCCTCCTCCAGCTCTTTCGCCTGTTTCAGGAAAGGCTTGAGTAGGGCCGCGAGGTGGGCCGGCGCTTGCTTTTGCCAGGCTTCCGTCTGCGCCGGCGTGAGCACTCGCGCCAAACCGTCGCGCCACGCCGGTTGGTCGGTCGGCGTGCGATATTGGCCGAAGACGCGATTCGCCACCGCGGCGTTCCAGCCGCCCATCAGGACCACGAGCGGAGGGTCGTCGGCCAGATCCTTGTCCTGCTGAAAATCCTCGACCATCTGGGCGGTGGCGGCGGCCCATTCCGCCAACGCTTTCTTCACCGCCGCCTCCGCGAACGGCGCGAGCGCCGCCGCCTGCTCCGGGCTGAGCGCGAGGGTCTGCGTCAGCCACTTCTTTTCGTCCTCCATGCGCTCCACCCAGAAAGCGCGCTGCGCCTTCTCGCGGCCCTTCACGTACTCCGCCGTCCCATCGCTTCCCGCCGTTGTTGCGGGTGGAATGGGGGAATCAGTTTTCTCCTCCGCCACGCCGCACGCGAGGAGGAGGCAAAACACTACCGAGCCCAGAAAAAAGCGGCACATCACGAAGAAGGCGACGGCCGACTGTAGCACGTCCGCAGTCCGACGCGATGGCGGAGATGATGGAGGAAGGACGCTTCGCTGATCCACGAAACACACGAAAGACACGAAAAGGAAGGCGGACCAGATTTTTGCCTACGAATCACACGAATCCAACGAATCCTGAAGGCTGCAGAGATTCGTCGGATTCGTGTGATTCGTAGGCGAAAATGCAGCCTTCCGGCCCTTTCGTGTCTTTCGTGTGTTTCGTGGATCGCGAAGCGCCCTTCCGATTTGCCGCGCGCCTTCCCAAGTCATCGCCATTCATGCCGCGGGTATTTCCGCGCCAGCTCCTTCTTGAGGACCGGGTACGACTCCTTCCAGAAATTCGCGAGGTTTTGCGTGATCTGGATCGGGCGCTGGTTGGGCGCGAGCACCTGGATGACGAGCGGGATGCGGCCGTGCGCGATTCGGAGCTCCTGCTCGACGCCGTACAAATCCTGAATGCGCGCGGCGATGACGGGCGCGGCGGTCGGCGAGTAGACGACCTTGAATTTGCGGCCGTTCGGCATCTCCATCCGCTCGGGGGCGTAGTCGTCGACGAGCCGCTGCTGCGCGGGCGAGAGCCAGCTTTTCACCGTCGGCCAGACGGGGCGCTCCTTGATTTCGCGATAGCTGATCGCACCGTGGCAGATCTGCTCGCGGAGCAGCCGGCGGTCCTCCGCGCCGATGGGCGGCAGCTCCCACTCGGGAAACCAGCCGGCGAGCAGGTTGACCCGCGTGATCCATTGCTCGACCGCGTCGTCCCAGTTTTTCAGGACGCATTCGCCCGACTCGACCTCGGCCGCGAGCAGCGCGGCGGCTTCGTTGAGCGGCACCTGGTCCGTTTCCTTCGCGCGCAGGACGAGATCGCGAAAACGCACGGTCTTGTGCGCCATGACGCGGCGCTGCACGGAGTCGAACCGCACCTCAGTCGACTCGTGGAAGCCTTCCGGGAACAGCTCGCGCAGCCACTCTTCCTCGATCGCGGTGGCGTGCGTCAGCAGCACCTGGCGCTCGTCGTTCCTGCCCTCGATCTCGCGCACTTCGCTCGCCACGAGCAGGGGCGCGCTCTGCACCACGCTCTCCCGCGCGAGCACGCCCTTGCGTCCGTGGACGAGCGCGCAGCGGAGCGTCCCGGCGTCGAGCCGCAGCGCGAGCTGATCGGGAAAACCGGCGAGCACGCAGCGCTGGATCGCGCCGTGGGAGGCGTGGTGTTCCTGCGTATCGAGCCGTTCGTCGCGCGCGATTTTCAGGAACTGCTCGGCCAGCGCGGCGGCTTCGCGCGCGGCGAGCACGTTGATTCCGAGCGGCCGGCAGCGTTGCAGATTGAAATGGCTCTCGGCGGCAAACCGCTGCGCCTGCAGCAGGAGAAAGAAGTCCGACTCGCCCTGCTCGCCGAACGCCTGTTCGCGTGCGTCGTCCATGACCTTCCCCTCGGATCGGCGCAAGATCGACCGCCCCTGCGTGAGCGCCGCAACCTGCGCCACCTCCGGCACGCAGCCGTACTCGTGCGCCGCGAGGAGCATGCGCGTGTAGCGCGGGTGCGCGGGGAAGGCGAGCATGCGGCGGCCGAGCGGCGTGATCGCGCCCTCGCTCGCGTCCAGCGCGCCGAGGTCGGCGAGCAGCGCGAGCGCCCGCTCGAGCGAGCGCGGATCCGGCGGCTCGAGCCAGCGGAAGCCGCTCACGTCGTCGACGCCGCACGCCTTCAGCGTGAGCACCACCTCGGCGAGGTCGAGCCGGCGGACTTCCGGCAGCAACTGCGCCGGCCGGTCGGCGTGTTCGCGCTCGGTCCAGAGCCGCAGGCAGCGCCCCGGCGCGGTACGCCCCGCGCGACCCGCGCGCTGGTCGGCCGAGGCGCGGCTGATCCGCTCCAGCAGCAGCGTATCGATGCCGCGATAGGGATCGAACCGCGCCATGCGCGCCGTGCCGCCGTCGATCACCACGCGCACGCCGTCGATCGTCAGCGAAGTCTCGGCGACGTTCGTGGAAACGATGACCTTGCGCTTCGCATAACGCGCCACGGCGGCGTCCTGGTCCGCGACCGGCAACTCGCCATGCAGCGGCATGACGAGGAACTGGTTCGAGACCGACGAGTTGCGGATCGCTTCCATCGTCCGGTTGATCTCGTACGCGCCCGACATGAAGACGAGCACGTCGCCCTCCGTGCTGCGCGCCAGGCGCACGAGCTCCCCCGCGGCGGCCTCCCAGACCGGCGTGTCGCCGAGCGGGCGGTCGAGGTACTCGATGTCGACGGGATACGTGCGCCCCCGCGAAGTCAGCAACTCGCACGGTTGCAAGTACGGCTGCAGCACGCCCGAATCCAGCGTCGCCGACATGACGATGAGCCGCAGATCGGGTCGGCGCTGCTCCTGCAAATCGAGCGCCCGCGCGAGCGTGATGTCGCCATACAAATGCCGCTCGTGAAACTCGTCGAAGATGATCGTGCCGATGCCGCGCAAGCCGGGGTCGTTCAGCATCTGCCGCAGCAGCACACCCTCCGTCACATAGCGAATCCGGGTCTTCGCCGAGGTCACCTTGTCCATGCGGATCTGATAGCCGACCTCGTCGCCGAGCCGCACCCCGCGCTCCTGCGCCACGCGCGCCGAGAGCATCCGCGTCGGCAGTCGGCGCGGTTGCAGCACCACGATCTCGCCGTTCTCCGCCAACCCGGAATCGAGCAGGATCTGCGGCACCTGCGTCGACTTCCCCGAGCCCGTCGGCGCCTGCAGGATGAGCCGCGGATGGCGCCGCAATGCATCGCAGATCTGCGTCTCCAGTTCGAAGATGGGAAGGTCGCGGCGGTTCATGGGGAAGTAATCAGTAATCAGTCGGGCAGTAATCAGTGGGCAGCGCTTGAGGATGACATCGATTGCGTGGAGCGAGGAATACAGAACGCGCGGGTAGCTAGGTTACTGATTACTGCCTACTGATGACTGATTACTTCCCCTCATGCTCCTCGCTTTTCACAAACCCTACGGCGTGCTTTCGCAATTCACCCCCGAGCCTGGCTCGCGCTATCGCACGTTGGCCGATTTCGGTTTCCCGAAGGAGGTGTACCCCATCGGCCGGCTCGATGCAGATAGCGAGGGGCTGCTCTTGCTGAGCGACGAGCCGGCGCTGAACGCGCGGTTGCTTCATCCCACCCGCGGCCATCGGCGCATCTACTGGGCGCAGATCGAGCGGGTGCCGGCGACTGAGGCTTTACGCAAGCTCGAGGCGGGTTTGCCGATCGCGGGGCGGCAGACACTGCCGTGCAAGGCGTGGTTGCTCGACCCGCAGCCGGAGATGCCGCCGCGCGATCCGCCGATTCGCGTGCGCAAGAGCGTGGCGGATTGCTGGGTTGCGCTGGAGTTGGTGGAAGGGAAGTACCATCAGGTGCGGCGCATGACGGCGGCGGTCGGTCACCCGACGCTGCGGCTCGTGCGGGTGCAAGTGGGGGAATTCCAGCTGGGCGGGTTGCGCGCGGGCGAATGGCGGGCGCTCACGGCGGAGGAGCGGCGAGAGGTGTTTCGGTAAGGGAGGCGCTTCCTGTGCGGCGTAACCATCGGATTCTTGACCGCGCACAGTGTTCATCGATAGTGGAGAGATATGCCTGCGACCGCCACACGCTCTGAATTGCTTCAGGAACGGGCTTGGAGCTGGGAGGCTCTGGTGGGCAGGATTCAGCCGAAGGGCGACCGATTGGCCGAATGGAATTCGGAGTTTTCCGCCTGGAGAAATGAAGTGCTGCGACTGCGGACCTTTGAGGCAGACTTTTTCTTGCAAGAACCGCAGGCACCCACTTTGGTTCGCATGCATCGGGGGTTTTTGTGTCACCTCATCTCCGAGGGCGAGAAGCTCGCCTTGCGCCTGCTGGAGCACGAGCGGGAACGGCCGAAAGAAGTGAGCGAGCTTCAGAAGCAACTGGGCTTTCTCGACGAGTTTATCCTCAATTTACGAATGACCTTGGAAACATGGCACTCGCTGGAGGATCGCCCGGAGAAGGGCACCAACCCGCTGGCGGCTTTCGTTTGATCCCGTTGACGGATGGACGCCGGCTTGGAAAGTGTCTTGATCGCGTGGGAGGAATGGGATCTCGAAGTCGAGCCGGAAAAGAAGAGTGAGATGCGCCGGAGGTTCGAGCGCGCCGTTCATCTATTCATTGACGAAAAGCAGTTAAGGGACGGCAGCGGCCGAAGCATGTCTTTCCACGACTTCCGATATTTTGCGCGTGAGATTTACGCGGCCTGGCGGCGCCGCGAGCACAAGTGATTCGCGCCTTGGTTGGGGTCTTTCGCCACGGAGCCGCGCCTACCGGGCGCTCACCGCCGCGGGCGGCGCTTCTTCGGTCTCGGCGGTGATGGCGACGAAGACCGGGGCGACGCGGTTGTCGTAGCTCTCGAGGATCAGCTTCTCGATGACGCCGGGATTCGCGAGTTTCTTGCGGATGATCCGCACCTGCTGGCCGTTGACCAGGTCGGGCGCGAGCTTCGAGCCCGGCACGTCGTGCGGGCGGACGTAGTCGGAGATTTCCACGCCGTTCTTGAGTACGATCTCCTCCGTCTTGCCGCCGACGTATTGGACGGTGATTTTCGCGACGGCGATCCCTTCGCCCTTCTCGTCGCCGCAGCACGGGAACGCCCAGCCGCCAATGCCGCCGAGGATGTCGAGCATCGACGCCTGCACTTTGTCGACGGGGACTTCGACCTTTTGCGGGTAACGCTTGGCCTGGCCGCTGCCGCCGCGGAGCACGAGCAGGTTCTTGCCGGCGCGCGCGGTGACGGGATCGGCGATGACGAAAGGGACGTCGCCGACCTTGATGTTGCCAAACCGGCGGAACTTGAGCGTCTCGTTGGCGTTCTCTTCGCTCACGAAAATGCCGCGCCGCGAATCGGCGGTGAAGACGCCGTGGAGATCGATCACACGAAAGCGCGCATCGGTCGCCTGGAGATAGGCGATGATGTCGCGCAGGCTCTCCGGGCCGAGCGCCTCGAAGCCCTCGGGCATGAGCGAACGTCCGAGCTCCTGCCGGCTCGCGAGGTCGGCCTTGAGGAGATCGTGTTCACCGGTCGCGTCGCGCACGTGCACGCTCTTCGTGTTCTCGCTCGCAATGATGCCCTGGTACATCACCCCGCGCTTCGTCTGGAACGCGAAGGCCGCGAAAGTGGGATCGACCTCGCGATTCGGATCGACGATGTGCGTGAGCAGTTCCGCGCGGGGATGCGCGCCCATGCCGCTGAGATCGGGCGCGAGGTTCGAGCCCTCCTTGTTGAACTTGTGGCAGACGGCGCAGGTCGTGGTGAAGAGCGCCTTCCCCTTCGCCACGTCGCCGGTTTGCTCGATGACCGGGAGGAGCGACGCGATGAGCTCGTCCTTCTTTTCCGTCACGGGGCCGCGGATGTAATCGATCGTCTCGGCGGCGCGGCGGGCGACCTCCGGGTCGGCGTAATGCCGCAGCTTGTCGAGGCCGATGACGCCCAGGCTCTCCAATGGAATGCGGTACGACTTGAGCGCGGCGATGAGCGCGTTCGTCCATTCGCGGCGCTTGAGCAGTTGCGCGAACGCCACCTCCTG
>DASYIS010000574.1:0-9050 GCA_035997375.1 Chthoniobacteraceae bacterium
ACGCCTTCCAGAAAACGACCGCACTGAGCAGTGCCGCGGCGGCCATGACGAAGTACGGCACGAGCTCAACGCTCAGCGGATCGAGCGAGCCCAAGGCCGGCATCGCCAAAACAAGCAGCACCACGCCGAGCAGGAGGAAAACCACGGCGCTGGGCCACCCGATTTGGAACGGAAGACCGTACGTTGACCGCCAGCCGCGGAAAGGCCGGCAGTGGCTTGCAAAAAGGACGGGCCGCACCGACAGGTGCTGCCAGATGAGAACGCCTGAGCACGACATGAAGAGCCAAAGCTGGCGGTGCAGCGTGTCTTCCGAGACAGCCATCTGATTCAAGAACGGCAAGGGCAGCCAGAACAGCAACGCTAGGAAACGCTGCCGACCGGCGTGATTCTCCGCGGGAGGCGCCACGGTGGCAGCGGCGATTTCGAGCGCCAGAAGACACGCGAGCAGGGAATTGAAGCCGGTCAGCCACCAACTCATCTCCGCGGTGGTGTGAAACGATACGGGATCACCGCTGCGGACGTACTCCCACAGCTCATCGAAGAAATCGAGGCCGTCCGACTTGGTAAAAGACAACACCAATCCGACCCCGACCATCACGCGCACCCAGAGCGGCATGCCGGAGATGGCCAGCGCCACCGCCGAAGCGACCGCGCAAGAGAGCACCATGGCAAGCAAAGACTGGAGATCTTCCACAAGATTCACTCCGCCAAAGAAGTAGCGGAGGATGGCAAATGGGAGGACCGCTAGGAGAAAGAGCAGCGCCTGGAAAAGGAGCGAAACCCACTTACCAAACACGATGCGCCAGGCGGAGAGGCCGCTCATGAAAATGAGCTCCAGCGTGTTGGCCTTGCGCTCCGCGGCGAGCGAGTTGAAGGCCCGCAGCGGCGTCACGAAAATCAGCATGGCGCCGATCAAGATCCAGAAGATCCCGCCGAGAACGTTGGCGTCGAAGGCTTGCGCGTCGCGCGCATAAACGAGCACTGCGATCACCATTACGAAGGTCAGCACCGTTTGCAGCCCGATAAAGCTGTAGACGAAGCCGCGGGTATTGAGGCTCTGGCGCAGTTCCTTGACCAGCATCGGGCCAAACCAGTCCGGGAAATCGGCGATCCTGGCTTTCATGAGTACGGGCGGTGGTCCTGGAAATCGAGCGAGTTGCCCGTGCCGAGCCCCTGCCAGTCGCCCTGGATGCCGCGCCACGCGCGCCGGCGCAGCGGGAGCCGCATGAGCGCGGCGACGGCGCGCGCGCTGACGTGCAGGGCCTCGAGTTCGTCGCGGTTCACGGTTCGGAAGGGATCGGCTCCCGCGGCGCGGCAAAGCAGGTGCGGAAGTAGTGCCGCCAGTACTTGCGCGAGCAAAAGATGAGCAGCAGGGCGTAGCTCGCGAGCGCGAGATAGGCGATGGTGCTCCAGGACGTCGCCACCAGCACCCTGTGCTTCGAGACCACGCCCACGGCCGAGTAGGCATAGTCGTTCGACTGATCCATCATCGCCCAGACCGCCGAGGGCGGAAGAAATCCGAAAATGTAATACTCGCCGAGGTGGGTGGTCGGAGGCTTGCCCGCCACGATCAAGGCGACGGCGACGCCGCAGAGGATGAGGAACAGCGTCTGGAAGAGCAGCGGGAAGCGGGCCTTTTGCCGAAAGAGAATCCAGACGAAAGTCGAGCACAGGAGCGCGGCCGCGGGCATGGCGAAGGCCGCATGAAACCAGGCGCGATCCTCCGCGTCATGGATCTTCGTTCCGTACGCGATCGCGCCGGAAATCGTGAAGGCGTAGAGCCCGACCACGATCAGCAGGAAGACGACCGCGCTCGGCCAGCCCGGCTGGAAGGGGAGGCCGAAGGCCGCGCGCCATTGACGGAACGGGCGGCAATGGCTGACCATCTCCGAAGGTTTCACCGACAACTGGTACCAGACCAGCACGCCGGCGATCACGACGAAGAGAAAAACCTGCGCGAGCAGGGCCGACTCCGAGGCGCTTTGCCAGCCCATGACCGGAAGCGGCAGCCAGAGCAGCAGCGTCAGGAAACGTTGCGCGCCGGCGTGGTTCTCCGCTGGCGGCGCCACCGTCGCCGCGGCCACCTGGAGCGCGATGAGGCAGACGAGCACGATGTCCCACCCGACGAGCCACCAGTTCGTTTCGTCCGTCCAGCTCAGCATCGAAGAGGCGCGGCTCGAACCGTAGGGGCTGAAGATGAGCATCTGAAAGAGGCCCAGCGACGACATGAAGCAGATGACCACGCCGATCATGGTGATGATGCGGACCCAGAGCGGCATGCCGGAGATGGCGAGCGCGACGGCGGAGAGGACCGCGCACAAGAGCATCACCATGAGCATGCCGTGCAGATCCTGCGCGAGGTCGACTGCGCCGAAGTAGTAGCGCAGGATCGCGTACGGGAGCACCGCGAGGAGAAAGAGCAGTGCCTGGAAGAGGAGCGAAACCCATTTGCCAAACGCGATCCGCCACGCGGAAAGGCCGCTCATGAAGATGAGCTCCAGCGTGTTGGCCTTGCGCTCCGCGGCGAGCTCGTTGAAGGCGCGCAGCGGCGTGACGAAGACCAGCAAGGCGCCGAGCAGGAACCAGAAGATCGCCCCGAGCCCGCTCGCGTCAAAGCCCTTCGGCGCCCGCGAATAAAGCAGCACGTGATAGACCAGGACCAGGACCAGCACCGTCTGCAGGCCGATGAAGCTGAAGACGAAGCCGCGGGTCTTCAGCCCCTGGCGCAGCTCCTTCACGAGCATCGGTCCGAACCAGTCCGGGAAATCGGGGATCTTCGGTTTCATGGGAGGAAGGGTTGGACTTCAGGGACCGCATTGACTTCATGGACGGCGCGGGCGCCCATGCCCGTCCATTGGGTCAATCCGGTCCATTCCGTCCATTCGGCGCGCATCATGGCAGCGGCGGGGGCTGGAGGTGGGCGTCGCGGAGGGCGTCGACGAAGACCTCCTCGAGGCGGCGCTCCTGCCGGTGAAAATCCGTCAGCGCGATGCCGTCGAGGACCATGCGGCGCAGCTCGGCGGCGAGCTGCTCGCGCTCGCGCGACGCGAACTCCGCGCGCAGGAAGCCCTTGCGCTGCTCGACCAGTTTCCAGCCCGGATGAATGCTGAGCCAGGCGATCAGCGCATCGTCCGGGCCGTGGACTTGCAGGTCGACAAGACAGGTCCCCTCGCCTTCGCGATGCCGCAACTCGTCGGCCGTCCCGCTGTGGAGCATCCGCCCCTGGTCGATGAAAATGAGCGCATCGCACATCTCGCCGAGCTCGGAGAGGATGTGCGAAGAGATGAAGATCGTCGTGCCGCGCTTCGCCAGGAGCTGGACGAGATTCTTGAACTCGATGCGCGCCTTCGGGTCGAGGCCGGCGGCCGGCTCGTCGAGGATGAGGATCTCCGGGTCCTGCACCAGCGCCCGGCCGAAGCAGAGCCGCTGGCCCATCCCTTTCGAGAGCCCATTCATCGGACGCTCGGCGAGCGGCGTCAGGTCGGCGAAGTCCATTACTTCCTTCACCCGCCGCACGCGGTCCGCGCCCTTGAAACCGCACGCCCGCGCGTAGAAGTCGAGGTAATCGAAGACCGTCACGTGCGCGTAGGCGCCGTAGCTGTCGGGCATCCAGCCGAGGAGCTTGCGCACCTGTTGCGGCTGCTCCACCACGTCGAACCCGTTGATCTCGATGCGGCCGGCGTCGGGCATCTCGAGCGTCACCATCATCCGCATCGTCGTCGTCTTGCCCGCGCCATTCGCGCCGATGAAGCCGACGACCTTGCCGCGCGGGACGTCGAACGAAATCCCCTGCACGGCATCCACGCCCTCGAAGCTCTTGCGCACCTCGCGCACTTTGATGATCGCATCGCTCATGGCGCCTCCTCCGGGGTGCACGGTCCCAGGCAGACGACGCGCTGCTCGTGCCAGCGAATGCTGCGCAGCGTCGGAATGGTGTTCTCCTCCGTCGGCGCCGCCTCCGCGTAGAAGTAGCCCGGCCGCCGCAGCGCGCCCTCGAACTGCGCGCGCAGGCTGCGCGAGAACGGTTGCGAGACGTCCACGGCCCACTGGGCGAACTCCTGGCCGTCGCCGGGCCGCAGTTTCACCGGGCGGCCCGTCGAGAGCTCGTCGGCGACCCAGTATTTCCCGTCAGCATCGATGTAATGCACGTGGCGCAGCGTGCTCGCGAGCGTGGAGAGCAGCTCGGGCGTCGCGCCGGGTCGCAGCACCACCTCGCCGCGCGACGGGATGCCGGTGCGCAGAAAAAGCCCCTGCACCGCGCGGGTGCGAAACCAGTCGCCGCTGAGCGTGGTCCCTTCCCGCATGAGCGAGACATTGCCCCGGTCGTTGCTCTCCGCCCCGAGGTACGAGGCGGCGACGGTTTCCGGGAGCTCGAAGCCGCGCTGAAAGAGGAGCCGCGTCCGCACCATCTGCTCCTGGAAAAGCGAGAGCCGATTCTCGCCGGCGGGCACGAGCATCAGCACGTTGCGCGCGCCGTCGCCGCCGAGGCCGTCGCCAAACGCGATCAGTCCGAGCAGGAGAAGGCTCGCGCCGGCGGAGAGCAGCGGGACGGTGAAGAAGAGGCGGTAACGTTTCGCCGGCGGCGCAAGCACGAGCAGGTTGACCGGCCCGACGAGCACGCCGAACGCGACGACGAAAACGATGATCAGCACGACGTTGAGATGCGGCTCGCCGACCGCGGCGCGCAGGGGCCACTTCTCCTCGAAATCCTGCTCCCAGGGCGGCATCGGCGCGCTGTCGAGATCGAGCATGCGCCGCGCCGTGTCGTCGATCGAAAGCGCGGTCCCGGTCCCCTTGAGCTTCCGGATTTCGCCAAACCCGAGCGCCTTCACGTCGTCGGAGAGCGGGGGCAGGCCGGGCAGGTTGGGCGAGGTCACGCCGGCGAGGAAGAGCCGCCCCCCGTCCATGACCCATTGGCGGATCGCATCGCGCCGCGCGCCGGGCTGGCTGCGCCACTCGGGCTCGCTCACCCAGAGGCCGGCGAGGCCGGAGAAGGCGCGCGCGTCCGCCGGCAGCTCATCCAGCCGCACCGGTGAGCCGTGTGGCATGCGCGCGGCACTGCGGTTGCCCGAGCCGTTGAAGCGCGACGAGGTCAGGCCGTGCGGCGCCTCCGGCAGGTGCTGTCCGGCCTTGAGCTTCGGTTCCAGGCCGGCCCAGATCGACGAGCCGAGCGGCTCGGCGATCGCGATCATGCTCATCCCGGCGCCCGAGCTGTAATGCGAGCCGAAGTGAAAGTTGCCATTGAGCACCCCGGGGCCGGAAATCGAGCCGACGATCGCCTGGTAGTTCGACTGCGAGGAGTCGAGCGCGGGCCACGGCACGAGCAGATCGAACTCGCGCCGCTGATGCGCCCCGACCGTGACCGCCGTGCGGTAGTGAAACCCGCCCCCCGAGTCATTGCTCCGAAAATCCAGCGACCAGACATGAAGCCCGGGCGTGTCGTTGGTGATCCGCAAACGCAGCGGGAAGAAGCCCGAGTGCGGCTGCTCGGTCAGCGGGATACCGATGTGGACCTCGATCCCGGACTTCGGATCCATCGGAATGCCCGGCTCGTTTTGAAAGGCCGAGGCGACGCCCGCGAGCGCGAGGACACCGGCGACACCTGCCAGCCAATGCGCAAAGATGAACTGAACGCCGCAGTTGGCGCGATGCGCCATCGTGGCACGGGCGTCCCGCCCGTGGGGCCGGCGGGCGTCCCGCCCGCTGAGCGCCGCACTCCCAAATTCGACGGGCGGGACGCCCGCCGGCCCCACGGGCGGGACGCCCGTGCCACGATGGCCGCCGGCGGCGGGCGACTCGTCCAAGCAATCCATTCCGTCCATGCGCCCCATCATTGAATCTTGGCCGAGAGGAGCGTGGTCGGCAGCGCGGCACCGCCGGGTTTCACCTGCTCGAGGATGCCGGCCACGACATCGTCCGTCGTGCGCCCCGCCACGCGCGCCCGGTAATCGAGGATGATGCGGTGCCGCAACACCGGCTTCGCGATCGCTTGTACGTCTTCGAAGCTCGCATTCAGCCGGCCGGCCCAGAGCGCGCGCGCTTTCGAGGCGGCCGCCAGGGCCAGCGCCGCGCGCGGGCTCGCGCCGAACTTCACCCCCTCCGCCGCCGGCGAGCTCTCGGGATGCGTAGCATGCACGAAGCGCGCGATGAAATTTGCCACCACGTCCGGCAGATAGATGCGCCGCGCGAGCGAGATCAGCTCGCGAAACTCGTCCGCCGTCAGCACCTGCGCGATCTCCGGCGCGACGCCGATCTCGCGGTTCTGCACGATCTTCTCCAGCACCGCGACCGGGCTGCGATGAATCTCGATCTTGAACAGGAACCGGTCGAGTTGCGCCTCCGGCAGCGGATAAGTCCCCTCGAGCTCGATCGGGTTCTGCGTCGCGAGCACGAAGAACGGATCGGGCAGCGCGCGTGTCTCGCCCATCACGGTGACCTGGCGTTCCTGCATCGCCTCGAGCAGCGCGCTCTGCGTCTTCGGCGAGGCGCGGTTGATTTCATCGGCCAGCACCAAGTTCGCGAAGATCGGACCCGGCTGGAAAATGAAGCGCCGCTGCCCGCCTTCGTCGCCGAGGATCGGGTTGCCCGTGATGTCGCCCGGGAGCAGATCCGGCGTGAATTGCACCCGCTTCGCCGACAGCCCGAGCGCCCGAGCGATCCCCTTCACCAGCTCCGTCTTCCCGAGCCCCGGCAACCCTTCGAGCAGCAGATGCCCGCGCGCGAGCAAGCCGGCGAGCACGTCATCGATGAGCCCCTCCTGGCCGAAGAGCACCTGGTTCAGCGCCTCGCGCAAAGCGCGCAGCTTCGGGGCGGCGGCGGCGAGATCCTCTTCGGACGCGAATCGTTGGCTCATGGGGAGGGCGGAAAAGCTGCCGCAGTGAAGCCGATGGCGCGGGGAAAGGGAAGGGCTGAGGTTGAAGTAATCAGTAATCAGTTCGGATCAAGTAATCAGTGGGGCGCTTTCCAGCGCCGGGACTGATTACTGCCGACTGATTACCGATTACTCCCTTTTCCCTTCCTCAAGCGTCCGGCGCGGCGCGAAATCACCGGGCGGCGATGCGATAGCCGAAGGAGCGGACCGTCTCGATTTGCTCCGCGGCCGAGCCGAGTTTGGCCCGCAACCGGCGGACCTGCGTATCGATGGTGCGCGGGTCGACCGACTCGCCACCCCAGACTTCCTGCATCAAGGCGTGGCGGCTCTGGACGCGCCCCGGCATCTGCATCAGGGCGCGCAGCAGATTGAATTCGATGGTCGTCAGCCAGACTTCATCGCCCTCGACGCGGGCGTGGTGCGGGCTCCGATCGAGCGTGATCGCGCCCACGCTCCAGGCCTCCTCGGCGGCCTCCGCCGGCTCCGACCGCCCGGCGTAGCGCAGGATCGCCTTGACCCGCAACACCAGCTCGCGCGGGCTGAAGGGCTTCGTCACGTAATCGTCCACGCCGAGCTCGAAGGCCACGACGCGGTCCACCTCGGCCGAGCAGGCGGAGAGCATGATGACCGGGATGGCCGCCGTCTCCGGACGCGCGCGCATGGCGCGGCAGACCTCCAGGCCGGAGCCGGAGGGCATCATCATGTCGAGGATCGCCAGGTCCGGATGTTCTTCCGAGACTTTCTCGAGCGCCGTTTCCCCGGTCGCCGCCGTCACCACCGTAAACCCCTCGCGCCGCAATGTGCTTCCGACCAATTGCAACATGTCGGCCTCATCGTCGGCCACGAGGATGGTCTTGGGCGGGTTGGAAAGCATGGTGGCAAGCAGCTGGCGGCGGCGGGCTTTCCATACAGACCGTCTCCATGTGACAGACGTGAGACCGCACTGTTACAACTGTGCCAAGTTTGCCATGCACGTTCATCACGTCGGAAGCGGGCCTCACCCGAAAATCTCTGCCGCCAAATTTCGCTAAGGCAAACGGGCCGACTTCGGTTACTTTGCCATCTTCATGCGATCTGCCTTTTCCATCACTCTCCTGCTCGCCGCGCTGGCCGCTCGGGCGTGGTCCGCCACGGTGCCGGAGATCGAGTTCTTTGAATCCAAGGTGCGACCGGTGCTCGCGGAGCATTGCTACAAGTGCCACGGCGCGGAAAAGCAGAAGGGCGATCTCCGCTTCGACTCCCGCGAGGCCATCCTGAAAGGGACCGATGGCGTTCCTTCCGCGGTGCCGGGCAAGCCGGATGAGAGCCCGCTCGTGAAGAGTGTCCGCCACCAGACGGAGAACCACATGCCGGCCAAGGAGCCGAAGCTGCCGGAGGAGCAAATCGCCGCGCTCGCCGAGTGGGTCAGGCTCGGCCTGCCGTGGCCGGAGTCCGATCCGAAGGCGCTCACCCCGCAGCAGGATCGCGCGCTGCACCACTGGTCCTTTCAGCCGATCGCGAACCCCGCGCCGCCGGCGGTCGCGGACCCCGCGCATTGGGTGCAGTCGCCGATCGACCAATTCGCCCTTGCGCGGATGGACGCCGCCAAGCTCGCGCCCGCGCCGCGCGCCGACAAGCGCACGCTGCTGCGCCGCGCCACGTTCGATCTCACCGGCCTGCCGCCGACCGCCGCGGAAGTCGAGGCCTTCGAGCAGGACAAGTCGCCCGATGCCTTCGCGAAGGTGATCGACCGCCTCCTCGCCTCGCCGCGCTACGGCGAGCGCTGGGGCCGGCATTGGCTCGACGTCGCGCGCTACGCGGACACGCGCGGCTACCTCGTCGCCGGCCAGGAGCGCAAGTTCGCTTACTCGTACACCTATCGCGATTGGGTCATCCAGGCGCTGAACGCCGACCTGCCGTACGACCAGTTCGTCATCCAGCAACTCGCGGCGGACCAGCTCGTACTGGGCAAACCGGACGCCGATCCGACGCCGCTGGCCGCCATGGGTTTTCTCACCGTCGGCCGCAGTTTTCTCAACAACCAGCAGGACATCATCGATGACCGCATCGACGTCGTCTCGCGCGGCCTGATGGGCCTCACCACGACCTGCGCGCGCTGCCACGACCACAAGTTCGACCCCATCTTGCAGACGGATTACTACGCGCTCTACGGCGTGTTTGCCTCCTCGAACGAGCCGAA
>DASYIS010000575.1:0-23450 GCA_035997375.1 Chthoniobacteraceae bacterium
TTCGTCATTCGTCATTCGTCATTCGTCATTCGTCATTCGTCATTTCATGCAGCCCAAACCCACCGTCGCCAGCTACTGCACCACCTTCCTCAAGCCGGAGATGCGCCACATCTACCGGCAGGTGACGGGGCTGCGGCGGTACGACACGTTCGTCATGACGCGCGAGCGGCAGTGCGCGGAGGAGTTTCCGTTCGGGGAGATCGAGCTCATTCCGCGCGCGCGCAAGAACTTCATCAAGCGGTTTTGGCTCAAGTACATCCGCCGGCTCCCGCCCGTCTACTACCGCGGCGAGCTGCAGGTGCTGATCAAGATGCTGAAGCGCCGGCCGGCGGATTTGATGCACATCTATTTCGGCCACACCGGCGTGCATTTGCTGCCGTTCATTCAGGAGTGGGACCGGCCGTGCGTCGTCTCGTTTCACGGCATGGACATCCAGCCGCGCCCGCAGCAGGAGGGGTACGACGACCAAATGGCGGAGCTGCTGCGCACGGTTCCGCTGGTCCTCGCGCGCTCGGAATCGCTGGCGGAGCAGCTCGTCGCGCTCGGCTGTCCGCGCGAAAAGATCCGGCTCAACCGGACCGGCATTCCGCTCGAATCGTATCCGCCCATGGAGCGGACGGCGCCCGAGGACGGCGCGTGGGTCTTCGTGCAAGCCTGCCGGCTGGTGGAAAAGAAGGGGCTCGCGACGACGCTCGAAGCGTTCGCGCGCTTTCACCGGCATCACCCGCAATCCTGGCTCATCATCGCCGGCGAGGGCCCCATGAAAACGAAGGCCGCCGACATGACGCGCACCCTCGGCATCCACGCCGTGGTCGAATTCCGCGGCTTCCTCTCGCAGCCGGAGCTGGCGCAGCTCTTCGCGAAATCACACATCTTCCTCCACCCGAGCGAGACGACCAAGGACGGCAACGTCGAAGGCGTGCCGAACTCGATGCTGGAGGCGATGGCCACCGGCCTGCCGGTCGTGGCCACGCGCCACGGCGGCATTCCCGAGGCCGTCACCCACGAGCGCGACGGGCTGCTCGTCCCGGAAAAAGACGCCGATGCCCTGTACGAGGCCATCGTGCGGATGACGAGCGAACCCGGCCTCTGGCAGGCGTACGGCACCGCCGCCGCGAAGGCCGTGCGCGAGAAATTCGAGCAATCGCGGAGCATCGAGCAGCTGGAAGCCATCTACGACGAAGCGCTGGCACTACGGCCGGCTCGTGCCGGTTCGCCCCGGCCACGGCGCGACCCGTAGGCGCCGCGGCGGCCCAAGCCGGCCCTTCGATCCCACCTCCACCGATCCAAACTTCCGCCCGATGAATACCAAAACCCGCCTCCGCCCGCTCCTCTTCGCCGGCGCCCTCCTGTCCCTCGCCTTCGCGACCTTCGGCGCCGATCAGCCAAGCGCCACTCCGAATCCGCTCAAAGTCAAAGTGCCCGGATACGTGGTCGCCGGGAAAACCGGGACCGCCGAGCGCAAGCTCTTCGACGAGACGTACCAGTTCCTCTTCTTCGCCACGCTGGAGGGTCTTTACCGCGACGGCGTTTCGAGCGCGGATGTGGACGCGCTGCTGGCCAGGAAGGGCGCGGACGGCGGCTATCTCAACTTCATCTACACCTGCCCGATCTGCATGCCGGTCGAGGGCGCGATCGAGACTTACAAGCTCCGGCCGCGGATCGATCACATGAAGGTCGAGAATCACCAGACGGAGGAGCGCACCTTCGGCTTCGGGCTGCCCAAGGAGACGAGCGACGCCCTGCGCTCCGAGAAAGCGAGCGTCCGGCTGGGCGCGGTGAACGAGCTCGTCAGCCAGTGGGTCGCCTACCGCATGGATCACTCGGGCTTCACGGACGACCAGAAGAAGGCGCTCATCGAGAAGCTGAAGAAGGGCCGCGAAGAGGGGATGAAGGCGCTGCAGGGCTTCGCCAAAGACGCAAACGGACCGGGCAGCCTGAAGAATTTCGCCCCCGGCTATGAGGGCGGGGACGAGTGCGCCATCTGCAACGCCGCCCTCCAGATGCCGCTGAAATTGAAATAAAGCCGGCGACGCTCTCCAAGGCAGCTCCGCCGTCCGGGATTTTTGGCATTGACTATTTACGCAGTCCGACAGAAGACCAACTCATGCATCCTCCCCAGGGTTACTCGCCGGAGCTCGTCCCCGAAACCTCCCTGCTCGGGAGAATCCAGGCGAAGCTGGCCGCTTCACGGTTCCTGACTTACTCGATTCTGTTTCACGTCATCCTGCTCGCCCTCGCCGGCGGGATCGTGGTCATGACCCAGATGATCCCGGACGAGCAATTCCCCGGCGGCCCCGTCGGGTTGCCCGAGGAGCCGGTGGACACCAGGCCGGTGGACAAACCTTCCGTGCTGGACGCGCTGCAGCCGGTCCTCCAACCGCCGACGGTTACTCCGCCGAAGGTGCAGGACGTGATCGACACCACGGCCAGGCAGACCCAGTTCACCGTTCCGACTGCGATGCCGGTGTTCAAGAATCTCACGGGCGACGGCCCGCAGGTGCCGCCGACGCTGCCCCCTGGAGCATTGCCCGACGGGAATCCGCAGCACGTCCCTCCCGGCATGATCTCGCGTTTTGACGGCAGGTCTCGCCAGCAGCAGATGGTGAAGCTGGGGATGAAAGCGAAGAGCGAGCAGTCGGTGCTCAAGGGGCTCCGCTGGCTGAAGGATCACCAAAACGAAGACGGCTCGTGGAGCGCGCAGTTCACCCCCTCGATGACCGGCCTCGCGCTGCTCAGTTTCCTCGGGCACGGCGAACTGCCGCAGTCGCAGGAGTTCGGCCCCACGGTCAAGAAGGGGGTCGACTGGCTCCTGAACAAGGGGACGCAATCCGGAGGCCGGCTCTCGATGACCCCGATGTTCACGCAATCCGGAGTCTACGAGCACGCGATCGCCACCTATGCGTTGGGCGAGTATTACACGATGACGAAGGACGATCGGGTCAAGGATCTCCTGACGCAGGCAGTCGCCCATATCGTCGACGGCCAGGCGCCCGACGGCGGCTGGCAATACGCCTACGCCAAGGGACCGGACAGCGACACTTCGGTGACCGGCTGGCAGATCCAGGCGCTGAAGGCGGCGCACCTGAGCGGCCTCAATCTCCCGGGCGTGGATGAGGCGCTCGACAAGGCGATGCTCGACCTCAAGCGCGTCAACGGTCCCAAGGGCGGCTTCGGTTATCGCACCGCGACGGACAGCTACAGCCTCACGGGCGCCGGGGTGCTGTGCACCTATTTCTGGAAGGGCGAGAAAGACAAGGTCGTGCGCGACGGCGTCAAGTTCATCCTGGACGAGACCGAGAAGAACTACCCGGTGGTCTACAAGAGCGAGAAGGCGAACCTGTACGCCTGGTATTACCACACGCAGGCGTGTCTGATGTTCGGCGGCAGCGCCTGGACAAAATGGAACAAGTGGTTCCAGGATCAGATCACCGACAACCAGAGCCCCGACGGCTCCTGGCCCGCCATCGCGGCCAAGGCGGCCGGCCCGCAAGCCGATGAAAGAGGCGCGGGGCCCTTCTATCGCACGACGCTGTGTGTGCTGATGCTGGAGGTGTACTACCGCTACATGCCGACGAATAATTAGCGGCGGGTGCGGGTCGTATTGCGCGCATGCGCAGACTGCCGGCTGTCGCCACGGCCCTGCGGGCCGTCTGGGCGAGTACGTGACGGCGCCCCCAAGATCGGGGTTGGAGACAAAGCCCGCGGGCGCATCACTTTTCCTTCTCGATCTCCTCGCCGCCGAGGGCGCGATTGTAGATCCGAAAATCCGAGATCCGGCCGGCAAAGTTGTCCGTCCCCTTGGCCACTCCGTCGTCGTAGCGCGTGCTCGCCGCGCGGCCGATGAGGGTCCCGCCGTGGCCGGGCACCCGGGCGGCGGGGCCGGCGCCGATCCGGGCGCCGTCGAGCCACAGGGTGAAGGCGTCCGCCTGCAGCGTGTCGGTGTCGTTGTCGAGGATGAGGGCGGCGTGGTGCCAGACGCCCGGTTCGACCGCGCCGGAATGGAGCCAGGTGCCGGGCCAGATTCCCGTGGCCCACGTGCCCGCGTGGAGCTGGCCGTCCTTTAACCAGAGGTTGAAGCCTCCGCCGGGGCCGCCCTCGGCGTAGATCGCCTGGCGCGGTGCGGTCTCCTTCGGCTTGAACCAGAGGGAGACCGTGCGCCGGCCGAACTTCCGATGCTCGTTGATCTCACGCGAGCTGGGGAGGAAGACATAAGTGCGATCACCCGACAGCTCCAACACGGTCTGCCGCTGTGGGTCGGGGACGAACCTCCCGCCGCTGAGGAACCCGGTGTTCCAGTGGCCGGCGGCATCGGGGATCATCAGGAGCGGTGCGTGGTCGGGCGTGGGATAGGGCTCCTGGTCTTTCACCGGGTAGTCGAGGGCGCCGGTCATCAGGAGGCGGCAGACCAGATTGGGCTCCTCCTTCAGGCCGGGGAAGATCGCCAACCGGCGCTCGACCGTGGCTGGGGCTTTGCCCGCCTTGAGCGTGACGGCGTATTGTCCTGGCGTTGGGTAGGCATGGGTTGCCTTCTCTCCCCGGGCGATGGAGCCGTCGCCGAAATCCCAGACGAAATCCTCGAGCGGACCGCGCGGGGTGAAGGGATCCTTCGCGGAGAACCTCACCGTTTCGCCCGCGGCAGGAAAGGTGCTGGAGACTTCGGGCGCGACCGACGCGGGGCCGCCGGGCAGCACCGTTTGCACGGTCTTGCTGCCTTCAGTCAGGAGAAAGAACGAACCGGACTGGCTGACGGAGACGTCGATGTCGCCGTATTCCGGGACGGTGATTTGCACATGGTTGCGAGCCTGGAGCGGGGAATGGGCATAAACGAGCCATTGGCGTTTCGGCTTCTCGTTGATGACGCGGGCGATCGAGAAGACAGGGAAGACCACATCCTTTTCGTCATAATCCGCGTTGTCCCATCCGCTGACCTTCCACGGCTTTTGGGTGTCGAGATTCGTGCTGAGCATAAACCAGCGCGCGACCTCCTGATACTCCTTCGGGACATCGTAGTTATAAGGGTGGGTCTGCGCCGGGTTCGCGACGAGCCGGCCGTAGCGCCAGAATTTTTGCAGCGTCGCGTTGGCATAAATGCGGTCGACCGAATCGACGACTGCCATGAAGTATTCCCCGGAGCGCGGGACGACGTCGGTCCAGCCCCGGAATTCGCGGACCGAGCGCGGCACGGTGAGCCACATGCCGAGCTGCACAAACCCCTCGTAGCGCCACGGACCGTAGTCCTGCCCCTGCTTCAGGTAATAGCGGCGCGAATCGTTCGGGTGCCCCGGCTGATCGGAATCCCACGTGGAAAGCTCGAACCAGTAGTCGGGCTTCGTCTCGTGGATCTGCTCGAGCATGAAGACCCAGTTCTGCGCTTCGATCTGCGGGCTCCAGAGCGTGAAATCGTGATCCGGCATCCACTCCCAGGTGTAAAAGGACGGCGACGTCCCATCCCAGATGAGCGGTTCCGGATCGAGCCGGCCCGGCGTGTAGAGCGAGTAGGTTTTCCACCCCGGCCAGCGGCCCAGATGAATCGGCCCGGGCCCGGCTTCGTAACCCCAGAAGCGGACATTCTTGCGCCAGGTGGCGTTGCCCAACGCGGCGCGCATCGAGTCGAGCATCGAGCGGTAACGTTCGATCATTCCGTCGCTGATCACCTTGCGCTTGAAGTCGTCGTCGCGCCCGGGACCGTACTTCGTCAGGTAGTACTTGCACTTTTCGATGTCGGTCCAGGCGAGCTTGCCGGCTTCGTTGTTGGAGATGAGCACTACCAGCGGCGGCTGGGGATAGAGTTGCTGGATCTCGCGCAGGAGCGGCGAATCGATCCACTCCTTGCCGACTTCCTGCCAGGGCTTGATCGGTCCGAACGGCGACACGCTGCGCTGGACCTGGCCGTCGGTCGTCACGACGTTGGGATTCTGCTCCTCCGGCAAGTTGTAGTATTTGTCCTCGTAGCTCAGGCTTGATTCCCACTGGGTGCCGAGGAAGGCGAACGGGAGATTCAGCCGGGCCGCTTCGCGGATGGCGGGCTCAAACTCGGCCTTCTGTGCCTGATAGTATTTCTCGCGCCGCTCGCGCCGTTCGAGCTCCTCCTGGAGCCGGCGTTGGGGGTCGGTGGCTTCGCTCGGCTTCCAGTTGTGATTGAACGTCGTCTCGGTCGCGGGCCAGCCGAAGCCCAGCATCACGTGGTGGCCTTCGCGGATGAGCTTGAGCTCGTAATCCGGGCTGAAGCCAGCGCCGCCGAAGGGAGTCACGCACCAGTGCGCCGCCAGCGGCAGCGCGCGGCCGGCCTCCGGGGATTGCGGCCGAGTGGCTTCCGCAGTGATCTCCTGGGCGGTCTGCGCGCTCAGGTCGGGCGCGTCTTTTGCCACGCCCCAGGAGGGAGCGAGCGCCAGGGCGACGGCGATCCACGCGCCATGGCGGGCGACCGGGATTCTGAAACGTCGAGCACACGGATCGCCGGGGAAATCAACTTCGGTCGCAGAGAGGTTCATGCGCTGTTTGGGGTAATGAGAAGACCCTTCCGCTCCCAAGCCCAAAGGACCTTTTCGCATCGGCGAACCGTGGCCGATTCGTGCTCAGCGGCGGCGGTGACCAGGCTCACCTTCTCCGCGGAACGCGTGTTGATTTGCGCTCGGGCGGTTCCGCATCTATCTATGCGCGCGCCAACGCATGAGTTTCCTCCGCTCCATCTTCCTCGCGTGTTTCCTAGTCGCGCAGCTTTCCGCCCAGACGGCGCCGGCGCCGACGGTGACGAACAGCCTCGGCATGAAGTTCGTCTGGATCGCGCCGGGCACGTTCATGATGGGCAGCCCGAAGGAGGAACTGTCGCGCAATGAAGACGAGGTTCAGCGGAAGGTGACGCTGACGCACGGCTTTTATATGGGCGTCTGCACGGTGACGCAGGAGGAGTGGCTGATGCTGATGGAGAGGAACCCCAGCAAATTCACCGGGGCCGCGCATCTGCCGGTGGAGCAGGTGAACTGGAGTGAATGCCAGGAGTTCATCAAGAAGTTGCGCGAGAAAGAGGGGAAGCCGTACCGCCTGCCGACGGAGGCGGAGTGGGAGTATGCGTGCCGCGCCGGAACGACGACGCCGTTTTACTGCGGGGAGACGATCTCCACGGAGCAGGCGAACTACAACGGCGGCTACGCTTACGGGGACGGCAGGAAGGGGGTCTATCGCGAAAAAACGATGCCGGTGGGGAGCTTCGCGCCGAACCCTTGGGGACTTTGCGACATGCACGGCAACGTGTGGCAATGGTGTGAGGACTGGAACGAGCGCCGACCCAAAGTGCCGGCGCCGGAAGTCGTGACCGATCCGGTGGGCAAGACGGGCGCCAATCGCGCCCTCCGCGGCGGCTCGTGGATCGACAATCCGCTCGAGTGCCGCTCCGCGTATCGCGGCGGGAGCGCGCCGGCCCTCCGGCACAGCCTGGTCGGGTTCCGCGTCTGTTTCACTCTCGAATAACGCAAAACACCGGAATGGGGTATCCACGAAATACACGAAAAACACGAAAAGGGCGGGGACTTTTGCCTACGAATCACACGAATCACTCGAATCTGAAGGCTGCAGAGATTCGTTTGATTCGAGTGATTCGTAGGCAAATGCAGTCTTCCGGCTTCCGACCCTTTTCGTGCCTTTCGTGTGTTTCGTGGACCTCCATTCCGGCTCTTAGGATAACGCCTCGCATGCTTTCCCGAATTCTCGCCGTCCTCGTTTTGGCCGCCACCGCTCACGCTGCGGAATTGCCCAAGCCGGCGCGCGCTTTCCTCGAGGAGCGGTGTATCGACTGCCACGATGCGGGCAGCAAGAAGGGCGGGCTCGATTTCGACGCGCTCTCCACGCAACTCGACGACCCGGCGGTGGAAGCGAAGTGGACGCTGGCATTCGACCGCGTGCGGCGGGGCGAGATGCCGCCGAAGAAAAAGGAGCAGCCGGCGGCGGCGGAGCGCGCGGCCTTCATGCAATCGCTGGGCGGCTTCCTCGGCGCGCACGATGCGGCGCGGCAGGCGACGACGGGGCGCGTGCTCTGGCGGCGGCTGAACCGCGTGGAATACGAGAACACGATCCACGACCTGCTGGCAATCGACGTCCCGCTCACGGCCATGCTGCCGGAGGACGGCTCGGCGCATGGCTTCGACAATGTGTCCGAGGGGCTGCGGCTCTCCTCCTCGCAGATCGAGGCGTACCTCCTCGCCGCCGACCTGGCGTTGAACACCGCCATCGATTTCCGGCCGCAGCCGGAGGTGAAGACGAAGCGCGTCTCGTATCTCGATCTGCCGCAGATCAAGGATGCGCTCGCGAAGCCGACGGGCTCGATCAGCAAGGAGGGCCAGCGGCATCATCAGGCCTACCGCGCGCTGCCGGATGCGCTGGTGATTTTTCACAACGAAACGTTCGGCGGCACGACGCTGCGCGATTTGCACGCGAACGTCGCGGGCCTGTATCGCGTCCGCCTTTCCGGCTATGCGTACCAGACCACCGGGCAGCCGCCGATGGTGGCGCGGGTGATGGTAACGAACTTCATCCGCAACCGGCTCGGGGCGGCGTTCGATCTCGTCCCCGACCGGCCGCGCGAGATGGAGACCACGCTCCGCCTGAAACAAGGCGAGCTGCTTTCGATGAGCGCCATGGGTTGCGATTACGCGCCCGACGGCACGCACGTGCAGGACGTCGGCGGGGAGAAATTCACCGGCTCGGGCATGGCGATCCAATGGGTGGAGATGGAAGGGCCGTTGCTGGAATCGTGGCCGCCGCCGAGCGTGCGGCGCGTGTTCGGCGACGTGCCGATCCGCGCGGTGGCAAAACCGAAGTACCAAGCGCCGGCCTACGAAGTGGTGTCCGCCGACGCGACCGAGGAAGCGGACCGGCTCGTGACGGCCTTCGCGCAGCGGGCCTTTCGCCGGCCCGTGACGACGGACGACACGGCGCGCTATCTGCAGCTCGCGCACGATGCGCTGGCGGCCGGCGGCTCGCTGGAGAGCGCATTGCGCCGCGCTTACAAGGCCGTCCTCGTCGCGCCCGAGTTTCTTTTCCTGCAAGAGAGCACCGGCCCGCTCGACGACTACGCACTGGCTGCGCGGCTCTCGTATTTCCTCTGGAGCACCATGCCCGACGACGAGTTGTTGCGACTCGCGGACGGCGGAAAGCTGCACGAGCCAGCGACGCTGCGCTGGCAGACCGAGCGCCTCCTCGCCAGCCCGAAGGCGCACGCCTTTACGCGGAATTTCTGCGGCCAGTGGTTGAACCTGCGCGCCATCGAAGCCACCACTCCCGACCGGCATCTCTATCCCGAGTTCGACGATCTGCTGCAGCAGGCGATGGTGCAGGAGACGGAGTCGTTTTTCGAGGAGGTGCTGCACCATAATCTCGGCGTCGCCACGCTGCTCGACTCCGACTTTGCGATGCTCAACCGCCGGCTCGCCGACCACTACAACATCCCCGGCGTGAAGGGCGAGGAGTTCCGCAAAGTCTCGCTGCCTGCGGACAGCCGGCGCGGCGGCTTGCTGACCCAGGCGGCGATCTTGAAAGTGACGGCCAACGGCACGCTGAGCTCACCCGTGGTGCGCGGCGCGTGGGTCATGAAGCGCATCCTCGGCCACGAGCCGCCGCCCCAGCCGGCCGGCGTCGGGTCCATCGAGCCGGACACGCGCGGCGCGACCACGGTGCGCGAGCAACTGGCCAAACACCGCAACCAGGACAGTTGCGCCGCCTGCCATCAGTACATGGACCCGCCCGGCTTCGCGCTCGAGAGCTACGACGTCATCGGCGGCTGGCGCACGACGTATCGCACGCAGGGGAAAGGCGAGCCGGTGCTCGATCCGCTCACGCACAAGGGCCGCGAGTATCGACTGGGCTCGCCCGTGGACCCGAGCGGGGAGCTTTCCGATGGCCGCACGTTCAGCGATATCGACGCTTACAAGAAACTGCTGCTCGGCCAGCAGGAGGCCGTCGCGCGCAATCTCGTGAACAACCTCGTCGCGTATTCCACCGGCGCCGCGGTCACCTTCTCCGACCGGGCGCGGGTGGAGGCTATTCTCCAGCACGCGCAGCCCTCGGGCTACGGCCTGCGCACGCTCGTGCATGAAATCGTGCAAAGTCCGCTCTTTCAGTCTAAATAACGTCAGCCCGCCGCATTCCATGATCTCCCGCCGATTCTTTCTCCGCGCCGCCGGCGTGTCGCTCGCGCTCCCTTTTCTCGATGCGATGATGCCGCGCGCTCGCGCGGGCGCCGCGGCCGTGCCCCCGAAGCGGATGATCGGCATCTGCACGTCGCTCGGCATGCATGGCCCGCTTTTCTTCCCGACGGGCACCGGGCGCGACTACGTGGCGTCGCCGTATCTCGAGCAGATCAAGGAACACCGCGAGGACTTCACGGTCTTCAGCGGCTTCGCCCATCCGGCCAATGAATCCGCCGGGCACAGCGGCGAAATCACGTTCCTCACCGCGGCGCCGAACCCGCAGGCGCCCGGCTTCCGCAACAGCATTTCGCTCGACCAGTACGTCGCGGGTCAACTCGGAGCGGTGACGCGCTTCCCCTCGCTCATCCTCGGCGTCGAGGGGAGCAACATTTCGGTCAATCGCAGCGGCGTCGTGCTGCCCGCGGACACGTCGCCGTCGAAGATCTTCGCGAAGCTTTTCCTCGAAGGCTCGGCGGACGAAATCCAGCGCGAGATGGATCGGCTGAACGAGGGCCGCAGCATCCTCGACGCGGTCAGCGACGATGCCAAGCGTCTCGGCCGCCAGGTCGGCGCCGGCGACCGCGGCAAGCTGGACGAATATTTCACGAGCGTGCGCGAGATGGAGCAGCGCCTCCACGCGATGCAGGAATGGTCGCTCAAGCCGAAGCCGAAGGTGACCGCGGCGCAACCTCAAGACATCCAGACCCCCGCCGACATCATCGGCAAGATGGATCTGCTCTTCGATCTCGTGCCGCTCGCCCTCCAGACGGACAGCACGCGGGTCGTCACGATTTACATCGGCGGCGACGATTACGTCATCCCGATCCCCGGCGTGAGCATGGGCCACCACGGGCTCTCCCATCACGGCCAGGAGCCGGAAAAAATCGCGCAACTGCGCCGGGTCGAGGAGACCATGATGAAGTCGCTGGGCGGCCTCATTGCCAAGCTCAAGCGGAACGATGAAGGCGGCCACTCCGTCCTCCACAACACGTCGGTCCTTTTCGGCAGCAGCCTCGGCAACGCGAGCAGCCACAGCAACGCGCAGTTGCCCATCCTGCTCGCCGGCGGCGGTTTCAAGCACGGCCAGCATCTGGTCGTGGCGCCGAAAGGCGACCTCAAGCAAAGCGCGCCGCTCAGCAACCTCTTCGTCTCCATGCTCCAGCAGATGCGCATCGAAACCGATAGGTTTGGCACGAGCACGGGCACGGTGACGGGCCTCGCATAGCGCGTACGGCGCGTGTGGCATGAAATTTCCGTTGGCAGTGCGCGAAATGCGCAGGGGGGACCTCCGTCTTTTCCACCTCGTCCATGACAAGCAGGCCCATTTGCCGGTGGTACTCGACAAAGTAAAATTCGTTATTCGTCGTCGCTACTTCCCTTTCCGCGGATCGGGCGCGCCCATCTTCACCCAGGCGACGAGATTGGCGATCTCCGCGTCGCTCAGCTTCTCGCCTTTCGGCGGCATCTGGAGATCGTCGTCCGTGTAGCGCACGGCCTTGATCATGATGCTGCCGTCGGGGTCGCCGGGCTTGATCCCGGGCCCGTTCTCGCCGCCCTTGAGGAGGGCGTCGCGGGTGTCCAAGGTCAGTCCGCCCTTGGACTTGCCGCTTTCTTCCGAGTGGCACTTGTAGCATTTGTCGACCAGAATCGGGCGAATCTTGCCCTCGAAAAACTGCACCTGTTCAGCGGTGAATTCCCCACCCGCGACGCTGGCGGGAGCCGGCGCCAGTGCGGTGGTCGTGGCCGGGGCCGGCGCGAGGCTGGTGACTGCGAGCGCCGGCGGCATCGCGGCCGGAGCGGGGGTGGCGGGCGCGACGGCGACGACCGGCGGCGTCGCGGCCGGCTCGGGCTTGGTGAGATCACCGCCGCCTTCGGCTTTGAAGTCCGGGGTCTCCTCCATGGGTTTGACGGCGACCAATGAGCCGGTGCCGATCGCCGTGAACATGGCCGCAATGGCGAGGGCGGACAAATACCCGCCGACCAAGCCCAAGCCCGTGAGCGCCCGGGCGGAGAATCGCCCCTTGGAGCGGCCAAACGCGCGGTGCGCCAGGATGATTCCCAACAGGCAAACAAACGCAGCACCGCCCAGCAGATACGTTAATGGAGCGCCGGTGAGCAGGCCCAGGTGCCCCAGGCCGATCAGGGCGGGAATCGGCAGGACGCAGCAGAGAAACGTGAAGATCGGCACTCCCGGGCGGGGGTGCCCCTCGTCCGCGAACGCCATTTCGGCGAAAGCGGGCGGCACTCGTCTCGGCGTCGGTGCAGGCGCCACGGCGGGCCGGGCCGGGCGCATGACCGCGCGCTTGGGCGAAGCCGCCGGCGGCGGTGCGCTGCTCGCGGGAGGGACCGGTGGCGCCTCGGTCGTCGGCGAAGGAACGGGCGGCGGCTTCGGAGCGGCCGCAGGAACCGGCGTCGCGAGGGGCGTGGCCGCAATCACCGGCGGCTCGGGAGCGACGGCGGGCGCGGAGGGAAGGGCCGGCGGCTCCAACGTCGTGGGAGGAGGCGGAACATTGACGTCGCGCTGACAGGCCGGGCATACGCCGACCGTATTCACATCCGCCTCGGTGGCGGAGATGCGCTGGCCGCAATACGGGCACTCGAATTTGAACTTCATGGGGGGGGAAACGACCGATTGCAAGAATCGGCCACGCTTCGTTTCTACTCAACCGCGCGAAGATCGCAAGCCGGGGTTGCCGTCCACGCGATTCGCGGAACCGCCGGCGTCACCGCGTCACGATTGCCGAGATGTTCTTCTCCCACGCGAGGCTGCCGGCTTTTGCCAGGTCTCCCGTCTCGCCGATCTTCCAGGCCATCAGCGTCGCGCCATCGAAGGCGGTGGCCAGCAGGTAGCGGCTGTCGGGCGACAGCGCGAGGCCCCACGGAATCTTGTCGGCCGGCGTGAAACCGAGGAACTCCAGCGCGCCGTCGTCCTTCAGCTTGTAGCGCGCGATCCAGTCGAAAGGACGCGTGTGGCCGCGGATCCCGGTGAAAAGAAATCGCCCGTCCGGCGTGAGGACGATGTCCGACGCGCTCACCCCCTCCCTGGACTCATTCGCGCCGACCGAATCACACACCTGGCGGAGCTTGAGCGCGCCCGATTTCTCGATGTCGTAAGCGGAGACGCCGAGGTGCTGTTCATTGGAGAAATAGACGATCGGCCGCGAGGGATGATACGCCATGTGGCGCGGGCCGGTCCCCTCCGGCGGCAGGGCGTTCTTCGGCTCCAACGGCGTCAGCTTTCCGGAATCGCTGTCGAACTTGTATTGAAAGATGCCGTTCGTCTCCTTCACGTAGCTCACATAGGCGAACCGGTTGTCCGGCGTCGTGATGATGCAATGGGCATTCTTCACTCCCTCGTTCAGCGCCGCGGCGCGCTTCACCGGAGTGCCAGTCTCGTCGAGTTGGCAAACGTCGACGAATCCCTTCCCATAGTCCACCCCGAGCAGGAACCGCCCGGTGCGGTCGAGGCTGAGGTAGGCGTATGGATGCGCGAAGAGATACTCCGTGTGCCGGCCGTAGGAACCGTCGGCCTTCAGTGAGACGACCGCTCCTTTGGCGTTGCCTTCCTCGCCGGAGGCCGGCCCAAGATAGAGCACCGGCAGGGTGCGGTTTTTGGCGATCGCCGAGACGGGGAATCCGAGCTGCACCTCCTCCGCCATTTTCAATTCGAGCGCGTCCTTCGTCGGCGTCGCCTCAACGATCAGCAGCCGGCCGCTCGTGGGGCTCGGCGCGTAGACGTGAAACTTCTCCTGTGCGTGAGCCGAGGCCAGAAGCGCACAGAGAAGCAGGGAGGAGAAGAGCGAGCGGTTCATGAGGAGGGACCAGAGAGCGCCGAGGCGCCCTCCCGCCTACAGTTTGCTCACGCGCAGCGCGGCGACGCCGGTCGCCGGCCGGCTGGTCTCCTTGACCGTGTTTTTCTGGGGGTTCGCACCTCTGCGCGCCAGCAGGTTGTTGTCCCCGTAGAGCGCCCAAGGGCCGTTGGGCACGTCCCTGGCATCGACGAATTTCCAGTCGGTGACGTCGGTGCCGCCCAGCCCCAGGAAATCGCGCAGGGCCGGCGAGACATCGAGGCCCGCGCCCTTGTTGAGGTTCGGCTTCGGCTTCTCGTTGCCAAAGACGTATTGCCAGTGATCCGTGCGGAAGGGACCGCAATCGCTCCACTGTGCGTACCCGACTTTTCCGGCGCGATTGCGGACGGCGACCCAGCGGTCGCGGCAAACCGACTCGCCTTCGTGCTGGAAGGCTTCCTTGAACCAGGGGATGACGAGCCGCGCCTCCGGTTTCGTCGTGCCACGGGTCACGTCATTGTAGGGCAGGGCGACGTAGAAAGGGTTTTGCCGCGGGGTGAATTTCACCGGGATGAAGTTGCGCCGCGCATTGGGATCCGGCGTGTCGAACCCGCCGTAGGCCGCCGTCCAATGCGGATCCCACGAGCTGGCGAAGTTGGGGGTGAAGTTGTGTCCGCCCACCGGCTCGCCGATCCAGAAAACGGTGGTCACGATGTCGCTTTTCCACGGATAGCGATTCTCGGTGGAGGTGCGGGGCTGGCTGAACAGCGACGTTCGCGCCGGCTGGCTCTTGATCGAGGCAACTTCGATGACGGGCGCCGGCGTCGGCTTCGGCGCGGGAGTCGCGCGAACCTCCGCCACGCGGACCTTGGCCGGCGAAGGCGCCGCGACGACCGCGGGTGGCGCGGGCTTCGCGGGAGGAGGCGGCGTGGCTTTGGCGGGAGGATTCGCGGCGACCACCGGAGCGGGAGTCGCTTTCGGAAGAGGAGTGGAGCGTGTCTCGGCCGTCCGGACTTTCGCGGGCGAAGGAGCGGCGACCACCGGAGCGGGGGTCGGCTTCGCCGGCGCGGCCGGCGTGGACTTGGGGCGGCTCTCGGAAGGAGGAAGCGCGGCGACCGCGGGAGTGGGCGTCGCTTTCGGCAGCGGAGTGGAGTGTGCCTCGGCGGTCCGCACCTTCGCGGGTGAAGGAGCCGCGACTACTGCGACCGGCGTGGGTTTCGGAGGGGCCGGGGGAACCGCGGCGATCGCGGGCGTCGGCTTGGCTTTGGGGGCGGGCGTCGAGGTCACGTCCGCGGAGCGGTTCTTCGCGGGCGAAGGCAGGGCGGCGACCGCCGGCGGCGCCGCCTTCGCGGGCGCGGGCGTGGCTTTGGCGAGACGGCTTTCCGAGGAGAACGTCCTTGGCGAGGGAAGCTCGGCCGGTTTCACCGGTGGCGGCTCGGCCGGCCGCGGCTCGGCCGGCGGCGTTTCCGGGGAGCGTGGCGCGATGGGATTGGCCCGGAACTTCACCTTGGTCGGCCCGACGGCCTTGGGCGCCGGCGGCGCCGGCACCGGCGTGGGCAGGTGCGCGTTCAGCCACTCGAGCCGCTTGCTCGGGTCGCTCCCCGCGGGCGCGGCAGGTGCCCCGGCCGTCTCGCCACGCAGCCCGCCGCCGGCGATCGAGAGCGCCGCGCCGAATGCGACGCAAACGAGGAGCCTTCCAGGTTGGGGGGAGGTGAAACGCAAAATCGGGGCGATATGTATAGGTGCAAAGTGCGCCGCGTAAAGATTATTCACCCATCCTTTTCAGCCGACCCCCTTCCGTTCTCCGTTCGCTGCGTCTCTCTTTCGTGGACCTTTCTCCGCGTCTCCACCTACGCTCGCGGCCATGTCCGAACCCCTGATCGATCTCCACAGCGACCATTATTTCATGGGTGAAGCGCTGCGGCAGGCCCGCCGCGCGTGGCAGCAGGAGGAGGTGCCCGTCGGCGCGGTCATCGTCATGGAGGGGCAGATCATTGCGCGCGCGTGCAATCAGGTGGAGACGCTCAAGGACGCGACCGCGCATGCGGAGATGCTCGCAGTCACGCAGGCGCAATCCGTCGTCGGCGACTGGCGCCTCACCGCCTGCGAGCTTTACGTGACCAAGGAGCCGTGCCCGATGTGCGCCGGCGCCCTGGTGCACACGCGGATGAAGCGGGTCATTTTCGGCTGTCCCTCGCTCAAGGACGGCGCAGGCGGGAGCCTCATGAACCTGCTGCAGCATCCCAAGCTGAACCATCGCTGCGACGTGACCGCCGGCGTGCGGCAGGACGAGTGCGCGCAGATGCTCCAGGCCTTCTTCCGCGAGCGCCGCGGCGAGGCCCCGCCTCCGGCGTGAAGCGCCGCACCGCGGCGAAACACCAAACCACAAAGGCCAAAGGCCAAATAAGCTCCAAAAGCTCAAAGGCCAAACAGCGCCCGCGCGCGCAGTGCTTGGATTTTGGTGCCTGGTGCTTCTTTGGCCCTTGGTTTTTCGGGATTTGGACCTTCGCGCCGGAGGCGCGCGTCACGGCTTCTGCCGCAACATCATCTCCACCGCCTCCTTGAGCCGGTCCTGCGCCTTCAGCACGTACGCCGCCTTGTCGATGAAAAACGGTGGCGCGAGGGGGCGTTGCGCGAAGCTGACGATGACGTCCTGCGCGGCGGTTTCGTCGCCCTCACTCAGGCAGAGCGCGGCGAGCGCGCGGGCGTTGGTGGCGCTGTCGGGGCTTGCGCGCAGCCGGCGCTCGAGGTCGCTCCGCTGCACGCCGCCCGGCGGCTCGGGCAACTTGGGCTCGTGCCGCCGGGTGCTGAGGAGTTGCCAGGCGCGGGCGTCGTCGCCGAAGGCATGGAGCGTCTTCGCGCAGGCGAAAAAGTCGCGCTGGGCCAGCGCCGGCCGCGCCTGCATGAAGCCCGCGAAATCCTCCGCGGTGGAAAACTCCGGCGCCAGTTTGTAGAAGGCGGTCGCCTCGTGGTCGGTCGGCGTCACGGCGCGATTCCCGCCGCGCTCCCGCCACCATTTCTCGAAGACCGCGGCTCCCTCCTCGCGTGGCGCGTACGGCACGTACTCGAGCGCGAGCGACGGATGCGTCGCGATAAAGGCGGCCCAAGCCTCATGCGCCCCGGGGAGCCGCTCGGAGCGCGTATAGGAGGCATTGAAAATCTCCTCGGTCCGCCAGCCGGCGCGCTCGACCGCCTCCTGCCAGAAGTGCAGCGACGTCGCGGGGAAGTTCCGCTCGCACGCGATCGCCTGGTCGACCGTCTGCCGCCAGAAGCCGGGGCTGAGCCGGTTGGCGATCTCGAATTCCGCCCGCCACTCCGCCTCGGGCGCGCCGCTGCGCAGCGCATCGAGACCGAGCGCGTGATGGAGTTCCGAGCTGAGTGGGAAGGAGGAGAGCAGCCGCGGCAGGCCCGCCGCCGAACCGCCGGGCTTCCACGCCTCGGTGAGCTGGCGCTGCAAAGTCAGCGGCGACCAGGCGGGCCAGTCCGCGAGCAGCGGGAGAAAGAAGTAGACCGCCACGCCCAGCGGCACGAGAGCGGCGCGCCGCGCGAAGCCCCCGTGCGGGCCATGGAGTTGCCACTCGAGCTCCTGCACCGTCTGCTTCGGCCGCGGACAGGCCAGGCCGAGCGCCGCGAGCGCGAAGGCCGCCGTCGCCCAGCGATGCGCGGGCACATCGACCGCCCCATGCACGAGCAAGGCGCCGAACGCCGCGAAGCCGGCCGCGTACAGGAAGAAGCTGCGATGCGACCCGTGCGCCATCCGCACGCGCGCCACCAGCCAGCCACCCGCGAGCAGCGCGGCGAGCAGCACCGGCACGGCGCCCAGCTCCGCCAACCACTGGAGCCAACTGCTCTCCGGATGCAGCACCGATTCGTTGTCGAGCGGGAGCTGCGTGTAGAGCGGGTAGAGCGAGCTGAAAGCGCCCGCCCCGTGGCCGAAGAGCGGCGCGTCGCCCCACAGGTGCAGAGTCTCGCCCCAGATGGCGACGCGCGAGCTGTTCGAGTCCGCGGTGGACGGCGCGTTGAACCGCGCAAAGAGCGTGTGCCCGCCCGCCAGCGCCACCGCGACCGCGACGAGCGCAATGGCGGCGATGACCGCGAGCGCGCGCCGGTTGCGGAACTTCGCGAGGCAAAAGCCGCCGTAAATCGCGAGCCCCGCGCCGAGCGCGAGCACCCCGCCGCGCGATTGCGTCGCCAGCATGCCGGCAAGCGAGAGCAGCGCCATCAACCCCGCCAGGATCGCCTCGATCGTCCGGCGCCGCATGATTTCCCAGACCATGAGTCCGCACGCCATGACCACCCCCATCGCGAGAAAACAGGCGGTGTGATTGCGGTTGGGAAACGGGCCGAACCCGAGCCAGCCGGGGGTGAAACGCAACCCGTAGATCGCGCGAGCATCGGCGCTGTGCGTCATGAAACTGACCGCCGCCACGGCGGCCGCCGCGCCGGCGAGCGACCACGCGATCCAGCCGCGATTTTCGCGTTTGCCCGCGAGCGTGCGCACCCACAAGAGCCAGAGCACCGCGAGCCCGGCGGAGAGGAGCGCGTCCACCGCGCGGCCCGGCTCCGGATGATGCGTCCACGGCAGCTCGAGCCCGAATTGCTGAGTCAGGATCGTGCGCCATTGCACGTTGCCGAAGACCGCCGCCGGCGCGAATTCCTTCAACACGAGCGCTGCGGCGAGTGCGATGAGCAGCATGTTCGTCCGCGGGCTGAGCCGGACGATCGACGGCGGACGCAACGCCAGTCCCGCGGCGAAGAGCAGCAGCAGCGCGGCCTGGACGATCTGATCGACCGCGCCAAACGCGAGCGGCGCCAGCGTGACGAGCGCCGCGAAAATGCCGAGCGCGCCCCACTCCGGTCGCGCGACGATCCGCTGGCCCATCTCGTCCCGCCCCGTCGAGCTCCGCCGCCTTCTTACGACTGCCATTTCGTGCGCGCCCTCTGGTAGACGGGGCGAAAACATTCCGCGATCCGCACCCACTCCCGGTGGGAAGTTTCATCGATCACCGCCGCGCACGGGCGGTGGAGGGTCCACGGCTCGTCGCCGTTGTGCTTCACGTGAATCGGCATCGTCACCAGCCCCTCGACGGGCTTCACGAAACCGACCCGGTGCAGCGTCGTATCGAACAGCCCCCAGAACTCGTGCGCGTCGCGGCAGCGCTCGAGCTCGAGGTGGAGGATCTGGGCCTGCAGCAGCGCGTATTGCACCTGGCGGCGCTCGGTCATCAGCCGGTCGACTTTCCGCACCACGTCGTCCCAGCTCCGCACGAAGTGGAAATAGCGCAGCGCCAGCACCGCCAGCAGAAACAGCGCGCCGATGCCGACCGGCAGCGTGCGCCCCTGGCTCCAGACGACGCTCAAACCGAGCAGGCTGAGAACGACGCTGATGCCGTAAAACGCGAACAAAATGCGGCGCTTGGAGAAGCCGAAGCGCTGCATCTTGTGGTGAATGTGATCGGCATCGGCGTGGAAAAGCGGGAACCCGCGAAAGCCGCGCCGCAGGATCGCAAACGCGGTGTCGAGGATCGGCACGCCGAGCGCGACCACGGTCACGAGCAGCACCGCGGCCACCGACGCCTTGTTGGAGGACGTGAGCGAAAGCGCGGCGATCGTGAAGCCGATGAGATACGCCCCGCCGTCGCCGAGGAAGATCTTCGCGGGCGGGAAGTTGAAGACCAGAAAGCCGAGCAGCGCGCCCGCCATGGAGAAAGCGTACCAGGCGACCGGGAGCTGCTCATTGTAGATGGCGACGATCCCGAGCGTGCTCGCAAGGAAGATGCCGAGCCCGCCGGCGAGCCCGTCGAAGCCATCGATGAGGTTGATGATGTTCGGCACCGCGATCAGCCAGAGAATCGTCACCGGCAGGCTCCACATCCCGAGGTCGACGCTCCATCCGCCGCCGGGATACGAGAGCTTGTGGATGCTCAACCCGAGCCAGTAGACGAGGCAGGCGGTGAGGATCTGGCCGGCGAGTTTCACCTTCGCACCGAGCGGCTTCAGGTCGTCCCAGAGCCCGAGCCCGTACATCAGCAAGCTGCCGAGCAGCACGGGGAACCACCGCTTCGACTGTGACGAATCCAGCGCGAAAATGAGGATCAGCGACAGCGAGACCGCGAGCATGATCGGCGCGCCGCCGAGCCGCGGAATCGCGCCGCCATGCTGCTTGCGCGACTCATTCGGCGTGTCCAGCCCGATGCCGCCCGCCGAGAGCCGGATGATCCAGGGCGTGCTGAGGAACGAGATGAGAAAACCCACCGCGAGGAAAAGGACCGTCTTAATCATGGCATCGCACTGGCACGACGAAGAGAAAAGCGGGGTGTCAAGTCTCTGAGCCTCTGGTTTCTATGGCTTTTACAACAAGTGATTCGTCCCAAGTTGTAGCACACGGAGTGCCGGATTCCAAGAAGGTTTTCCCATGAGGCTGAAATAAGAAATCGTCTGAGGGCGCAAATTCCCTGTTGGCCCTCCACCTTTTTCGGAGCAAACTCCGGGAGCGTACATCTTCCAATGAGCAAACTGCAGTTCCCCTCCGGACCCTGGACCGGGTACTTCAACTACGATGCCGGCGGACAACGTTTCCGCACGGACATGATCATCGCCTTCTCTCATCAGCGGATCACCGGCGAAGGCGGTGACCTCATCGGCCCGTTCATCATCGACGGCCGGTACGACGACGACGCCGGCGAGTGCGCCTGGACGACGAGCTACGTCGGCGCGCACGACGTCAACTACAGTGGCTTCCGCGAAGGCAAGGGCATCTGGGGCACCTGGAAAATCCCGGACGGCGTACATGGCGGATTCCAGATCTGGCCGGTCGGCGAAGAGCCCGCCGAGGCGGCGACCGCGACGAAGCGGGAAGGTTTGCCGGAGACGGCGCGCGCACAGTGACCATGGGAACGCCAATCTCCTGACCCGGCGAAGCCGGAACCAAGTGCCGGCCGGGACCGAAGCGCGCCGGTAGTGAATTATGGACTGCGGCGGGAAGGCTGCCTTGGCCAACGAAATCATTCGAATTGAAGCGAATCCTACCCTTCCCATTCGTTTTAATTCGAGTGATTCGTTGGCCCTCTCCGGTCCGTTCCGGCCCTCTTTTTCGTGTCTTTCGTGTTTTTCGTGAATCAGCGAAGCGCCCTCACCTCGGGAATTTCACGAATCTTGATCTTGGCGCAAAGTTGGGCCTGCCTCCTGCTAATGAAGGAAGTCGCCCCATGACAATCGAGCAGCACGTTTCCCAAGAACAGTTGGTCACAGGACTGGCCCACCGGATGAACAACATCCTGACGCTTTTTCATGGCTACGTGGGTCTCCTGCTCGACAACAGCTCGCTCGACAAGGGGACGCGGGCCAGCCTCGCGAAAATCAAAGACGGCGCCTGTGCCGCGACCGAGTTGATCGATCGCACGCACTCGCTGGTGCGGCAGTCCAAGCTCGTCGAACGGGATCTGGACCTGGGGCAGTTTCTCAGTCTGCTGCGGCCCTCGCTGCAGGGCCTTTGCGGCCCTGGCACGACGTTGACGCTGTCCACCCCTGCCCTCCCCGTGTTCCGCACCGATGCGGGCCGGCTGAAGGCCGCGCTGACCGAACTGGTCCGCAACGCCGCCGACGCCACCTCGGCCGGCGGCACCGTGCGCGTGGAGGCCGGCTTCGACACGGCCCCCGGCCACACCCGCCTCGGCGGGCGCGAGCTCATCGGGGATGCGGGCGAATGGATCTCCATCTCGGTGATCGACGACGGCCACGGCATCGAGCCCGAAGTCGCGGCCCGCATGTTCCAGCCCTTCTACTCCACCCGCAAACAACAGCAGGCCACGGGCCTCGGACTCAATGTCGCGGCGGAGGCCGTGCAGCAACTCGGCGGGGTGCTCAGCCACTCCAGCGGCGACGGCGAAACGCGCTTCTCAATCCTGCTGCCCGTCCGGGCAGGGGCTTGCTGATCCTCTTCGTCTTTTTCTTCATCTTCATCTTCATCCTTGAGCCTCAGCCAGGGAGGAATGAACACGCATCGCCGTGGGCGGAGGGAGATGAAGATGAAGAAAAGGACGAAGAGATCAGCAAGCCGGGTGTTCGGCACATCTTGAATTGCCGACCGGCGGATGGAAGATTCGTCGCCCCGTCCCGCCTTGATGAACATCCCCTCCCTGATCGCCCTCGTGAGGGAGAAGAAACCGCCGCTGCCCGTCCCCGTGCTGCTCGCGCTGGAGGAAGGGATCGGCGAGCGGCTGCCCGAGGACTACCGGGAGTTTCTCATCGCGTGCAACGGCGGCTCGCTCGGCGGACGGCTCTGGTTTTACAAGGCCGGCTCGGTGCTGCCCGATGCCGCGCCACATCACGTCGGCGGTCTCCGACCCGAGCCGCCCTTCTCGCTCCTCGCGCGGCTCCACGCGTTGCACGGCCGCATCCCGATCGATCTCATGTGGATCATGGACGACGCCTTTGGCAACGCCATCTGCCTCGGCGTCGCGGGCGAGCTGCATGGCCGGGTCTACTTCTGGGATCACGAGAAAGAGCCCGCGGCCGGCGCATGGGACGGCCGTCTCGACACCGCCGTCAACGTGCGCCTGCTGGCCGGGAGCTTCACGGAGTTCGTCGCCGGTCTGGAGTCGCGGGTCTAGGCCGCAACTATTCAGTTGGCGCACGGCCCCGACGTGGCACGGGCATCCTGCCCGTGGGGCCGGCGGGCGTCCCGCCCGTCGAAACTGAGAATCACCGTCTAAGTGAAGGCTACACCCGGCGGGCAGGATGCCCGCTGGCCCCACGGTCGGGACGCCCGTGCCACGTGAAAAAGGGCGGCGAAAGGTACCGTCGCTTGGGGGGCTGTCGTGCGATCCTGATCAGCGACCATGATCCTCGATGCCACCTGCCACATTTCCTACCGCGCCATTTCGCCGATCCCGGCCGTGATGATGCTGCGTCCGCGCAGCGGCGCCGGGCAGTGGATCACTCGCGAGGAATACGTCTTTACGCCGCATGCGCCGGTCGTGGAGTTTACCGACGACTTCGGCAATCTCTGCCAGCGGGTGATGATTCCCGCGGGAGACTTCGAGGTGCATTGCAGTTGCCGCGCGCACACCGCGGACGAGATCGCGGTCGACCCGGAGGCCGGCTTCGTCTCCGTCCACGAGTTGCCGGAGACCGCGCTGCAATTCCTGCTGCCCAGCCGCTACTGCCAGTCGGATCTGTTGAATGATCTCGCCAGCTCGATTGTCGGGAACCGGCCGCCCGGTTACCAGCAGGTCGCCGCGATCGAGCAATGGCTGCGCGACGAGATGCAGTACGTGCGCGGCTCGAGCAACGCGAGCACCTCGGCGGTCGAGACGGCGCGGGTGCGCGAGGGGGTGTGCCGCGACTACGCCCACCTCGGCATCGCGCTCACGCGCAGCCTGAACATCCCGGCGCGCATGGTCGTCGGCTACCTGTACCGGCTGGAGCCGATGGATCTGCACGCGTGGTTCGAGGCGTATGTGGGCGACGGCTGGTT
>DASYIS010000576.1:0-2190 GCA_035997375.1 Chthoniobacteraceae bacterium
CGTGGCACGGGCGTCCCGCCCGTGGGGCTGGCGGGCATCCTGCCCGCCGACTGTAGTAATCACTAAACGGTGAGTCCCCGCTTCGACGGGCGGGACGCCCGCCGGCCCCACGGGCAGGATGCCCGTGCCACGCTGGCGCCGCGCCAACTGAATTGGTTACGGATAGGGATGGCTTCGCCGCCTCCGATTCCCCTTTCGACCGCAGGCCGGTTGAACATAACGTCTCGCTCCAAATGGACGCCAACCGGAGACCCCTGACCTCGCGCGATTACCAATGGGTCCAGGCGCTCGCCCGCCGGCTCGCGGCGCGCGGCGTGTCGCCGAATGGCATTTCCATCGCGGGCATGGTCTTCGCCACCGTCGGGTTGGCCGCTTATCTGGCGGCCCACCGGGCCTTGCAGGTCTTCGCGAGCTCGTTGGACTACCTCGGCCTCGGAACTCCTCCCGATCCCAGCCCGCGTTGGTATTGGCTATATGCCGGCGCCCTCGCCGTGGCGGCCGTCTGCATCCAGCTCCGCCTGATGTGCAACCTGCTCGACGGCCTCGTCGCGGTCGAAGGCGGGCGCAAAGGGAAAGCCGGCAATCTCTTCAACGAAGCGCCCGACCGGTATGCCGATGTCGTCCTCCTCGTCGGCGCCGGCTGCGCCGCCCAGGTGCCTTGGCTCGGCTGGATGGCAGCCACTTTCGCCGTGGCGACCGCCTATGCCCGCGCGTTTGGCGCGTCCGTCGGCCTCGGCCAGGATTTCTGCGGCCCCTTCGCCAAACCACAGCGGATGTTCTTTTTGACCATGGGCACCCTCGCCTCGATCGCATACTACCCCGTGCTCGAGTGGACGCTCTGGCTCATCGCCGCCGGCAGCCTTTTCACTTTCGTCCGCCGCATCGTCCGCATCTACCGCCAGCTCCCATGACGGCCGCGCTCATCGCTCTCCTGGCCCGGCTGCTCACCGGCGCGGTGCCGCGCTGGCGCGGGTGCACGCCGCAGGCCGGCAAGCGCATCTACTTCGCGAACCACACCAGCAATCTCGACCTCGTCCTGCTCTGGGCTTCGCTCCCCGGCGACTGCCGCCGCGCGACCCGCCCGGTCGCCGCGCGCGATTACTGGATCAAGAGCCGCCTCCGTCAATGGCTCGCGGAGAAAGTCTTCCGCGCCGTCCTCATCGAGCGCAAGAACGTCACCCGCGAGAACAACCCGCTCGGCCCGATGCTCGCGGTGCTCGAAGCCGGCGAGGGGCTCATCATCTTCCCCGAGGGCACGCGCAATCCGAGCGGCGAAATGACTCCCTTCAAGCCCGGCCTCTTCCACCTCGCGCGCCAGACCCCCGACGCCGAGCTGATCCCCGTCTACCTCGAGAACCTCAACCGCGTCCTGCCGAAAGGCGAAGTGCTCCCCGTCCCGCTCCTCTGCTCCGTCCACTTCGGCACGCCGATGCAACTGCAGCCCGGCGAAATGAAGCCCGCCTTCCTCGAGCGCGCCCGGGAGGCGATCCTCGCGCTACAGCGGCACGAATAAGCGGCAAGGCCGTGCGCTATGCGCGGGCCTTGCGGGCGTCGATCAGCTTCCGAAAGAGCTTTTTCAGCCCCGTTGCGGCCGACTTCCACCCGTCGGCGCGCGGGTTCCATTTGTTGATCGGCACGCCCTTCTCGGGCAGGGCGTTCAGCGGCTCCAGGGCGGTCAGTTCCCACTGGCACTCTTCGAGAATGAGAGGCACCACCACCGCCTTCCCCGCCAGCGCCGGCGGAATCTCGAACTGCGTGATGTACTCCGTCGCCAGCGCTGCCGCGCTCACGAGGACAATCACCACATCCGCCCCGGCCAGCTCCCGCTGGATCGCGGCGTCCCACGGGTCCCCCGGATCGATCATCCGGTCGTGCCAGTGGGCCGCCAGCAGGCCCGCGTTCTTCAGCACGATCAAATCCAGCTCCAGCCGCTTGCGCTGGTTCACGTTGCTCTTCGAGTAGCTGATGAAGACCGACGGCTTCCAGACCTCCTCCTGCCGCGCCGCCTTCTTTGTGAAGGCATTGTTCGCCACTGCGGGGTCGATATCGACCGTGCCGCGGTCGCGGGTATTAATGCCCGTCGGGCGCGCGTTCCTCTCATCCACCTCCAGGGTCGCCGTCTCCACCCAGATCCCCTCCGCCTGCATCTCCTCCACCGGGTCGAGCCCGCGGATGTCCTGGTGGATGTCG
>DASYIS010000577.1:0-16060 GCA_035997375.1 Chthoniobacteraceae bacterium
GTCCAGTTGCCCTTTTCCATCACGCGGCGCATGAACAGGTCGGGAATCCAGTTCGCCGTGTTCATGTTGTGCGTGCGCCGGCGGTCGTCGCCGGTCTCCTTGCGGAGGTCGAGGAAGTCCTCGATATCGGCATGCCAGAGCTCGAGGTAAGAGCAGAGCGCGCCCGGGCGTTTGCCGCCCTGGTTCACCGCGATGGCGATGTCGTTGGAGACTTTCAGGAACGGAATGACGCCGCTCGATTCGCCATTGGTGCCGTGAATGGTGGCACCGGTGCCGCGGATGGCCGACCACGAGCAGCCGAGGCCGCCGGCCCATTTCGAGAGCTGCGCAAAGCGGTTCCAGGTCTCGGTGATGTCCTCGATCGAGTCGGCGCAATAGAGCAGGTAGCAGCTCGAGAGCTGCGGATGGAGCGTGCCGGCGTTGAAGAGCGTCGGCGTGGAGGAGCAGGCGCGGCGCGTCTTGTAGATGCCGTAGAATTCGCGCGCCCGCAGCTCGCGATCCTGCTCGCCGAGCGCGAGGCCCATCGCGACGCGCAGCCAGAAAATCTGCGGCGCCTCGATGCGGAGCTTCTTGCCCGTGGTGGTGTCGCGGGCGTGGATGAGGTAGCGATCGTACAGCGTCTGGATGCCGATGAAATCGAACTGCAGATCGGCGTAAGGATCGAGCGCGTCGGCCAGGTCCGCGAGCTTGTACTCGGCGAGGCGCGGGTCGAGCCGGCCGATCTTGATGCCGTACGGAATGTAATCGCGGAGGGCGCGTTTGTGCGCCTCCTTCAGCGCGCCGATCCCCTCGGCGATATGCCACGGCAGCGTCTCCTCGTAGATGTACGTCAGCAGGATGCGCCCCGCGAAAAAGCGCGCATCGGCGTCGACATCGAGGAGCGACTTGGCGTTGAGGATGATGGTGTCGCGCTGCTCCTCGGCGGTGAGGTTGAGCGAGACGCTCCGGAGCAGGCGCGCGATGAGATCGTTCTCCGTCAGCGTCAGGTTGAGGTCGATCCGCGCGAAGGAAATGCGGGCGCGGATGTCGGCGATCTGCTCGCGCGACGCCAGCTCGAGCTGGCCCTCGTCGACCGCGACCTTGTCGCCTTCCAGGTCGCGCAGCGCGGCGCGGCGGGCGCGGTATTTGGCATAAGTCAGCGCGACCTTGCCGTGGCCGAGCTCCATCAGCGTCTCCTCTACCATGTCCTGCAGATGCTCGATCTGCACGAACATCGGCCGCTCCTTGCGCATACGGAATTCGATCTCCGCCTGCACCTGCTGGCCGATCGAAATCTCCGCGTGGCAAGCGAGCGCCGCCGCGCGGACGGCATGATCGATCTTATGCCCGAGCCATTCGACGACGCGGGGTTTGCCCGAGGCATCGCCCGCGATATCGCGGCGAATGACGCGCGGGAAGTCAGCGACGACCTCGATCGGCGGGTCGTTGTGGAGGGAGAAGGGAGCGGTGGCGGTGCTGGTCATGGTGGCGGTGGTGTGCGAGTGGCGGGACGGCGAAAGGGAAGTGAGCAGTGAGCAGTTGGACGGGTGGGGCGATTAGCGTTCCGCGGTAAGTGTCCCGGAGGGACCAACGGAGATTAGCCGGTGGCGGAAGCCACCGGGCCGGCCACAAAAAACGGACAAGCCCCGGAGGGGCGCACGTCGTTGGGCGACGGTTCCGGTGGCTGACGCCACCGGCTAAGCTCCGCCGGCCTTCCGGGCCGAGCTTACGCGCACCCGCGTAGTCTCCTCGTTCCCAAACTCCAGTTTGGGAACGAGAAGAATGGCTATTTACTTGGGACAAGTTCAGCATATTTCTGTCTCCAAGCTGCGAGCGCGTCCTCGACAAGTTTGAACGCTTTATCACGTTCCTGTTGATTGGAAAACGCGAGATGAACCATACCTTGTTTGTTGTAAATATAAAATCCAGGTTTTCCGAAGTTCTCAAGTGCAAGACCGGATACGTCGCCGAACCAGATTGTTGTAGTTCTCCACCTTTCCGGACCTCCCGCATCGATGGCTTCAATGTCCACATCCGATATCTTGTTTGGCAGTTTTTGTTCGCTGCGGCTATACCAGTTATCACAGAAAAAAGAGGTTAATTTACCCGATCGCACTTTAGAGGCTGCAGCAAGTGCGGCCAGTCGCGCCCTTTCGTCTTCTTGGTGTCGTGCCGCAGCACGTTGACGCTCGGCTTCCTCCGCTTCATCTTGAGCTGCTTCTTGGCGTTCACCGGGAGACATCACAAAAGGAACGGTGGAGTGCTGAAACGTGACCTCCCGCAGCCGCCATCCATCATCGAACAGTTGAAAATGTGCCAGGCCGTTCCCGCCGAGCACCGCGAATCGTCTAGCCACGCTTGGCATCTCGCTGTAAGTCCAATCAAACTGAACCTCCTTAAGGTTCTGCGCCAAAGGGACATCAGTAATCCCAGTGATCACTGTTGTAATTGAGGTGGGTGCCTTGAGGCTGAACTTTAGACCGTCCGTAGAAGAGAAATTGCGTTGCCCCTTCGTAGTCAAGCGTCCGTTGCTATCCCAAAGTCCTTGGCGTGGTCCCTGTAAAAACGCGTCCGGATACATTGGAATCGTCCGCTCCAACGCGTGCAGGTCAGGGGACGCCTCAATTTTTGTCTTAGCTTCGGAGCGAGACAATGAGTCTTTTTTGGGTTCAGGCGTCTGGTCCGATGATGAATTCGAAGGTGGCGTACATCCAACAAATAAAACAACGCCTGCGAAAGAAGCGATCAGCTGATGGAGGCGAGACATAGGCAGTTTCGTCTGAATGGTACTGCGATCGGGTAACACCCCCTCAAATCAAATCATCCTCGCTCGCGTTCTTCACACTCCCGCTGGTCTGATACTCCGTGACGCGGGTCTCGAAGAAGTTCTTCTCTTTGCGCAAAAAGATCACCTCATCCAACCACGGGAACGGGTTGGTCTTCACGTTCGAGAGCGCGGGCAGCTCCAGGCTCAGGAGCCGGCGGTCGGCATTGTAGTCGACGTACTCGAGGAAGTCCTTTTGCGTCATGCCGACGCCGTCTTCGGGGAGGCAGTCCTTCACGAACTCTTTTTCCAGCGCGACGCCTTCTTTCATGAAGTCGACGAGCTCCTGGCGGAACTCTTCGGTCCAGAGGTCGGGGTTTTCGTTGATGAGCTCCTGCATGATGTACCGGCCGAGGGCGATGTGGTTCGACTCGTCGCGCAGGGTGTATTGGAACATCTGGCCGATGCCGGTCATTTTGTTCTGGCGATGCAGGCTCAGGATCATCGCGAACAACGCGTAGAACTGGGTGCCCTCCATGACCTGGGTGATGCCGAAGAGCGCCTTCGCGAACTTCTGTTTGTTGACGGTTTGGGTGAGGTCGATCCCCATCTTGAGCTGCGGCATGTGGCGCGTGATGAAGGCGTTTTTGCGCTGCACGCTCGGGATGTCGCTGAACTTCGCGGTGACCTCGTCGAGGTCGATGTTCAGGCTGGAGATGATGTGGAGGAGCGAATCCATGTGGATCGACTCCTCGGCGATCTGGCGGAGCGAGGCGTGCTTGAGCTCGGCGGCGGTGAGGTTCTCCTCGATCACGTGGAGGACGGAGTCGCCAACGATCCCCTCGGCCGCGGAGAAGTAGCCGACGCCCATCTCGACGATCCAGCGCTCGCGCTTGGAGAGGGCGCCGGTGCTCCACTGGGCGCAATCCTTGGTCATGTCGATGACGTCGGGCTCCCAGTGGTTGGCCTTCATCTGCTTATAGATGCGGTAGGCCTCGTGGTACTTGAGCGGGAGGACGTTCAACTCGGCGCTCTTGTGGCCGTTGATGACCTTCTTGCCGGCCAGGCGCTCGCGGGCCTTCGCCTTGTTGAGGCGAAAGGTCTTCCCCGCGAACTCGTGGATGACGAAGTCGTTGTCGTCCGGTTCGACGGAGCTCACCGCAGGCTCGGCCGGCACGGGCACGACTGGATCGGGGGTGCTCACCATGTGAGGCAGTGCGCCGGTCGGCACGGCCCGTTCGGCGCCGCTCACGGCAGGGAAAGTGGCGGTCGGATAAGGGGTCTCGGCGAGGGCGATGCTCATGGTGAAAAAGGTAGTGGAAGAAGCGACAAAACGCGAGGAGAAATGTGTTCAGGGGAACATAATTCGATCTCGCGTGGTGGAGAAGCCGGGTCAACTAGGTGTGGTCACTCGGGCGAACGACGACCACAACATGTTGGGGTAGGCTTTTCCTGCTACGCTCCATATTGGGTTTTTTGGACCCGGATGTCTAGATTAATTAGGAAAATTCTTATGCACATTTGCTCCACAGGGTTGTTCGCAGGGAGGCTTGGAGGGGGAGGAACACGGAAGCGCGATGGGAGCGGCGTTCCACGGGTTTCGCGGGGGTGAAGGGCGGGGTTATTCGCACTATTCACAGGCAAAATTCCGGCCGGCGCCGGGCGCCCGGGAATCCGCATTTCAATCCTCCGCGGGCGACGCCGAGAGGAGTGCCGCGGAGCCGAAGGCCTTGGACTGCGGCAGCCTGCTGCCGCTTTCGTGGCAGTCGCAGCCTGCTGCGTGCGGGGAGGGCCTACTCGGAGGTCGCCCCTGGCTCCGCCCCACCCGCAGCTGGCTGCGGCCTCCGCAACGCGGCAGCAGGCTGCCGCAGTCCAAGGGCCTTCGGCCACGGGCGCGGCCGCAGTGGATGATCGACAGAACCTAGGCCTTTGTGAAAGCTTTCCCGTCGGCCGCTGCCCCCTCTTCTCCCCAATGAAAACGCGCATCACGCTCGTCATCCTCTCCTGTCTCGTCTCCGTCGCGCTCGGCCTCGTCGTTTCCCGCAAGAGCGGGGTCGCCACTTCGAGCCGGCATGCGCGGCCGCTGGTGGGGCTTTCGCTCGACACGCTGAAGGAGGAGCGCTGGCAGGGCGACCGCGACGCGATCGTGAAACACGTGCAAGAGCTGGGCGCGGACATCAAGGACCTGACGGCCAATGGCAACGACCAGAAGCAGGTGAACGACGTGGACTCGCTCATCACGAACGGCGTGGATGTCATCATCATGATCCCGCACGACGGCGCGGCGATGGCGGCGGCGGTGAACCGCGCGCACGCGGCGGGGATTCCCGTGCTCGCGTACGACCGGCTCATCACCGGCTGCGACCTCGACCTTTACATGACCTTTGACAACGTGAAGGTCGGCGAGCTGCAGGCGCGCTTCCTCGCGGAGCGCTTCGCGAAAGCCGGCGGCAAGCACAAGCTCGTCCGCATCTACGGCTCGAAGACGGACAACAACGCGCTCCTCTTCAAGCAGGGCCAGGACAATGTGCTCGCGCCGCTGATCGCCGCCGGCACCGTCGAGGTCGTCCACGAAGACTGGGCGCAGGATTGGAAGCCGGAGAACGCCAAGCGCATCATGGATGCGGCGATCACGAAGGTCGGGCCGGCGGGCTTCGAGGCGGTGCTGGCCTCGAACGACGGGACGGCCGGCGGCGCGATCCAGTCGCTCATCCAGGAAGGGCTGGCGGGGAAGGTCCTCGTCACCGGCCAGGACGCGGAAGTGGCCGCCTGCCAGCGGATCATGGCCGGCACGCAGTCAATGACGATCTACAAGCCGCTCTCCCAGCTCGCGACCAAGGCCGCCGAGGTCGCGGTGAAAATGGCGCGCCGCCAGCCGATCGTCGCGAAATCGGAGATCAACAACGGCCAGACGAACGTGCCGGCGGTGCTGCTGGATGTGATCTCGGTGACGAAGGAGAACATGAAGGAGACGGTGGTGAAGGACGGGTTTCACAAGGCGGACGAGGTGGGGGTGCAGTAGAGGGGCGCAATCCTGCACGCTTGCTTCGATGGGCGGATGTACTAGTTTTTTGCTCATGAGCACAGTTCGGGACATCGAAGGCGCCATCGGCCGGCTTTCGCGCGACGATCTTTCGGAGTTGCGTGAGTGGTTCAGCAAGTTCGACGCAGACGCGTGGGATCGACAGATCGAGGAAGATGCGAAGAGCGGTCGGTTGGAGGCGTTTTACCAAAGACTGCAGAGCGAAAACGAGGGCCACCCGGATCTGCCGCTTGATGACTTCCTCGATAAAGAAGAGCTTTCGTAGCCGGCTGGCGGCGCTTCCGCCGGAGATCCGAGCTCTCGCGCGCAAGAACTTCCGACTCTGGTTGCGCGACCCCCGCCATCCATCGATTCATTTCAAGCCAGTCGGGCGATGCTGGTCGGCGCGGGTGGGCAGCGACTATCGGGCGCTGGCGATCGTGAACGGCGAGCACGCCGAGTGGTTCTGGATTGGGCTGCATGATGAGTATGAACGCATCATTCGGAGCCTTTGAGTCAGCGTGAATGTTGGTCCAAGGCGGAGGCCCAGCTCCGAGACCGTGAAGACTGTGAGCCCCGCCTTGGGCTTATACTCCAGGCCCTCGAGGCCTTGGCTGCGCCTTCCCCCTTGCGCCGCGGCCCGTCCTTTGCTATACGCAGCGCGTCCGTCGCTTCGTCCACATACTTCTATTTTGACGCTCGAACCTCTTGCCGCCGCCTACCAAACCGAGTTCCGCTCTTTCGCCGCCGAGGAGCAGACGGGGGTTCTCCCCGTCCGGCCGATTCTCTTTTACGGCAGCTCGTCGATCCGCCGCTGGTCGACGCTGCGGCGTGATTTCGACGGGCTGCCGGTGGTCAATCGCGGCTTTGGCGGCTCGACGCTCGAGGAGTGTGTGGCCTTGCTCGACCGGCTCGTCTCGCCGGTGAAGCCGCGCGCGATCGTGCTCTACGCCGGCGACAACGACCTGGACCAGGGCGCCTCGCCGGAGACGGTGCTCTCGCGCTTTGAGCAGTTCGCCGGCGGCGTGCGGACGCGGCTCGGCTGGACCCCCATCGTCTATGTGTCGGTGAAGCCGTGCCCGGCGCGCTTTTGGAATTCGACGAAGATCGAGGCGGCCAATGCGCTCGTCCAGAAGGCGATCTCGCTCCGCTGGCGCGAGGCGGTCTTCGTCGACGTTTACCAAGCGATGCTCGATGCCGGCGGCGCTCCGCGCGGCGAGCTTTTCGATCGCGACGGGCTGCACCTGAGCCCGGCCGGCTACGCGATCTGGAGCGAGGCGATCCAGCAGGCGCTGGCGGAAACGGGTCTGCAACGTGAACCGCGAATACCATAAGTGGTGGAGCCCCCATCTCGGGCGGGAGATGGAGCTGCTGGTTTTTGGCACCGGCGGCCAGCGCGTGATGGTCTTCCCGAGCCGCGAGCAGCGCTTCTTCGAGTATGAGGACCACGGGATGGTCCACTCGCTCCGCGCCCGGCTGGAGGCGGGCGACCTGCAGCTTTTTTGCGTGGACGGGGTGGATTCCGAGAGCCTGTACTGTTTCGCCAAGCCGCCGGAGGAACGCCTCGCGCGCCAGCTCGAGTACGAGAAGTACATCGTCGACGAGGCGATCCCCTTTTCCGCCGCGATGAACTCGGAGCCGCTCACCGCGCACGGCTGCTCGCTCGGCGCGTACCAGGCGGTGACGATGGCGTTGCGCAATCCGCAACATTTCCGGAAGGTGGTCGCCTTCTCCGGCCGTTACGATCTCACCCTGGCGACGGGCGACTTCTACTCGCTGTTCGACGGCTTCGCCGGGGAAAGCCTGAACGCGATGATGCCGAGCCTCTTTCTCCCCGCGCTCCCGCTCGGCTCGCAATTGCGCAAGATCCGCAAGCTCCGCTTCACGCTCGTGGTCGGCGACGAGGACCCGTTTTGCGAGAACAACGCCGCACTGGCCCGCGCCTTCGCCGCGCAGAAAGTGCCGCACGAACTGCACCTCTGGTGCGGCAACGCGCACCGGTTCCGGTACTGGCGGCAGATGGTGCGGGTGTATTTGTAACGCTCACTCCCCGTCATTCACGTCGCGATCGCCCACGGTGCGGTCGACCATCGCTTTGATCGCGGCATCGCAGCCGTCGTCGGCGAGGTCGGAAGCGATGTTCGTCGCGGCGACGAAGGCGGCGTTGCGCGCCGGCGCAACCCAGATGACGCAATACCACATGGTGTTCGAGCCGGTGTGCATCAGCGCGTCGCCGCCGGCCCACTTGCGCTTCTGCACGACCCAGCCGAGCGAGTAGTCCTCTTTCGGCACGCGCGTGTGGAGCTTGGCAAAGCTCTCGGGCGAGAGGATGGGCGGCGAGACTTTGCCCTCGCCCGCGTGGAAGGCGGCGTAGCGCGCCAGGTCGGCGATGGAGCAATGGACCGTCCCCGCCGGACCGATCGCGGGCGGGTTGTCCGCGTCCGGCCCGGGGGGCACCGGCTCGGGTTTCTTCGCAGTGCCGGAGTGGCCCCACGGCTGGTCGCCCGCGCCATCCGCACCGGGCGCGCCGAAACCGGCACTGTGCATGCCGAGCGGCTCGAAGAGCATCTTGCGCATCATCTCTTCCCACGCCTGCCCGGTGGCCCGCTCGAGCATCGCGCCGGCGATCGCGTAGCCCTGGTTCGAGTAGACGAACTTCGTCCCCGGTTGCGTCTCGGGGCGATGGGTGATGATGCCGGCCATGAACTTCAGCCGCTGCTCGGTCGGCGTGCCGCGGCGCTGCCAGGCCCGCATCCAGAGATCGTCCGGCGCATGGGCCGGCGCCCCGCCGCGGTGCGAAAGGAGCAGCTCCAGCGTGACGTTTTCCCAGTCGTCGTCCATCGCCGGTCGCAGCTCGGGAAAGATCTCCCCCACGGTGCTCGTCCACTTGATCTTCCCCTGCTCCACCAGCATCGCCGCCAGCGTGGCGGTCATGCTTTTCGTGCAGGAGCCGAGGTGCCACTCGTCGTCGAGCGTCACGTCTTCATCCTCGCCAAACTCGCGCAACCCGCTCGCGGCGATCTCGACGATTTTGCCGTCCTTCACCGCGGCGGCCGCGAGGGCGGGCAGGCGGTACTTCTTGCGGATCGCCTCGATCTGGGCGTCGAATTCCGCCGCGCGCAAGGCGGGTGCCGCCAGGAGGATGAAACAAGTCAGGAAGCGGAGAAGCAGCGGCATGGAAGCGAAACGAGCGCAGTGATGAAATCACTGTGACGTAGGGCGCCGACGCTGCCTGCCGGGGGTGTCCGGCAACGCTGAGACCTGTCACAAAGAAGGGGTAGTGTGCACTGCAATGGGGTGCGGGTCGAGGGGATTCATCGGTGCGCTCAGATGTCTCAGATGTCTCGACGAGTCGACCGGCACTCTAAGGGCTGCCCAGTTCCTCCCAGTCCGCGGGATCGATCTCGGCTTGCGCAAGGATGCGTTTCATCAAGGTCCAGTCGACCTCCTCGCAATCGGCATCTGGAATGATGAGCACCGTGCCATCCTTGAACATTGCAGGATGTCTCCCGTCCTCGCGCGGCGCCATTTGCTCGGTTTCGGCAGATTTCCACGGATTGAAATCGAGTCCGTTGATGACCGGTAATCGTGCGTCATGTTCCACCATCGCCAGAATCCAGCTTTCCAACGCCCCGCGCAGATTTTCGCGGCACTCTTCAAGAGTATCGCCATCCCCCCAGCAACCCGCACATGGCGGGATGTCTCCCCAAAACCGGCCGTTCTCCATCGTCTCATAATGCGCATGGCGCATCGCGGCCTCGATGTACTGCGAGAGCATGGCGAGATATACGACGGGTCGGCTCCTATCGACAAGTTATCGAACGCTCACTTGCGACCCAGCTCATCCCATGCAAGCCGGCCAACCGCAATCGGCGGATCAATTCACGCCGCTTCGGCATGGACTGGCTGGGGTTTCAAGTCGATGCCGTCGATCACCTCGAAGCGGTCGCCGTGTCGCAGACCGACGATGATCCAGCTCTCGAGCGTGCCACACAGTTCCTCGCGCGCTTCCTCGAGCGTCGCACCTTCGCCCCACGTGCCAGGGCACAAGTCGATTTCGCCATAGAAGCGCCCATTCTCCAGCATCTCGTAATGCGCGTGCCGCAACGCGGCCTGGATGTACTCCGTGAGCATGCTCACCACCATATACAAAAACCACTGGAGCGCGACAAGGTTCTCGCCCTCCACCACTCCACCTCCAATACTCCCCCTCCCCTTTGCAATTCCCCGCCGGGAGATGTTGCAAAATCTTCGTTCCTCCGTCTCTTAGCACTGGTCCAGTTCGCAAGGCGCACATGAACCCCCTCGAACAGCGCTTAAACTACAAGTTCCGCAACCCCCTCCTCCTCGCGGAGGCGCTGACGCACCCCAGCATCGGGCACGAAACGCAGCGCCATCACTTCGACAACCAGCGGCTCGAATTCCTCGGCGACGCGGTGCTGCAGCTCATCTTCACCGAGTATCTGTTCGATCATTTCCACGATCTCCCGGAAGGCCATCTCACGAAGCTGCGCGCGCGGCTCGTCTCGCGCGACGGGCTCCGCGTCCACGCGCTTAGCATCGATCTCGGCCGCCATCTCATGATGGGCCGCGGCGAGGAGGCCAGCGGCGGACGCGAGCGCGCCTCGGCCCTCGCCGACGCCTACGAGGCGCTCATCGGCGCCATGTACCTGGACAGCGACTACGTCACCGTCCGCCGCATCGTGCTGACCGAAGCGCGGGAATTGCTCGAGAGCCTCGACACCGACAGCTCGAGTGCGAATCCCAAGGGGAGCCTCCAGGAGATTCTCCAGTCCATTTCCCCGGTCGCGCCGACCTACCCGATTGTCCATCAGTCCGGCCCCGAGCACGAAAAGAAGTTCATCGCGAAGATTCTTTGGAACGGCCTGCAACTCGGCGAAGGCCAGGGCCGCAGCAAGAAGGAAGCGGAAGTCGCCGCGGCGAGCGACGCGCTCCAGAAACAGCTCTGGAAGACCGTCGCCGCGGACCAAAAAAAGAAGGCCCCCGCGGCTGGGCCGAACCATGGGAACAACAACGGAACAAGTGCGGAAAACGACCAACAACTGTGAGCAACCCGGAGTTCCCGCGGCCGGTGCGCGCCGGCGGTGCGGTTTGTTCGCAGAAACGCGCAGCCATGGAACCGGCATGGATAAAGGGAAGAACGCGATCTGTCCGAGTTGTTCCCATCCTTAAGAAGAAGAAGGAGTTGTCCGTTAAATCAAAACACCCTCTTCAAGTGTGTGAACAACGCGGCTGGCAGACGCGCCGCCGCACGCTCTGCGCAGATCCCGTCCGCAAAAGTCCTTGTCTTTCGCGCCGTCAAAATCAACGCTCCTCTCCCCGCCGCCAGCCCGCTCTTCCGCCATGACTCCGAATTTCCGCTACGTCAATTACGCCTGGGATGACACCGTCGCCGCCAAGCTCGACCCGGTCGGCCGGCTCATCTACCGCTCGAACATCCTCGGCGGCGACCAGCGCATCACGAACACCGGCGGCGGGAACACGTCGGCCAAGCTGTTCGAGAAGGACCCGCTCACCGGCGAGTCCACCGAGGTGCTCTGGGTGAAGGGCAGCGGCGGCGATCTGCGGACCTCGCTCCGCGAAAACTTCTCGTCGCTCTACCAGGAAAAACTCCTCGGACTCCGCAGTCTGTACGCGGGCCTGCCCGGCACCGGGGCGAAGACCGAAGCCGAGGACAAGATGGTCGGCATGTACACGCACGCGACGTTCAACCTCAACCCGCGCGCCTCGTCAATCGACACGCCGCTGCACTCGTTCATCCCGTTCGAGCACGTCGATCACATGCACCCGAACGCCGCCATCTCAGTCGCGGCCTCGCGTAACTCGGTCGCGCTGACAAAGGAGATCTATGGCGATCAGGTCATCCACACGCCGTGGCTGCGGCCGGGCTTCGAGCTTGGGCTCGCGATGCAGAAGATCGTCCAGGAAAATCCGCAGGCGAAGGGGATCATGATGGGCCAGCACGGGCTCATCAACTGGGCGCACGACGACAAGGAATGCTACGAGCTGACGCTCACGCTCATCGAAAAGGCCGCCGCGTTCATCGAGGCGAAATACGAGGCGAAGGGCGGCCACGCGCAGGCCTTCGGCGGCCAGAAATACGTCTCGCTCGAGGAAGGGCCGCGCCGCGCCGCGCTCGCCGAGATTCTCCCGTGGCTGCGCGGCCAGGTGAGCCAGAAGGCGCGCTTCGTCGGCACCATCCAGGACGACGAGACGATCCGCCGCTTCGTCAATTCCAACGACGCCCCGCGCCTCGCCGAGCTCGGCACGAGCTGCCCCGACCATTTTCTGCGCACCAAGATCAAGCCGCTCTACGTGCCGTGGGATCCCGCGAGTGGCGACATCGGGACACTCAAGATTCTGCTCAAGGACCGGCTCGTCCATTATCGCGAGGACTACGCGGCCTACTACAACCGCTGCAAGCGCGCGAACTCGCCGGCCATGCGCGACCCGAATCCGACGGTGATCCTCATCCCCGGCCTCGGGATGATCGCGTGGGGCAAAGACAAGTCCGAGTCGCGTGTCACCGCGGAATTCTACAACTGCGCGGTCGAAGTCATGCGCGGCGCCGAGGCGATCGACGAATACATCGCGCTCGACCAGCAGGAGGCGTTTGACATCGAGTACTGGCTGCTCGAGGAGGCGAAGCTCAAGCGCATGCCCGCGGAAAAAGAGCTCGCGCGGCAGATCCACATCGTCATCGGCGCCGGCAGTGGCATCGGCAAGGAGACCGCGCATCGGCTGGTCAAGGAAGGCGCGCACATCGTCTGCGTCGACATGAACCAGGCTGCGGCCGAGGCGACCGCGCAGGAGATCATCGGCAAGTACGGCCAGGGGATCGGCGTCGCCGGCAGCGGTGTCTCTGCCTGCGGCCCCGCGCTTGGCCTCGCGGCGAACATCACCGATCGCGCCAGCATCCGCGCGATGCTCGACCAAGTCGCGCTCGCCTACGGCGGGTTCGACGCGATCGAAATCACCGCCGGCGTCTTCTGGCCGAGCGACACGAGCGGCCACATCCCCGACGACAAGTGGGCGTTCGTCTTCGGCGTCAACGTCACCGGCAGCTACCTCGTGGCCGACGAAGCCGCGAAGACCTTCAAGGAGCAGGGCCTCAAGGGCGCCATCGTCCTCACCACGAGCGCCAACGCCGTCGTCGCGAAGAAAGGCTCTGTCGCCTACGACACCTCCAAGGCCGCGGCCAATCACCTCGTCCGCGAGCTCGCGATGGAGCTGGCCCCGCTCGTCCGCGTCAACGGCGTCGCGCCGGCGACCGTCGTGCAAGGCAGCGCCATGTTCCCGCGCGACCGCGTCATCGGCAGCCTGGCGAAATACAACATCGCCTACACCGAGGACGAAGCGACCGAGTCGCTGGTCAGCAAACTCGCGCAATTCTACGCCGACCGCACGCTGACCAAATCGCCGATCACGCCCGCGGACCAGGCCGAAGCGTACTTCCTGCTCGTCAGCCAGCGCCTCTCGAAGACCACCGGACAGGTGATCACGGTGGACGGCGGGTTGTTTGAGGCGTTCCTGCGGTAGTTATATGGGCGCGCGCGCTCAGGGTTCGTAGTTCCGCCTTTAGGCGGCCCGGCGTTTTCTTTTAACCAAAGCGCCGAGTCACGCACGACCCCTCCCGCGGGCGACGCTGGGCCGCCTGAAGGCGGAACTACGAACATGGACAAGCTTCGCATCGCCATCGCCCTGATCCTTCTCGGCTTCCTGGTCTGGCGCGTGTGGCCGCACATTCGCGCCCGCATTCCGGACGACTTCCAAAAACTCTCCGGTTCCCAGCGGGTGCAGCGGGCGCGGGTGACACACGAAGCCGCGATTCGGGAGAAATACCGCGCGGCGGGCGTGACGTACCCGGGAGAGGTTTTCGTGCGCTGGCTCAAACACGAAGCGGCGCTGGAACTGTGGGCGCGCAACGGCTCGCAACCGTTTCGTTTCGTCGCGAGTTGGCCGATTCTGGCGTCCTCCGGGAAGCCGGGCCCGAAACGGCGCGAAGGGGACTCGCAGGTGCCGGAAGGCTTTTATGAGATCGATCGATTCAACCCGCAAAGTCTCTTCCACCTCTCGCTGGGGGTGAGTTATCCGAACGCCTCGGATCGAGTGCTCAGCGATCCGAAACATCCTGGCGGCGACATCTTCATCCACGGGAAGGACGGGAGCGTTGGCTGCGCCCCGATCGGAGATGATGGCATCGAGGAACTCTACCTCGCTGCGCTCGACGCCCGCACCGCGGGCCAGGCGCGCATTCAGGTGCACATTTTTCCCGCTCGCATGACTGGTCCGGAGTGGGACGCCTTCGTCGCGCCCTACCGTAACGATCGGCCAGAGGTGGTTCGCTTCTGGGAAAGTCTGCGACCCGGCTACGAAGCCTTCGAGCATGCCCGGCAATTGGCGGAAGTGAAAGTGGACGCCGAAGGCCGGTACCACATCGTGCCTTGAGCCCCGGACGCCGCGAGCCCGAGTCCAGCCAAGCGTACGAATGCGCGCCTTCCGACTGTCTCATGGTCTGCCGTTCACCCCCAGAGCGCTCGACCAGAAAAACCCGGGGTGGCTGACGGGACTCGAACCCGCAACAGCCAGTACCACAAACTGGAGCTCTACCATTGAGCTACAGCCACCATCGGGACTGCCGACCATACGCAAGCGCGCCGGAAAGACAATCGGTTTTTTGCGCGGACGCGATTCGGCGATTCGGGGGTTGGGTTAGTGAAGGCAACCGCGCGGGGGGTGCGCGCCGATGCTCCCTTTGTCAGAGGGCGTGCTTTTCGAATCCGCCTGACGCATTCTTGAGCATGAAACGACAACACCATCCAAAAACTATGCAACCACCTGAAGAATTCATGGGAGACGGCGGGGCCACGGAGACGAAGTCCCGCTTCGACACGGACCAGTTCACCGAGCGCACGGCCGACTTCGCGCGCCAGGATCCGATGAAGGCCGTCGGGATCGCGTTCGTTGCCGGCCTCATCCTCACCTTGCTCCCCATCGGGGCCATGATCGCCGGCCTCGTGCGGCTGGCGGTCTCCCTGGTTCGCCCGGCGCTGATGATCCTCGGCGCGACCAAGGTCTACGACGAAATTCAGAAACGAAACCGCTAACCACACCTATCTTATGGACATCGAACAAACGAAAGAAAATCTACAGAACCGCGCCACCGCCTTTGCGGATGACCTGAAAGGCCGCGCCGCGAGCATGCAGGAAGGCGCCGGGGAGGCGCTGCACCGCGCCGACGTCTACGTCCGCGAGAACCCCGTCCCAGTGATCCTCGGCGCGCTCGCCCTCGGCTTCCTCGTCGGCGTGCTCGTCCGCACCTCCGAGCCGACGCCGCGCAGCCGCTGGAACGACGCCCGCGAAGACGCCGAAGACCATCTGCGCGATCTCCTTTCCTCCCTCGCGAAGAAAGGCAAAAAGGCGTACAAGAAATCCGCGAGCGCCGTGCGCGATGGCATCAGCGACGCCACTGACGCCGCCCGCAACATCGACCTCGACGACTACACCGACCCGGTGACGAGCTGGCTCGGCAAGCTCTGGAAGAAAGTGCACTAGGCGCGCTTGAGCCGACATGCAGCGGGCCTCCCGGTTCACCCCGGCAGGCCCGCTTTTCGTTTGAAGACAGGACGGCGCGTCAGCACTCGCCGGCGCGCTGGTATAATCGCAGATGAGTGAGTAGGATGGAGGATGAAGCATGAGCGATCCAGAACCAGCCTTGGCCGCCATTCGGCAGGAAGAGGACCCCAGTCGCAAGAACCTGCGGGTGGCGGAGTGGTTTGCCGTGCCTTTCGCGCCATCGGCTGCGAGCCGGTCGTCGTCGGTGTGGGTCGGCCGAGTTCCAGAAGAAGGAGGAACCCCTCCCATGAGCGACCCCCGCCCCCCCATCCTGGAACGCGAAACGACTTGGGAAGAGTGGGAGCGCGGACGCGCCGCACGCCGAGCGTTTTGCGACCGAATCAACGGCGGCCGCGAATTGCGCCGCCCCGCCGGCGACCCACGCAAAGACGCCCTGCTCCGGCGGCTCAATGACGGGGCACGGGGACTGCCGTTTGGGCCGCTCAAGCCAGCGCCATAGTGATCGCAAATCAGCGCATTTTCACAAATGCCTAAAAACCCGAATGGGTTTCGCCACAAAGAGGCACAGCGCGGCGAAGCCGCAACCAAAGCGTGCGCAGCACGCGGCCCGGGGAGCGCACGCGCCCTCGCGTGCTCCGGTCGGCGCCCTCCGAGGAGGCGGAGGGGAATCGTGGGGGATGGCGGGCGGGCGAGCCGCC
>DASYIS010000578.1:0-4518 GCA_035997375.1 Chthoniobacteraceae bacterium
CTGCCCGCCGGCTGGAAGTGCGTGACGTGTGCGCCATGCAGGTAGACGTGCGCCGTCGCGAGGCGGGTCGTGATTTCCAGCCGGAGCAGGCCGCCCGCGCCGGCGGCGAAGCGGGTGAGGCCCGGCGTTTCAAACCGGCGCAGCGAGTCGAGAGATACCATCCCTCAGGACTAATCGCATCGCCCGCGCGCGGGGAAGCACAGAAGCGCGGCAGCGGCGCGCGGAATCTTACGCGAGCATCTCCTTCACGACCGTCCCGCTCACATCCGTCAGCCGATAATCGCGCCCCTGGTGGCGGTAGGTGAACGCCTCGTGGTTGATGCCGAGCTGTTGGAGGAGCGTGGCGTTGAGGTCGTGGATGTGGACGGGGTCCTTGACGACGTTGTAGCTGAAGTCGTCGGTCTGGCCGATGACCTGGCCGCGCTTGATGCCCGCGCCGGCGACCCAGAGGCTGTAGCAGCGCGGGTGGTGATCGCGGCCGTAACTTTGTTTCGTGAGCACGCCCTGCGAGTAGACAGTGCGGCCGAATTCGCCGCCCCAGACGACGAGGGTGTCGTCGAACAGGCCGCGCTCTTTCAGCTCGGTGAGGAGCGCGCCGGTCGCCTGGTCGGTGTCGTAGCACTGGCTCTTGATGTCCTTTGGCTGATTGTTGTGCTGGTCCCAGCCGCGGTGGTAGAGCTGGATGAACCGGACGCCGCGCTCGGCGAGCCGGCGGGCGAGCATGCAGTTCGCGGCGAAGGTGCCGGGCTTGCGCGACTCGGGGCCGTAGTTCTCGAAGACCTGCGCCGGCTCTTTCGACATGTCGGCCAGCTCGGGCACACTGGTCTGCATGCGGAAGGCCATCTCGAATTGATCGATGCGCGCCTGCGTTTCGGGATCGTGGTAATCGGCGAGCTTCAAGCGGTTGAGCTCGCCGAGGTCATCGAGCATCGCGCGGCGGCGGTCGGGGGTGAGTCCCTCGGGATTCGACAGGTAGAGCACGGGGTCCTTGCCCGAGCTGAGGCGGACGCCCTGATACCGCGCCTCCAGAAAGCCGCTCCCCCACATGCGCTCGGCGAGCGGCTGCGCATTCGTGCCGCCGCTGGGCTTCGAGATGAGCACGGTGAACGCGGGCAGGTTCTCGTTCAAGCTGCCGAGGCCGTAGGCGATCCACGAGCCGAAGGACGGGCGGCCGGGGAGCTGATGCCCGGTCTGGAGCAAGGTCATCGCGGGGTCGTGATTGATCGCCTCGGTGTTCATCGTGCGGATGAGGCAGAGGTCGTCGGCGTGTTTCGCGGTGAAGGGGAGCAACTCGCTGAGCTCCATGCCGCATTGGCCGGCTTGGTTGAATTGAAAGGCGCTCGGCGCGATCGGGAAACGTTTCTGCCCCGAGGTCATGCCGGTGAGGCGCTGGCCGTTGCGGACGCTTTCGGGCAGGTCCTGGTCGAATTGCGCCGCGAGCCCGGGCTTGGGATCGAAGAGCTCGAGCTGCGACGGCGCGCCGCCCTGGGTCAGCCAGATGATGCGCTTCGCTTTCGGCGCGAAATGCGGCAGCCCGGGAATGCCGGCGGCCGCGGCGGCGAGGTGCGGGTTGATGAGCGAGGCCAGCGCGGCGGCGCCGACGCCGGCGGTGGTGCGGGCGAGGAAATGGCGGCGGGTGAGGGGATGCATGGCGGTGGGACGAATGACGAATGACGAAGGCGGAGTGCAAATTAGTTCAAAGCCGAGTCGCTCGTGGTGAAGCGGCCGAGGATTGCGAGGCGGCAAGGTCCGTTTGGCCGAAGGCCTCGCACAAGCCAGCCCAGGGCAACGCCCTGGGTATACGTACGCGAACGTGAACGCCCCAACGGGGCAAACCGATTGCGAGGTGGTTTTGCCCCGTTGGGACGTCGACCTTGGTGCGCCCATACCCAGGGCGTTGCCCTGGGCTGGCTTGCGGGAGGCCTTCGGCCAAATGACTTCGTGAAGCTACGCATGGCTTACTCCTTGGTCACCGTCTCATCGAGACAGAGCATCGTGCTCGCAACGTTGGTCATGGCCGCGAGGATGGCGGGGTCGATCTTCGGGTCGGGCGCGGCGGCGCCGGTTTTCAGCAGGCCGGCGGCGGCGGCGGGATTCGCGATGAAGTCGGCGTGGTTGCGCTCGAAGGTGCGGGTGAGCACGGCCAGCTCGGCGGCGCTCGGTTCGCGCGCGAGCAGCAGCCGGTAGCCGTGTTGGATCTGCGCGGGGAGCTCGGGCGCGGACTGGATCATCCGCATCGCGAGGCTGCGCGCGGCCTCGATGTAGGTCGGGTCGTTCATTAGGTCGAGCGCCTGGAGCGGCGTGTTGGAGCGCGGCCGGCGCAGGGCGCACACCTCGCGGCCCGGCTGGTCGAAGGCGATCATCGCGGGGTGCGGCACGCTGCGTTTCCAGTACGTGTAGAGGCTGCGGCGATGCAGGCCCTCGCCTTTGTCTTCGACCCAGGTGTTCGTGCTGCTGCCGGCGGTCACGAGCTCGTACAGGCCCGGCGGGTGATACGGCCGCACCGACTTGCCGCCGACTTTCTCGGAGAGCAATCCCGCGGCGGCGAGGGCCTGGTCGCGCACGAACTCGGCGTGCATGCGGAAGCGCGGGCCGCGGGCGAGCAGGCGGTTGTCGGGATCGGCGGCGAGGAGCGCGGGCGTGAGGCGGGAGCTTTGCTGGTACGTCGCGCTGGTGAGGATGAGCCGCAGCATGTGCTGCAAATCCCAGCCGCTGCGCATGAATTCACCCGCGAGCCAGTCGAGCAATTCCGGATGGCTCGGCGGCTGTCCCTGCGAGCCGAAATCCTCGCTGCTCCGCACCAGCCCGGTGCCGAAGACCGACTGCCAGAGGCGGTTCACGGTGACGCGCGCGGTGAGCGGGTTTTCCTTGCTCACGAGCCACTGCGCGAGGCCGAGCCGATTCGTCGGAGCGCCCTTGGGCAAGGGCGGCAGCACGGCGGGCGTGGCGGCGCCGACCTTCGGGCCGGGCTTGTCGTACACGCCGCGCATCAGGATGAAGGTCTCCTTCGGCTGCGGCCGTTCGCTCATCACGATGGCGGCGGTCTGCGTCGCGCGGATGGCGGTGATCTTCTCGTTGAGCTCGGTGATTTTCGCGCGATCGGTTTTCGCGTCGGGGCGGGCGAGCTGAAACGCGCCCGCCAGTGTCGTCTGCTCCGCGGCGGTGAGTTGGGCGGTTTCTTTCGCCGCAAGATCGCGTACGTTCTGCGCCACCAGTTGGTCCACCGGGCCATCGGTGGAAAGGAGACGCCAATCGACCTCGCGGTTGTTCGCGGTGACGATGATTGAGAACTCGAGGGTTTCCGGCGCGGGATCGAGCGGAGTCACCAGCTCCCAAACGAGCGCCTCCGGTTTCTTCGGCGCGGGCTGCAGTTTGGCGGCCGGGTCGCGCGCGGTTTTCAACAGCTTGTCCGACTCGGTTTCCTTTTGCGAGATGCCCTCCACCGCGGCGCGCAGCGCCACTGGTTTGCCCGCGCGCTTCACGACCAGATTGCGGAGACCGAGCTTCGCGCCATCGGCGATCGACGAGCACTCCAGGCGCAGGGCGGTGATCTTCCGGTCTACTGGCAACTTCAATGTCACCACCAGCGGTCCGTCTTCCGTGGCGACCTGATTGAGCGTGAAGGCGCGCCCTTCCGCGATCGTCTTCGGGGAGCCCGTCTTGGCGGTGACGCCGGTGATCTCCAGCGGCTGCCAATCCAACGGTTGCTGCGTCAGCCGCTCCGCCCAGGCGCGCACCTCGGGCGCGGCGGCGGTTTGCTTCGCGATCTTTTCCTGCAACCCGGCGACCTCGGCGAGCAGGGGATTGAGCTTCGCGTCGATCTCCGGCGAGGGGAGGGGAATCTTGTCCTGATTGCCGTCGCCCTGCTCGTTGACGTTGTTGAAGAACGCCTTGAAGCCGTAGTAATCCTTTTGCGTGATGGGATCGAACTTGTGGTCGTGGCAGCGCGCGCAGTTGAAGGTCTGGCCCAGCCACACCCCGGCGGTCGTCTCCACCCGGTCGGCCGTGTATTCGGAGATGAACTCCGCCTGGATGATCCCGGTCTCGACGTTCACCATGTGGTTGCGGTGAAAACCGGTCGCGATCTTCTGCTCGAGCGTGGCGTTCGGCAGCAGATCGCCGGCGAGTTGTTCGATGGTGAACTGGTCGAACCGCATGTTGCGGTTGAAGGCCCCGATGACCCAGTCGCGCCACGGGTGCATGTCCTGATCGCGGTCGACCTGGTAGCCCTGCGTGTCCGCGTAGCGCGCCGCGTCGAGCCAATCGACCGCCATCCGCTCGCCGTAGTGCGGCGATTGGAAGAGCGCGCTGATATAGTCATCGAGCCGCGCGGGATCGAAGCTCCGCAGCAGCTCCGGACTCGGCGGCAACCCGGTGAGATCGAGCGCGATGCGCCGCGCGAGGGTCGCGGGTTCGGCGCGCGGCGACGGCTGCAGGCCCGCCGGCGCCATCCCTTGCAGCACGAACCAGTCGATCTCGTTACGCGGCCACTGCGCGTCGGCCTTCGGCAAATCCGCG
>DASYIS010000579.1:0-4661 GCA_035997375.1 Chthoniobacteraceae bacterium
GAGGGTTGACAAAACTCGGGAGCGGCACCCTCACCCTGTCGGGCGCCAACACATTCACCGGGCCGATTAGCATCATGGCCGGCGCGCTCGCGGTGACCTCGGAATCGAACCTCGGCTCCGCGGGCCAGGTGGCGGTCAGCGGCACCGGACAGTTGCTTTTCACCACCAGTGCGACGCTCACGCGCACGTATGACCTCGGCGGCGCGTCGCTCGTGCCCGCCGCCGCGAGCGTCCTGACGCTGAACGGCGCGACCGTGAACGGCGGGCTGCTGGCCGGCAGCGGCATTTTCGCGCTCGGACCCGGAGCCGTGTTGAACAACGTCACCGCGCTCACGAGCAGCGTCTTCATGCAAGCGAGCGGCTCGGCGACCATGAATGCCGGGACGTTCCGCGGCGTCCTCAGCCAGAACGGCGGGACGCTGGCGCTCAGCAACGAACTCGTGCTCGGCTCCGGGCGCCTGAGCCTCGGCGGCGTCGTCAACGCCACCGAGTTGGAGAGCCAGGGCGTGGTGACGATCGGCAATGGCGGCACGCTGTCGGCCACCGGCTCTGCCCTCTATCTCACGGCGGGCGGCCGTACTACGATCAACAGCGGCGGCACCCTGGCCGCGGGCAGCGTTACCCCGATCGAGCTCAACGGCAGTTTGCTCGTGAACAATGGGACGCAGACCGGCGTGCTCGACGTGAACTTCGGCAGCCTGGCCAAAGGGAACGGCGTCTTCGGCTCGGTGAATATGAATGACGGCGGGCGCTTTTCGCCGGGCAACAGTCCCGGGACCGCAACGATCGGCGGTGACTTCGCGCTGGGCGCGGGCAGCCGCTACGACTTTGAGTTGAACCAAGCCAATAACACGGCCGGCGACGGGCACGCCGATTTCCTCTCCATCAACGGCGTACTTTCTTTCGACGCGGGCACGACGGCGAATTCGGTATTCACACTCGGCCTCAGCACGCTTAACTCCAGCGGAGTCGCGGCGGCGCTACCCGACTTCGACGCGAGCCACCCGTACACCTTCACACTGGCCTCCGCCGCCGGCGGCATCACCGGATTCGCGCCTGAGGAGGTCGCGATAGATTCGTCCGGGTTCCGCAGCAACCTCGAGGGCGGCAGCTTCGCGGTGGCACAGCAAGGCAACAGCCTGATCCTGCAGTTCACACCGGTGCCGGAGCCAAGCACCGTCGCGGCTCTGCTCGGAGGCGCCGTCCTTTGGGGTCTCCGCCGGCCGCGCCGGCGAGGGGTAAGTTAATCGCGTAATGCTTTCAGCCCTACGCCCCGTTTGCCTTCGCGTCGTCGAGACCGGTCAGGAATTGCCGGATCGCCGCGAGGATGCGCCGGTCGACGTCGTCCTGGGTTTCACCATGTTTCTTCAGCCACGTTTTGGTCACGGCCAGGGAATGGTCTCCCTCCTCGACAACGTCCAATTCGTTCCGCGCTTGCATCGCGGCGCGGATCGGCTCGAGCAGCTCCAGCGGGCAGAGTTTGTCGCGCGTCCCCTGGACGAAGAGCACCGGGGTCGTGAGCTCACGCAAGACTTTGTCCCGCAGCTTGGCGGGATTTCCTCCGCCGCAAAGTGGATAGCCAAGACAGACCAGCGCCTGGACCGGCTCGACCAGCGAGACGTGACACCCGATGCGCGAGCCCATGCTCTTGCCGATCAGCACGACCGGCCCGGCCGGCGCGACTTGCCGGAGGGCTGCCCGATGAGCGGCGATCAGCTTCGGCAGTGGATCGGGCCGGCCGGCGCCCTCCTGCATGTACGGGTAATCGAGCAACCGGACCGCACCCAAAGCGCCCAGCAACTCCGCCCAATGCTGCATCCAAGGGTGGGAAGACGGTGCGCCGGCGCCGGGGGCGAAGAGGAAAGTCAGTCGGGGTTCCTTCATGATGATCGAGGGCGCGACGGGGATAAGCTGCTCCACATTCGAATCGTCCGCGTCTGCTACGGTAACGCAAGGTACCGACACGCGCCGGCGCCTCTACCTGGCAGCCTCGGTGAAGACCGCGACCACGCCGGAGGGGCGGACGATGGATTTCGGCTACTGCGTGGGCGCATCGGCGTCGCGTTGGGTTAGCTCCCGGCGTGGCTCTCCAGGAAGCCGTCGGCCGCGTAGAAGGGCGGCTGCTGCTTGCTGAGATTGATGAACGATTGGTCGTCGGCCATCAGCATCATGACGCTGCACTCAACCTGCAACGGCGTGATCGCTCTCACCACGGTCCCGACGGCTTTGAGGGTGTCGTCGTCTTCCGGATCGATCGTGAGAAGGCCGACTTCGTAGCGAGGCGTGTTGTCCGACGGCGACTGGTGAAAGACCCAGGCGGCGCGGACGCGCGGCTGCCGTGCGAGATAATCGTGCAGGGGTGCGAGGAAAGCCGGAGCGCCTTCCTCGGGTGCGAGAATCACGCCGGGGCCGGCCGGTTCGGGATCCGGCGGTTCGGGGCGCGAGAGCAGGATTTCGACGAGGTCGGGATCGAGCATATACTGCCACTCCTTCACTCCGAGATTCATGCATGGATACGCATCGAACTCCTCGAGGAACTTCAGCAATGGCCAGCCTTTGGCGGAAATGAAGGTGTACTCCTTTTGTGAGAGCTTCAATCGACTCATCGCCTCCCTGGCCCGCCCGGCGGAAGTGTAAATGCCGATGTAGGATTTGTTGTTCGAGGAGAGGACGCAGACCTCCGGGTTGCGGCCCGCGGGCGCGACCAGCTCGCTGCCATCGAGCTCCGGGTAATGGCGCGTGACGATGAAGAGCTGGGCGGCCGCGAGCGGGGTGAAGAAGCTCCAGACCGGCGTGTGCTTGTCGAGGATGAGCGACCGGAGGCGGATTTCCAGGCTGTTGGTGGGGGTCAACTCGGACATGTCACGAACGTAAGCTCATTCTGAAAAACGAGTCGAGAAGAGGCTGCGGGCCGACATGCGGGGAACTGCAAATAGAGGCAGTGCCTGCCGCCGGGGCGCGGAGCGTTTCGCTCCTCGCTCCCGAAGCGTCTCGCCAACTTTGGAGACGCGAGAACGAGAGAACGGTCTGAATGGAATGGTCCGCTGGGAATCCGCTTGACCGGAGCGGCCGGCAGCCATTCCCATGCAGGCCGATGGCAGATGAACCACGATCTGGTGCAATTCCCTATGCGATCGGGCAGGCGTCGATCGTGCGCATTCCGGTGCCGGGGACGAACGGGCTCGCGATCGAGCTGAAGCCGCGCGGGCGCATCCCGGCGGGTGGCTCGACCTCCACTCTCTTCATCCAGGACGCGACCGGCAATCGACATTTGCGGCTCGATTACGGCTACAACGCGCAAACGAAGACGATCGACTATCACTGGAATCAAAAGGGGACCAACGCGTTTTTTAAAATCCAGAACCATACGCCGGCCGGGAGTTCCGGCGAGGGGCTTTACAAGGCCTCGCGCTACTTCCGCTACGGTGGCCGGTTGCTCGTGGTGGTGGGTGTCGGGATGGATGTCTACTCGATCGTGACGGCGAGCAAGCCGATCCGGCGGGCCAGCGAGGTGGTGACCGGCTGGGCGGGCGCCTGGGCCGGCTGCGAGGTCTTCGGTGGCGCAGGGGCGGCCGGGGGCACGGCGGTGGCGCCGGGCCCGGGCACGGCGATCGGCGGAGTCGGCGGCTGCATCATTGGCGGCATCGGCGGCTATTGGCTCGGGTCAAAGGCGGGTGGCGCGGTTTACGATTGGGCGGAGGATACGATTTTCACGCCGGTGCCGGAGACTTCGAAGCCCTGATTTTTTCTTCAGGCCTGTGCTCCTCACTTGTACCGCGGGGCTGCCCGGCGACGCCTTCGGCCTCTCCGCGCTCCGCGCTCTCGGCTGGCGGAACTACTGGCTGAGCTGGGACGGCGCGGAGGCCGCAACGGACGGCGAGCCGCCCTGGAAGATGGCCATCCTCTTGAGTCGGGCGATGACCCGAAACGCCATGGTGGCCTTCTTCTCCGCCACGGTGCCGGAGGAGGCCTCGATGGCGTGGACGGTGACCGGCTCCGGCTTCCAGTGCCGGCTCCGCGCGCGGCACCGGTGGTTTTTCCAGCGCGATTCCCTGGGGGTGCGCTGCAGCGCCGAACCTGAAACCGTGGCCCTGCTGTTCGATGACGCCGTGTACCACTGGACGATGCAGAGCCAGGCCGCGGTCTTTTCGCCGGCCGGCCGGCCTCCGCCGCCCTTAAACTACGAAGTCATGCGCGCGCTCTTCGAGACATCGATTCCGCACGACACCTTCCAGGCGGTGGTCGACGAAACGAAGGCCTCGGCCGTGTCAGGCTTGCTCATTCCCGGAGTGGATGGCGCGGTGGCGGGCGTCGCGATGGCGGACGCCGTGTTCGAGGCGGCTTTCCTGGAAGCCTTGGAGGTGGAGGCAAAGCACGCCGGCGTGCGGTTCACCGGACCGGGTCCCATCCCTCCCGGGTTGGGCGGCAGGGGCCAGTCATCATGATCTGACCACAGGTACGATGCGAGACAGCACTCCGGAGCAGGCACGCGGCGGGCGGTGAAGCGCGGGACAAGGCTGATCGGAAATCTCAGCCAATTTTCTGCGTTTTCACCGCTGGGCGGCCACGTTTTCCATCGACCTCACGCCGCGCCGCGCCGCAAAGTTTCAGGCGATGAGCAAAGCAAAGAAGCATCTGCGCCCCTGCCCGGCGCTCGGCCG
>DASYIS010000580.1:0-19570 GCA_035997375.1 Chthoniobacteraceae bacterium
ACGCTCATCCATTGGGATACGCGGCACATTCAACCCGACGGCCTCGTGCCCGAGGAGCTGCGCAAACGCGCCGTCTGCATCCGCCGCGACGGCGCCGCGTACGTGATGAACCCGAAGGAGAATCCCGGCGGCGCCACGCTCCTGCTCGACCCGCCGCCGGAGCCCGCGGTCGGCGCCGCGCTCGTCCACAAAATCGGCAAGAGCAGCATCGACTCGAACCGCGTCGAGGTCCCCTTTTCGCAGATCGCGCCGCCCGTCAACGGGCTCTGGCAGAGCGACACGACGACGGAGCTGCGCGTGCCGATCGGCCGCACCGGCGCGACGAAGATGCAGTATCTCGCCATCGGCAAAGGGACGCGCCAGCACGCGCTCTTCGCGGGCAAGACGGGGTCGGGCAAGTCGACGCTCTTCCACGTCATCATCACGAATCTCGCGCTCTGGTGCAGCCCCGAGCAGGTCGAGTTTTACCTCATCGATTTCAAGAAAGGCGTCGAGTTCAAGTGCTACGCCTCGCGCCGGTTGCCGCACGCGCGCGTCATCGCCATCGAGAGCGACCGCGAGTTTGCCCTCAGCGTCCTGCAGCGCGTCGATGAGGAGCTGCGCCGCCGCGGCGATCTCTTCCGCGCGCTCGGCGTGCAGGATGTCGCCGGCTACAAGCGGAGCGGCGGCACCGAGGCGATGCCGCGCTCGCTCCTAATCATCGACGAGTTCCAGGAGTTCTTCGTCGAAGACGACACGACCGCGCAAAACGCCGCGCTGCTCTTCGACCGCATCGTGCGCCAGGGCCGCGCCTTCGGCATCCACGTGCTGCTCGGCTCGCAGACGCTCGGCGGCGCCTACACGCTGGCCCGCGCCACGCTCGGGCAGATGGCCATCCGCGTCGCGCTGCAGTGCAACGAGGCCGACGCCTACCTCATCATGGATGACAACAACTCCGCGCCGCGCCTCCTCTCGCGGCCCGGCGAAGGCATCTATAACGACGCCGCCGGCGCGGTGGAAGGGAACAGCCCGTTCCAGGTCGTCTGGATTTCCGATGAAGAGCGCGACCGCCGCCTCGACGAAATCCACGCCGAGGCCGATCGCCGCGGCCTCGCCGTCCGCACGCCGATCGTCTTCGAGGGGAACGCCCCCGCCGCCGTGCGCGAGAACGATCTCCTGCGCGAAATCCTCGCCACGACCGCCGCGCAGGCGCCCGCCGCCGGCCGCACTTGGCTCGGCGCGCCGAACGCGATCAAGGGCCCGACCGAGGTGCGCTTCCGCCGGCAGAGCGGCAACCATCTGCTCATCGTCGGCCAGCGCGAAGAGAGCGCGATCACGCTGCTCGCCCTCTCGCTCATCGCCCTCGGCGCGCAGTATCCGCGCGGCGCCGCGCGCTTCTATTTCTTCGCCACCGCGCCCGCCGATTCCAGCGAGCTCGCCTTCCTCGAGCGCGCCGTGCAAGCCGTGCCGCACGAGGTCAACTTCGTCCGCGGCGGCGACATCACCGCCGCCATGAGCGAGCTCTCGGCCGAGCTGAAAGCGCGCTCCGCCGCCGGCGAAGGCAACAGCGACGCGCCCGCCACCTTCGTCTTCATCCAGGGCCTGCAGCGCTTCAAGAAACTGAAGTACGAGGACGACTTCAGCTTCTCCAGCAGCGGCGACGAAGGCGGCGGCAACCCCGGCGCGCAGCTCAACGAGATCATCACCGAGGGCGCGAGCCACGGCATCCACCTCATCATCGCCGCCGACACCTTCGGCAACGTCCAGCGCTGGCTGAACCGCAAAGCCATCGCCGAATTCGAGTTCCGCGTCCTCTTCCAGATGAGCGCCAACGACAGCGCCAGCCTCATCGACTCCCCCCAAGCCAGCAACCTCGGCCTCTACCGCGCGCTGCTCTACAACGAACAGGAAGGAACGCTGGAGACCTTCCGGCCCTACGCCATGCCGGACGGGGAGTGGATGGAGCAGGCGGTGGGGCGGGTCGCGCCCGCGATTGTTGCCGGCGGCTAGCCGCGACTCGTCCCCTCCCGGCTTACCTGGCTTCCTTGCGACTCAGCACCTGCCCCTTCGAGGAGAGCAGCTCGCGATCGCCGTTCATCGTCTCGCGGACGATCGCCGGCGAGTCCATCGCCGTCCGCCCGATCCGACCCACGGCGCGCACCGGATAGGTCAGCGTGTCGTGAAACAGATTCCCATTCGCCTCGAAGAACCCGGGCTCTTTCTGCGAGCCCCGCGGGTTCATCTGCGCGGCATCATTGTGCGTGGCGAAGACCGGCGTGGCCGTGACGACCGCCAACGCGGTGACCGTGAAGAGGAGTTTCAGTGTTTTCGTGGTCTACAAGTATCGGAGGCCGGAGCCCGTCCGTGCGTCTCAATGCATGCCGCGGTCCGCCCTCGGCGCCGACGGCCCCGGCGCCCTCCAGCGCGCCGCTACGGCTCGCCCATCCCGCGCCGGCCTTCCTCGCGGTCCGGCTGCGCGGCCCAGAGGCGCTCCACCAGCGCGCACATCTCCTTTTCCACGGCGTCGAACCCGCCCTTCATCCCGCGATGGTGCAGGTTCACCGCCTTGCCGTCGGGCTTCATCACCTGGAACTTCGCGTAAGGCGTCCCGGCGATCCGCCGGTCGTCGACCAGCACCAGCCAGAGCTCCGTCTTCGTCGTGCGCCGCTGCAGCGCCGCCTCGAACTCCACCCGCTGGATGAAGTTGGACGTGTGGAAGTTCGTCGTCAGCAACCCCACGAAGACATCCATCGTCTCCAGCTCCCGGTCGATCTCCGCCCGCCATTCCATCCCGGCCTTGAGGTTCGGGTCGTCCCAAAACGTGATGTAGCCGTCGCTCTCCAGCGCCATCAGGTTCTTGCGAAAGAGCCCCTGCGCCTTCTTGTCCTCGTGCGCGTAGCTGAGGAAGACCCGCAGCGGCCGCTTCTTCCCCGTCCGTGGTGGCTGGGCCGAGGAGCGGTTCAACTCTTCAGTCGCGCTCTTCGTCTCCACCCCCGCGGCGGTCTTCGTCACGATCGGCACATCCGCGCGCTCCGCGTCGCGCAGTTGCTCCAGTTCGCGATACTCCTCCGTCCCAGCCAGCGCCTGGTACTCCTTCGGCTTCGGCTCCGGCAGGTCCGCGTGAATGCGCGCCAGATAGCCGCGAACCGCCTTCACCAGCTTCTCGCGGTCGTCCTTCGGCCCCTGTACCGTCACCTCCACCGTGTGATCTTTCTGCCCCTTGCGGATCAACGCCCGCGCCGCGCCGTCGTGCAGGATCACGCCGTGACGCCAGCGCGGCGCCCCCTCGCTCAGCAGATGCGTCATCACGATCAAACGCGGCAGAACCCCCTGCGGCAGCGGATCGTACTGGAAGCGCAACCGCACCGCATCAGTTGCTCGCCACTCTTCCAGCCGCAGCGTGTCGGGCTGGTTCTTGTCCAGCGCGCCAGGCACCAGCCAGAGCTCCGCAAAGCCGCCCTCAGGGTCTTCCAAGGTAAAACACATCTCGAAGCGCTCCATCAGCCGGAGCAGGTAACGCGTCCCTTTCGCATCCGCGCCCGGCATCGCCGCGACTGCCTCAGCCAACGTCAGCGTGCCGTCGCTCTGCGGCCCGTCCTTGCAGCGCAGCAGCCGGTAAGCGCCGTCTGTAACCCAGTGTGGGTCCAGCACCGCCGTATCGCGCAGTCGTGGCTCGTCAACGAAGTGCAGCACCGCTCCGAGGTTGTGCAAAATCCGAGCAAGCGATTCCTGCCGGGCACCGTCCTGCTCGCCATGTTGCGCGCACAGCTCGCGAAACTCCGTCAGCGAAAGGTAATAGCGCTTCGCCTGGCCTTGGCGCGCGGCAAAGCACGCATCTTTCACCTCCAGCCAACTGCCTGGCACCTCCAGCCGTGCTGGCGGCATCGCGTTCACCACTTCGTACAACTTCGCTAAAAATGCATCGCAACCCGTCCGAATCAATCCGCACGAGGTTGGCAGGAAGCCGCGGATGAACGGGTATCGCTCTTGCAGCCAATTTCGCTCAAGATCATACCCACGCGGCAACCGAGTATCCTGCTTGTTAAGTACCACCAATACCGGTGAGCCCTTCCCATGCCTACCGATCAGCTTCAGCCATTTCTCCGCGTCACTCTGCTCACTATCCGAACGCGGTTCCACAACCACGATATAGACGCACCCCTCGGTGAGAAAGAATTGATGCAGCGCATGGGTGATCTCCTGTCCCGCGAAATCCCACAACCGCAGCGTGAATTCCTCCCGACCGCAGCTCAGGAACAAGGTGTCGAGCGCAATCCCAAGCGTTTCCGGTTCATCCGGAACATGCTCCTCACCCACCAGGAAGCGCCGCAGGCTCGTCTTGCCGGCACCGCCGTCTCCCACCAGCATCACTTTTATCTCGTTTAAGCGCCGCAATGTTCCCCCGGCCGCGGCTTCTTGGCGCGCAAAGTAGAAGTTTAAGATATCAGCCGGGCGTGCCTGCATAACCCTCTTCCGATCGCTGTCGTCGTGGAACGTCTCATTGATGGTAGGCCCGAGTACCGAGTTCGGGATATGGAGGGCAGGGTTTCCGTGGAGAAAGAGGTACTCAAGCGCAGTCAGATTCTTGAGTTCCGTGGGGAGCGCCATCAGTTGGTTGTCGGTGAGGTTCAGTTCCGTGAGCGCAGACAATTCGCCCAACTCCGTCGGCAACGCCGTCAACTGGTTGTGGTGCAACCAAAGCGCGGTTAGCAAGGTCAATTGGCCTAGCTCTGGAGGCAGCGCCGTTAAACGATTCCGTTGGAGATAAAGCCTCTTCAAGGCGCTCAATTGGCCCAGTTCTGGTGGTGCCGCCGTTAGTTCCAGCCTGCTCAAATCAAGCCTCCTGCCCACCTTCCATTCCTCCATCTTCCTTAGCGCCTTCTCATACCCCTCCCGTGCCTCGCCTACCAAGTCGTCAGGCACAATAGGCACCGGCTTCTTTCCCGAAATTCGATCGAACAACGCCATGCGTCCGTTTCTTACCCTACACAATCGGCGTCGCCACCGTGATCGTCCGCGGCGCCGTGGTCCGGGTTCCCGAGCTATTGCTCACCGCCGTCCGGATCTTCACCGTTTTCCCCACCACAAACGGCCCGAGGGCGTTGCCGCTGGCGTCCAGCGGGGCGGTGTGGGGGTAGGTGTCGGCGGGGTCGACGCCGGCGATCTGCCATTGCACCTCTTTGGTCGTCGCGTGGTCGCCGCCGTCGGGGACGTATTGGACCAGGACTTGCAGGCCGCCCTCGCCGCCTTGCGCCACGGTCTCGATCTCGATCGGGTCGGGCGCGGGGGTGCCGGGTTCGGTCGGGATGCCGGAGAGGGCTTCGTGGACCGGGTCGCCGGGGTCGTGCGATTCCTTCACCACTTTGTACCAGCGCTTGTTGAGCTGGTCCGCCTGCCGGTCGTGCGCGCGGAAGGCTTCACGCGCGGCCTCGAGGTCCGAGTCCTTCGTCTGCAGCGTCTTCATCAGGTCCGCGTGATAGCAGATATGGCGAAACCTGCAACTGTTTCGAAACAACCGGCGCCCACGACCCTGATCGGACCGGCTCACATCCCGCCCCGCGGCACGTCGCCTTCCACGATCATCCCTCGTTGAATGTAGAACGGCACCTCGTTGGGCGGCTTGGCGAAGGAGCGCATGATGCTCACGTAGGCGAGGCTGGCTTCGGGCGGCACGGGGCAGCCGGCCATGACGATCCACTTCCAGTTCTCCCGCACGAACTGGATGGAGCCGGTGACCTGGTCGCTGGAGTTGGTGGTGAACTTGACCTGCAGGCCCTGCTCCGCTTCGCGCGGGATGGACCAGAGCACGGCGAAGCTCACCGAGTTGCCGCGGACGCGGGCCAGGGCCGGGCCGGTGAGGGTGAGTTGCAGGCCGTCGTTTTGCGTGACGCCGGTGAGGGCCAGCGAATAGGGCGCGCCCCGGAAGGTGTGCTCGGTGTCTTCGCGCGCGGCGGCGCCTTGGATTTCGCCCGCCCCCTGACCCTTCTCCCTGCCGGAAGCTGACGATCGCGGAGCTCCCTCAAGCTCCCACCACTTCCACCAGCGGCACGCCCCCGTTGGTCACCGCGCGGGGGCGCTGGAGGGGATCGAGGAACTCGCGGCGCGGATCGATGCCGAGCAGGTGGAAGAGGGTGGCGGCCAGGTCCGGCGGACGCACCGGGCGCTCCGCCGGCTCGGCGCCGAGCCGGTCGCTGGCGCCGATGACCTGCCCGCCGACGCCGGCGCCCGCGAGCGCGACGGAGAAGACGTTGCCCCAGTGGTCCCGGCCGCCGGCGGTATTAATGCGCGGCGAGCGCCCGAATTCGCCCATGACCACGACGAGGGTCTCCTCCAGCAGTCCGCGCTCGGCGAGATCGTCGAGCAGCGCCGCGTAGGCCTGGTCGAAGCGCGGGCAGAGCACGTCGCGCAGCCGTGGCGCGTTGTTGGAGTGCGTGTCCCACATCGGGCTGCCGGTGGATTCGTCCGCCTCGCGCGACCAGTTCACCTGCACGAGGCGCACGCCCGACTCGACGAGCCGGCGCGCCATCAGCACGCTCTGGCCGAACTTGTGGCGCCCGTAACGGTCGCGCACGGCGGCGGGTTCGAGCCCGAGGTTGAAGGCGGCCCGGCTCCTTTCCGAGTGCAGCAAATCGAAGGCGCGCTGGTGCATCGCGTCGAATTCGCGGGCCGCGGCGGAGTGGGTGAACGCGTCCCGATGGGTGGCGAGCTGGTCGCGAAGGCTCATCCGTTCCTGCAGGCGCACGCTGCTCATCCCCTCGGCGAAATCCATCCCTTCGATGCGGACCTCTTTCGCCGAGGGATCGCACTTCAAGACCTGCGGATTCCAGGTCCCGCCCATGAAGCCGCCCCCTTGTCCGGGCCACTCGATGTTGCCGTTGTTATAAATCAACCCCGGCAACACCACCGAGGACAGCGCCGACGCGGGGTTGGGGTTGAGCGCGCCGACGACGGAGGCGATGCTGGGCCAGTCCTGCGCGCTCGGGGGGACGTTCTCCGCCTTGTTCGGCGGCAGGTAGCCCGTAAGCATGAAGGCGCCGCTGGTCGAGTGGGCGCTGATCTCCGTGGTCATCGAGCGGATGAGCGCCACGCGGTGCATCTGCCGGGCCGTGCGCGGCAGCAGCTCGCTGAGGTGCACCCCCGGCACGCTGGTGCCGATCGAACCGATGGCCCCGCGGATCTCGATCGGCGCGTCGGGCTTGGGATCGAATGTCTCATGCTGCGCCGGCCCGCCGGTGAGGAAAAGCAGCACGCACGACTTCGCGCGCCCGAAGGAGGCCGATCGCGCCGCCGGCCCGGCGGCGCCGGCCTTCCACAAGGCCGGCAAACTCAAGCCCAACGCGCCCAGCCCACCCGCGCGCAGCCACTCGCGCCGGCTGAAGCCGGGACGGGAAAAGAGAGGGGGGCCTTTCATGGGAGGGGCTAAGTCTGGAAGCCGGAACAGTGGTCTACACGAAAGAATAAGGAGTTCACAGCTCGCGACTTAGGAATTTCGAGAACAATCCGCGCGACTTGTTGCGCCGTGTGCGTGGCGTGGATTGGCGTCAGGGAAGGGTGCCTCGTCCGCCGGGGGAGTGGCAGTGGTCCGCGCCGCTTGGCCCCTCCTGCTTGCTGCTCTCGCCCTCTCGTTCCCAAAGTTGGCGAAGCGCTTTTGGAACGCTGCGCGCCCCGAAACTCCGATTCCCGCACCGGCCGCAGTACGTATGCTGTCGTGCTGCGGAGCGCTCCTGGAAACGGAGTTTCGGGCGGCACGCCGGCAACCATTTGCCTTGCCCGCGCGGGGGCGGGGGCGCTACGGTCAACCCATGGCCACCTTCCCACGCACAGATGCCATTTATTCGCCCTCCCAGCGAGCAGCTCAATACGATGGCCGGTCAACGGGTCGATGGTTTAGGCGGAGCCACACGATGCGCGTTTTGATTTTGTTCCTGGCCCTCCTGTTATCAGGAGTCATTGGAAGTTCGGCCGGTAGCCCATGCTCCTCCAAGGCACAGGCATTGGCAATCGCAACAAACTTCGTGAAAAAGACAACTCCTCATTTGGAACGGTGGGAGCGTCCGTCGGTTGATTATATTACAAAGGAACGCAAATGGAGGGTCGTCTGGGGGATGAGGGGGCCAAAGGTTCCGGGTGTGTTCATTTCGGTCACCGTCGACGCCAAGACCGGCGAGGTGACGCAAGAAGGTACAAGCTAATTCCACGCCTAACATGCGCGGCAGGGAAACAGAAGTTTCGGGCGATGGGTCTCGCGACATTTTACAGGATGTGTTGGGTGCGCCAGCCGATGAGTATCATAACGACGTGACATCAGGCGGAGGCGGCTTCATCAGCGGCCTAACTAACAATAATTCCCTGGGGAGGCTGTAGGGAGCGCGGCGGCGGGCGAGCGGACAATCAGACAATCAGACAATCAGACAATGAGACAATCAGACAATCAGACAATGAGACAATCAGACAATCAGACAATCGGAGGGCGACCCAAGCGCGTCGCCTCGTATTCCGATTGTCTGATTGTCCGATTGTCTGATTGTCTGATTGTCTGATTGTCTGCGTTTCCTCCTCCCATGAACCGACTCGTCCTCTTCACGCTGCTCATTCTCCTCGCCGCCGCCTCCGCGCCGGCGGCCGCGCTGCCCGAAATCCTCTTGTGGCCGCACGGCATGCCGGAGCCGGTCGTGCCGGCCGACCCTCCCGAGCAAACGACCTTGGGCCCGGATGGGATCACGCGCCGCTCGAATGTTTCCCAGCCGCGCCTGTTCGTCCACGAGCCGCCCGCGGGAGTGGCGCGGTCCGGGGCGGGCGTCGTGGTCGTGCCGGGTGGCGGCTTTGGGAAGCTGGCGGATGAGCACGAAGGCTCCGACGCGTGCACGTGGCTGGCGAAGAATGGCATCGTCGCCTTCCAGCTCGCCTACCGCACGCCGACCACCAAACACGCGGACCCGAGCGCCGGTCCCACCCAGGATACGCAGAAGGCCGTGATCGAAGTGCGCCGGCGCGCCGCCGAGTGGAAACTCGAGGCGAACAAGATCGGCGTGCTCGGCTTTTCCGCCGGCGGACAGGTGGCGCTGATCGCGGCCACGAATGAGCCGAAGTTCCCCGCCGGGGGCGCGCCCGTGTCGCACAAGCCGGACTTCCTGCTCGTCATCTATCCCTACAAAATCTACGACCCCGCCAGCAAGGCCTTGCGCGCGGACATCCGGCCCGACGCCGGCCTGCCCCCGACTTTCATCGCCCAGGCGGGCGACGACACCGGCTCGCTTCCGCAGGGCAGTGCGCTGCTTTATCTCGAGCTCATTCAGCGCAAGGTGCCGGCCGAGATTCACATCTACGAAAAGGGCGGTCACGGCTTCGGGATGCGTCCGCGGCCCAATGCCACCGGCCCCACCGACTGGCCCAACCGGGCGGCCGACTGGCTGCGCCTGCACGGTCTTGTCGCCACGAAGGAATAGCGACTCGCTGATCGCCACAGCGTTCGCTTTCGTGCAAGGTTGCACGATGCGAAGCCTCCTCCCGCTCGTCCTCCTCGTTCTCGCCGCACCGCTGGTCCACGCGGATGACTGGCCGCAATGGCTCGGGCCGCAGCGCGACGCGGTCTGGCGCGAAACCGGGATCGTCGAGAAATTCCCCGCCGGGGGACCGCCGGTCCGCTGGCGCACGCCGATCGGCGCCGGCTACACCGGGCCGGCCGTGGCGGAGGGCTGCGTCTATGTGATGGATCGCCGGCTCGCGGCCGGCGCGAGCAATCCCGGCAACGCCTTTCAGCGCGGCCAGATTCTGGGCGCCGAGCGCGTGCTCTGTTTGAATGAGGCCGATGGAAAGATCGTGTGGCAGCACGAGTATGATTGCCCTTACTCCATCAGCTACGCCGCCGGTCCGCGCGCGACGCCGCTGGTCAGCGGAGGGAAAGTTTACACGCTCGGCGCCGAGGGAAATCTGCTCTGCCTCGATGCGAAAAGCGGCGCCGTGCTGTGGGCGCGGGAGTTCAAGAAAGACTTCGAGGTGCGCACGCCGACCTGGGGCTTCGCGGGCCATCCCCTGCTCGAGGGGAACAAGTTGATCTGCCTCGTCGGCGGCCGCGGCAGTGTGGCGGTTGCGTTCGACAAGGACACCGGACATGAACTGTGGCGCGCCCTGAGCGCCCAGGAACCGGGCTATGCGCCGCCGACGATCATCACGGCCGGCGGCACGCGCCAGCTCATCATCTGGCATCCCGAGTCGGTCAATTCGCTCAATCCGGAAACCGGCGCGCTTTATTGGTCGCACCCGTGGGCGATTCGCTCGGGCCTGAGCCTCGCCACTCCGCGCCAGTCCGGCGATCTGCTGTTGCTGAGCTCCTTTTACACGAGCTCGCACTGCTTCCGGCTCGACGCAGCCAAGCCGGCCGCCGAGCTGCTCTGGGAAGGCAAACGCAACAGCGAACGGAACACCGACACGCTGCACAGCCTCATGAGCACGCCCTTCATCGAGGACGGCCACATCTATGGCGTGTGCAGCTACGGGCAGCTTCGTTGCTTGAAACTCGAAACGGGCGAGCGCCTCTGGGAAACCCTCGCCGCGACCACGCCGGATGGAAAAGAGATGCGCTGGGCCAATGCGTTCCTCATCAAGAACGGCGATCGATTCTTCCTGGCGAATGAGAAGGGCGACCTGATCATCGCCCGCCTCACCCCCGCCGGCTACCAGGAGCTTAGCCGCACGCACCTCCTCGATCCCACCAACACGGATCCGCATCGTGAAGTCGTCTGGTCGCATCCCGCGTTCGCGAACCGCTGCGTCTACGCGCGCAATGACCGGGAGATCGTTTGCGTGTCGCTGGCGAGCCACTGATCGAAACGCTCAAGACCCTCATCGCCCATTCTTTGTTCAATCGAGGCCGCGCCGGATGCTTTCCGGATTCTGGCGCAGATCGACGAGGCGGGTTACCACCACGCGCCTGCCCTCGATGCTGTAAATGATGCCGTATCGGTGGCCGGGGATAAGCAGCCGGCGGTAGGATCGATGGAACGGGCTGCCGCTGCGCGGGAAGGTGCGGACCTGGGTGAGCGCTCCGTCCAAAACTTCCAGAAAACGGTCGCCACGTCCCGACTCTCGCTCCTCCAGAGAGTTGTAGATTTCCTGGAGAGCGAACTCGGCGCCCGCGAGGAAGATGAGATCAAACACCCTTTCGGGCCCGACTACGGATGCGCGAGCGGACCTCTTCCCAAGTGGACCCCTTGGAGGGATCGAGGCGGTACTCTTCCAGTTCGCGATCCATGTCGGCGATCATTCCCTCGTCCATGGGGAGGCGTTGGAAATGCGCCTCCAATTCGTGCCACAGCTCGTCGTAAAGCTGGACCTTCTCGGCAAGGCTCATCTCTTTAACTTGCGGAACCCGCTCCAGGATCATGGCCGAAATTAGCATCATCGCCTTTGGCTGGCAATGAGCCTGAGAAAATTCATGGAGAGGCGACTCCGTCCCCTACCGCCCCTTCGGCCGCGGCGGCAGGGGCTGGGTGCTGCGGAGATAGGCGAACAGGTCGCGCACATCCTGCTCGCTCATCGCGTCGAGCAGGCCCTCGGGCATGAGCGAGACGCCGGAGCCTTCCATTTTGGCGATCGCGCTGCGCTCCAGGGTGACGTTCTGGCCGTCGAGGGCGCGGAGGACGACGACGTTCTGGTCTTTCTCGGCGAGGAAGCCGGCGAGGGTGCGGCCGTCTTTGGTTTCGATGGTGAAGTTCTCGTACCCTTCGCGGATCTCGGCGCTTGGGTTCACGATGTTCAGGAGCAGGCTGTCGACGGTGCGCGGATGCGGGGTGAGGTCGGGGCCGATCTTGCCGCCCTCGTTGAAGAGGGTGTGGCAGGCGCCGCAAAGGCCGCTGTAGAGCGCGTGGCCGTGGTACGGATCGGCCGCGCCGGCGGCGAGGGTCTGGTTGAACTTCGCGATCTTCTCGGTCATCTGCGCGGTGGTCGGGTGCTGGCCGAGGTTGGGCCACAGCTGCGCGACGTCGTGATGCTGCGCGAGGCGCTGCGCGATGTCGCGGGGCACGAGCAGGGCGTCGACTTTGCCCGCCTTCACCGCGGCGACGAGCTGGCCGGCCCACGCCTCGCGGCTCGCCAGGAGCACGAGCGCGGCGGAGCGGCTCTCGCCTTCCAGTTGCGGCAGGCGCGCGATCGTCTTCGCGCCGATCTCCGGCAGGTCGAAGGCCTGCAGCGACGCGAGCGCGGCTTTTTGCAGCGCGGGCTCCGTCGCGGTCTCGAGCACATGGAGCAGCACCGGCTCGCTCTCGGGCGCCCTGATGTCGCCGAGGATCGAGAGCACTTCCACGCGCGCGTCCTTCGCCCCTTTCGGGTCGTCGGCGAGGCGGAGGCCCTCGGCGAGCGCGCCGGCTTCCCCCTGGCGCAGGCGCAGGGCGAGGGAGGCGACGTGGCGTTTGGTCAGCGCATCGACCAGCTCCTTCGGGAGGCCCGAAACGGCGCGGCCCTTGAAGGCGGTCTCGAAGCCGCCGGCGAGGATCTTCGCGTGTTCGTTGGTCGGCGCGAGGTCGAGCAGTTTGGCGCAGGTGAGCAGATCCTGGCGCGTGCCGGCCTGCGCGTAGCGGCGCATGATTTTGTCGAGCAGATGCCCCTTCACCAGCGCGGTGTCCCAGAGCGGCGACTCGGAGAAAAGGGCGAGCACGGCGTCGCGATCGCTCGCGGCCTTGGATTCGATGGCCCACCAGAGGAGGAGCGGCAGGCGCGGATCGGCGGCGTCGGCGTCGCGCCGGAGCATGGCGCGGACGATCGAGAGATCCTGCTCGGCGGGCAGGCGTTTCGCGGTGCAGGCGAGCTGCACGCGCACCTCCACGTTCTCCTCGTGCTCGGCCAGGCGCGCGGCGGCGGCGTTGAATTCCGGCGTTACCTTGTTCGCATCGCCCATGAGCCGCACGGTCCAGAGCCGCACGAAGGGGTCCGGGTGCTGCAACAGGCGAAGCGCCGTGGGTTGATCGAGCCCGCCGCTGGCATTCAAGGCCCAGAGCGCCTCCGTCGAAAGCTGGCCCGGCTCGCCTTTCAGCAAGCCAAGCAATTGCGGGACGACGGTCGCGTCGTGGCGGTCGGTGAGCAGGCGCAACGCGGTCTGGCGGAACCAGCGGTTCGGGTGGCTCAGCACGCCGACCAACTCCGCGGACGAGAGCTTGCCCAAGTCGAACGGTTTCGCCGGCGGCGCGCCTTTGCCTTGCAGGCGATAGATGCGCCCGGTGTCGCCATTGAACGCGCCGTCGGCCGCTTTGTAATGGGCGAGCTGGTCGTCGTACCAGTCGCAAAGGTAGATCGCGCCATCCGGCCCGACCTTGATGTCGACCGGGCGGAACCACGGGTCGTCGCTGGTGAGCGCCGGCTCCAATTCTTTCGTGCGAAAGGTCGATTTCTCCGGCTCGAAATCGCTGAGCGTCACGAGGCGCTTGATGGGCTGCGCGCCGAAGAGCTTGCCCCAGTATTCGCCGGGCAGCGCGCCGCCTTCGTAGATGATGAAGTTGTGCGTGAAGCGCGCCATCTTCTGGTGCGGCATCTCCGGGAAATAGCCGTACGCGTAGGGATTCGAGAGCTGCCCGTGCTTCTCAAAGCCCTTCTTCAAATACGCGCCCTGCACGTAATGAAACCCGTGCGTGTCGCCGCCATTGTAGCCGGAATAGATACGCCCTTTTTCATCGAGCTCCACGCCGAAGGTATTGCCGCCGCCCTCCGCGAAGACCTCGAAGCGATGCGTCTCGGGATGGTAGCGCCAGATCCCCTGGCCGACCATTTCCGTGGCCGGTTGGTGCGGATTTCCCGGTGCGGTCACATGGCTCGTGACGGTGCTCCCCTGCGCGCCGTAGAGCCAGCCGTCCGGCCCCCAGCGGAGGCTGTTCGCGACCGAGTGCGTGTCTTCAAACCCGAAGCCGGTGAGGCAAACCTCGGGGTCGCCATCGGGGACATCGTCGTTGTTCTTGTCAGGATAGAAGAGCAGGAACGGCGTGTTCATCACCCAGACCCCGCCGCGCCCGCGCTCGACCGCGGTGGCGATGCTCAGGCCGTCGACGAAGGTCTTCTCCTTTTCGAAAACGCCGTCGCCATCGGTGTCCTCGAAGATCGAGATCTTGTCGTGCGCGGGATACTGATGCGGCGGCGGGAGCGGCGGCTTGTCGTAAATGGCGCGCCAGAAGACATCGTGGCTCACCGCCTTCAGGCCGGCGGGATACGGGTACTGGAGATACTGCACCACCCACATCCGCCCGCGCTCGTCGAAGTTGAGGAAGACAGGCTGACGCACCGTCGGCTCGGCAAAAAGCTGTTGGACCTCCAGGCCGGGCGCGACGTGGAAGGTTTTCATCGCGTCCGCCGGCGAGAGCGGCGGTGCGGGAGGGGGCGGAGCCGGCGCGGGATCGGCGGCGTAGGCGGAACAGGATAGAACGAGGGCGAGCAGCGGGGGGGCGATGCGCATGGCACAGGGATTAACCCGCGAGGAGCGCGGAGTCGCGGCTAAAATGTGGTCCGCACAGTCCTCTGTGCGGCTCAGGTTTGAGTGGATGCGAACCGACCTGGCGAGTCGCGCCGGCCGCACAGGGACTGTGCGGACCACGGCTTGCACCCGCGCAACGCTTCGGCATGCCCACGGCGCCGCCGAAGAGACGGTGCTTCCTTTTGCACGCATTCTATATTTCGCTCCCGAACCGCCGTGAACACGCCATCAAAACCTCACAGCACCACCGCCGGCCGGCTCGCGCTCGGGGCGCGGGTGGCGCTCGTCGGCGTGGCGGCCAACGTCCTCCTCGCGGTGGCGAAGATCACCGCCGGCGTGGTCGGCAACAGCTACGCGCTCATCGCGGACGGGCTCGAGTCGACGCTCGATATCTTCTCATCGCTCGTCATCTGGGGCGGCCTGAAGCTCGCGGCGCGGCCGGCCGACGCCTCGCACCCGTACGGCCACGGGAAGGCGGAGCCAATGGCCGCGATCGTCGTCGCGCTCTGCGTCTTCGTCGCCGCCATCGCCCTCGGCGTCCAGAGCGTCCACGAGATCCTCACGCCCCACTCCACGCCCTCCTGGTGGACCCTGCTCGTGCTCGTCGGCATCATGGTCATCAAGGAGCTCCTCTTCCGCCGGGTGCTCACGGTCAGCGAGCACATCGACAGCACTGCGGTGAAGACCGATGCCTGGCATCACCGCGCCGACGCCATCACCTCCGCCGCGGCGTTCGTCGGCATCTCGATCGCGCTCATCGGGGGCAAGGGCTACGAGATGGCGGACGACGTGGCCGCGCTCCTCGCCTGTTTCATCATCGCCTACAACGGCTGGAAGCTCCTCATGCCCGCGCTCGATGAGGCGATGGACGTCGCCCCGCCCGAGCACCTCGTCGCGGCGATCCGCGAGGTCGCCGGCGGGGTCCCGCTCGTCCACCGCGTGGACAAATGCAAGGTGCGCAAGATGGGACTCGACCTCTTCGTCGACATCCACATCGAAGTCGACGGCGACCTGACCGTCCGCCAGGGCCACGAGATCGCGCACCGGGTCAAGGACGCCATCCGCGCGTCTAATCCGGCGATCGTGGACGCGCTGGTGCATATTGAGCCGGCGGGGGAGGGGAAGAGAATGACGAATGACGAATGACGAAGGCCGGCCAATTCGTCATTCGTCATTCCCCGCGGGCCTTTCTCGATCAGCTTCCGGCACAGCTTTTCCAGGCCGGTCGCGACCGACTTCCACCCTCTGGAGCGCGGGGTCCATTCGTTGATGGGCTGGCCCTTTTCCGGCAGCGCGGCGTTCTTGGAGAAGTTGGAGAGATGCCAGCCGCAGGCCTCGAGGATGAGCGGGACCACCAGAGTCCGCCCCGCCGCTTCCTGCTCCAGCGCCTTCGGGATCTCGTACTGCGTGATGTAGTCGGTCGCCAGCGCGGGGGTGCTGCAGAGCACGAGCACCACCTCCGCTTTCCCGAGCTCGATCTGGATCGCCTGGTCCCACGGGTCGCCGGGGTCGATCATCCGGTCCTGCCAATGGCCGGCGAGCAGGCCCGCGTTCTTCAGCACCTTCAGCTCCAGCTCCAGCCGCTTGCGCTGGTTCACGTTGCTCTTCGAGTAGCTGATGAAGACCGACGGCTTCCAGACCTCCTCCTGCCGCGCCGGCTTTTCGGTGTAGGCGTTGTTCGCCTCCGCGGGGTCGATGGTCACGGTGCCGTCGCGCGTCTGGAGGCCGGAGGGGCGCCCCTTGCGCTCGTCGCTTTCCAGGGTCGAGGTGCGCACCCATTCGCCCTGCACCTGCGTCTCCTCCAGCGGGTCGAGCCCCGGGATCTCCCGGTGAATGTCGCGCATCTCCGCCTGGCAGAGCCCCGCCAGTTGCTGGCGCGCCTTCCGGTCCGCGCCGGTCACCGTGATCATCACCACCCGGTCCTCCGGTTCCTTGCGGAGCAATGCCCGGGCCCCTTCGCGCGTGAGGATCGCGCCGCTCGCCCACTGCTGCTTCTTCCCGTCCGGCGTCTCCTCGATGAACTCATGCAGCCGCACGATCGCCCGCGCCACCAGACCCTCCGGCAGCGCCGCGTACGCGTAGCGCAGCCGCGTCGCGTCCGGCACCGAGGCAAAGGCCGCCGCCTCGGCCGGCTGATTGTCCGGCAGCGCCTGCGGAACCAGCCAAAGCTCGGTGTTCTGCGGCCGCTGCGGGTAGGCGATCTCGAAGCGCTCCATCAACCGCACCAGGTACGCCCGCATCTCCGGGTCCGGCTCGTCGCTCAGCACCCGCGGCAGGTCGGCCTGTTTCAGTAATCCCCCCTGCGCCTCCGCGTGACGCATCAGCTTGTAGACATTGTTCGTCAACCACTCCGGCTGCAGCACCGTCGCCTCGCGCAGCCGCGGATCCTTCCGGTAGTTCAGCGCCGCGCCCAAGTGATGGAGGATCTCGGCCAGCGAATCCTGCATCCCGTCCCCCGCCACCCCCTTCTCCGTGCAGAGCCGGCGGTACTCCGCATAGGGAATGTGCGGTCGCTTCGGCGGCGGCGGCTTCACCGGCGGGGGCGGCGGGGGCGGGGCGAAAAACTTGCGCACCGTCTCGATTAGCCCGCTCTTTGCTGGCGGCGCCTCCTGCTCCGGCACCCCCGCCTCTTCCTCACCCGCCAGCGCGCGCCGCACCCGGTCCCACGAAGCCGGGAACGGATCGCGCACCCAGGCCAGCGCCTCCACCTCCCGGCAGCGGCGTAGGTCGCCTCCTCGAAGAGGGTTTAACGATTTTCAAATCGACAAACGTCGAGTCGACGAGTCTGAATACAGACCTACCCGCGAGCAACCATGCTTGAAACCTTTGATTATGATGTTTTCTTGAGCTACTGCCGAAAGGACAAGGCAGTGGTGCGCACAGTAGCGGAGCGGTTACGGAAGGACGGGTTCAAGGTTTGGGTTGATTTTTGGATACTTCAGGCTGGGGACCACATCATGGCGAAGATTGACGATGGTTTGGCGAATTCGCGTGTCTTAGTACTCTTCATGTCAGCAAATATGTTTGAGTCGGACTGGGCAAAAATGGAGTCCGGCTGCGTTCGCTTTCCAGACCCATTGAATCGTAAGCAGCGCTTCATTCCTCTTCGCCTCGATTCCGCTCCCATTCTTCTGACGCTGGCACAGTACGCATATGTCGACTGGACCTCAGAAGGCCGAGAGGAGGAGTATGCGAAACTGCGGGCAGCGTGCGCTCCGGAGACCGAAGACCGGCGCGAAAGCAGGCCGGAAGACCATCCAAACGATGGCTCAAAACCGAGAACGGAATTGAACCCATTCCAGAGCGCAGGCGCACTGCCACATGATCATCCTACGTACATTCGTCGACAGGCAGATGACGAGTTTGAGCGCGCCCTCTTGGGACAACGGCGACTGATCGCTATAACAGGTGAATTTGGAATCGGGAAGTCGAGCCTGATGCTCCAAGCGCATTGTGTATTGCCGGGCCACCATTTCTTCGGCGGCGGCTTGGCGGATATGCGGTCCGAAAATGAGAGACTTTTCATGCGGAATTTCTTCCGACTCTTCGGCGCAATTTGCGATTGGTGTGAACTTGAAAACTATGTCCGCCAAAATCCCTCCGTACTTTTCCTCGACGATCTTAGTGAAGTCATGGCTCCCGGCCTCTTGGCGCTCATTCCAGCGTTAATATCGTTGGTGAACCGGGGTGACATAGAATTGCGTATCGTCACCACAGCGCCCAAGCCTTTGCGAACCATTTTTGACGATCGCCAGATGGAAAACCCGAAGTACAGCGATCCGTGGCAGCATATCACAGTGGGACTCATGCATGAAGCACATATACACAAGCTGTTGCAACTCCTTCCCCCGCGTGCGCAAAAGCAAGTTAAGACATCCGCCAAAGACATTGAGATAATCTCTAGGCTCCGGCCCAAGCGCCTCCAGCGCCTATTCCAGCGACTCTACGACGCCGAGTGTGGTGATTGCGCCGATAACGATTTCGCAAAAATCATCAAGAATGATGCAAGTTACGATTGAAATGACTAGCCACTCAGTCAATCCTTACCGAGCTGCTGGAACTTTTTCCGGGCCGACATACACGGAGCGGCAGGCGGATCGCGATCTTCGCCGCTCGATCAAGCAGAATCAGCGATATCCTTACGTGCTGGCTCCGCGGCAGAGCGGTAAATCGAGCCTTATTGGCCATGTGCGACAATCGCTTTGTGAGGCAGAAATCCGCACAGGCTTCGTGGACTTTTCTATTTTCCAGCCTGAAGAGATCAGCAGCAGGGACGCTTTCGAAGCGCGATTTTTCGATGACTGTCGCCGCACTCTTGATCTAGCTGATCCATTCCCAAGCTTCGAGCGATTCGTAGATGGTATCGAATGGATGCTCTCACGTTCCCCTGGCGTGCGATTAGTTCTTTTCCTGGACGAAGTGGATGCCCTGCTATTGTGTTCTTTCAAAGACGCGTTTTTCAGCACTATCCGAAATGTCTTCAACGAAGGCGCGCAGCGACCCGAACTGAAGCGGATTCAATTCGTACTTGCTGGAGCTGCGCGACCAGAGGAATTAATTGAGGACCGTTTGCGTTCCCCATTTAATGTTGGCGAAGCTATTGTCCTTCATGATTTGTCAGTTGAAGAAACAAAGTATACCTGCGCAATTCTCGCGGAGCGCGTGAGAATTCCCGTCAGTGATTTGGCGGAATCCATCTTCGAGTATACAGGGGGGTCGGTTTATCTTACCCAGTTGATATTGGAAAATTTGTGGAACCGCGCTGTCGACAGCCAGCTTGCAAGTTCGAGCAGGCGGATTGCATGGCGGGATCATGTACTCGAAATTGTTCGCGAGATCATCGAGAGTGCCGCCGATGATAGCCATTTTCAAAGTATTCAAAGCTCTCTGCACAAAAGCAAGGCGGGGTTACGCGTTTATCATCGACTTCTTGCGGGAGTGTCGGTGAGCGCAGCGGAACGTCAGCTCCTATGGTTCACCGGACTAGCGCCTCGTGATCCGCCGCATATCTATCGAAATTACATCTACCAACGCGTCTTTAGTGCTCAGGGCCCGATTGATCAAGAGACCCAGTGGCGGCGTCTATACCTGATCGGACGGGCCGGAGGCGCGGAAGGGATGACGCCAGAAGTTCAAGTT
>DASYIS010000581.1:0-9779 GCA_035997375.1 Chthoniobacteraceae bacterium
CTCGCGCAGATTGGTCACGCGCGCGGTCACGGGGACGCCTTGCACGTCGAGGACCATCTCGTCGCCGAGGCCGACGTGGAGATCTTTGGCGATCTCCTTTTCGAGCGAGATCGGCGTCGGGCCGTTGCCGTCGAACGGGCCTTTGAACCACTCGCCGGCGACCAGTTTCTCCGTCGCGCCGAGCTGCGCGCGATAACTTGAGCGATACTCGCGCTCGAGCACCCACTTCGGGATGGTGGCCTGTCTGGAGAGCTCTTTGACGGGTGTGCCGCGGATCGATTCGATGCGCATGGTCACCATGGGCGCGGTCTCGAGAACCGGCAGTTGCTGCGCGCGGACGAGCGCCGCGACGCCCTCGACCTGATCCGGCTGCACGTCGATGAGGTAGAGGCTCGGGCTCTCCGCGAAGGTCTTGAGATCGAGCTTTTGCAAGAGCGCATCGCGCGCCTGCAGCACCGTCAGCAGCAGGAACGTGCCGAGCCCGAGCGACAGCAAAAAGAGCAGCGTCTGGTTGTGCGGCCGATAGAGATTCGAGATGCCCTGGCGCACAAGATACGGCCAGCCCGGCCGCACGAGCTTGCGCGCCGCCACGGTGAGTCCGTGCGCGATGGCCGCGAGAATCGCGAAGGTCAGCGCGAGTCCGCCGGCCATGGCGAGCGCGCGCCAGCGATGCGTCTGCCCCAGTACCGCGAGGCCGGCGAGGATCAGCGCGAGCACTATGTAGAGCGGCCACAGCCGGCGGCTCAGAATGGGCGCCGCGTTGTCCTTCAAGGCCGCGCCGGGCGCGATCTGCCGCACGCGCAAGAGCGGCAGGAGCGCGAAGACTCCGCACACCACGAGCCCGCCCGCGGTGGTGCGCGCGACGACACTCCAGGACGCCGCGGGATTCAGCGCGAACGGGAGCACGTCGCGGTAATGCGTGACAATCCCCCAATGCAGCACGACGCCAAACGCCGCGCCGATCAGCGCAGCCACCGCGCCGAGCATCATCGCCTGCACGAGATAAATGGCGAACGCCGCGTCGCCCGGGCAGCCGAGACACCGCAGGATCGCCACGGCGGCGACCCGCCGGCTGACGTGCGCGTGGATGGCGCCGGCCACGCCGATCGCACCGAGCACGAGCGACGTGATCGCGATCAGCCCGAGAAACTCCTCCACGTTGTCGAGCGCGTTGCCCAGCGCGTCGCGCCGGTTCGCCGGCGTCTCATAGCGCCAGTGCGGATCGGCGAATTCCTTCTGGATGGCGCGGGCCGTCTTCGCCTCCGCGAGCTTCAGGTGCAGGTGATTGAAAGCGATCTTGCTCGCGCCGAGCAGGTCCGTCGCCACGAGCGCCTCGCGCCGCAGATAGCACTCCGGCGCGAAGCCGCCGAACTTGCTCGTCTTCGGCGGCGTCTTCTCGATCGAGCCGAGGATCGGCAGCGTCAGCGCACCCAGCTTCACCCGGTCGCCGACCTTCACCGCAAACTGGTCGAGCAGCGCGCGCTCGAGCACCACGCCGTCTTCGCTCTGCATGCGCTGCCACGCGTCGGCGGGCACCGTCTCGATCTTGCCGTAGTAGGGGAAGCCGCCATCCAACCCGCGCACGCTGACCATGCGCGTGCCGTCCACGCCGGGAAAATAGAGCATCGAGCTGAACTCCGTCTCGCGCGTCACGGCCACCGCGCGGCTCACGATCTTCGCCTCAATCTCTGGGTCGAACGGCTCACGCGAAGCAATATGCAGATCCGAGCCGAGCAGCGCTTTCGCCTGCGTGCGCACGCCCTCCTGCAACGACTCGCGCAGCGAATGCACGGCGACCAGCGCGCCGATGCCGGCCACGATCGAGAGCGAGAACAGCAGGAGCCGCTTGCGCTGCGAACGGCTGTCGCGCCACGCCATCCGCCACGTCCACGGATGCAGCAGCGCGCCCCACCAGTGGCGCGGAATGGCGCTCACCGCACCTCCTCGGAAACCATCGCGCCGCCGCGCATGGTGATGACGCGTTGCGCGCGCGCCGCCAGCGCCGGGTCGTGCGTCACGAGCACCAGCGCCGTCCCGGCCTCGCGATTCAGCGCAAAGAGCCGCTCGACAATCGGCCCGCTCGTCTCCGCGTCGAGATTGCCCGTCGGCTCATCGGCAAAGAGCAGGCGCGGCTTATGAATGAACGCCCGCGCCAGCGCCACGCGCTGCTGTTCGCCGCCCGAGAGCTGCAGCGGATAATGCGTCAGCCGGTCGCCGAGCCCGAGTTGGTCGAGCAGCGCGGCCGCCTCCGCCTGCCGGCCGGTCTCGCCGCGCAGCTCCAGCGGCACGAGAACGTTCTCGATCGCGGTGAGCGTCGGGATGAGCTGGAAGTTCTGGAACACAAAGCCCACGAGCCGGTTGCGCAACGCCGCACGCTCGTCGTGATCCAGCGTCTCCAGCGCCGTCCCGTCGATCCGCACGCTGCCGCTCGTCGCTTCATCCAGCCCCGCGCACAGCCCCAGCAGCGTCGTCTTCCCGCTGCCCGAGGGCCCGATGATCGCGCACGTCTCGCCCTGCGGAATGGCGAGGCTGACCCCGCGCAGCACCGAGAGATCGCGGTCGCCCGTGCGGTAGCTCTTGCAGAGCTCGGCCACCTCCAGGATGGGCCGATTGACAGCGGCGGCGGGCGCCTCGACGTTAGCGGCCATTTGGCAGAGACTTCCGTTCCGATGATTTCATTGAGATATTTCCTCGCGCTGTGCGGCCGGGCGCTCGCCGGCTGCGCACAGACTTGTGCCATGGTTATCGAGAAGGGAAAACCGCAAAGAACGCAGAGAACGCAGAGGGGTGTTTTCTTTGTGCTCTTTGCGTTCTTTGCGGTGGTCCTCTGCACGGCGGAGGCGGCTCCTGCAACTTCGAGCGTCGCCGCCCGTCCGCGCGTGGTCATCCTCGGCGACAGCATCACCGCCGGCCACGGCCTCTCGCCCTCCGACGCCTACCCCGCCGTGTTGCAGGCGAAAATCGATGCCGCGCACTTGAACTATCAGGTCGTCAACGCCGGCGTCAGCGGCGACACCACCGCGGGCGGCCTGCGCCGCGTCGACTGGGCGCTCAGCGCCGGCGCGAAAGTCCTCGTCATCGCCCTCGGCGGCAACGACGGCCTGCGCGGCCTTTCCCCGAAACAAACCGAGGAAAACCTCAACGGCATCATCCAAAAAGCGAAAGCCAAAGTGCCCGGCCTCATCGTCATCGTCGCCGGTATGCAAATGCCTGCCAGCATGGGCGCCGACTTCGCGAAAGCCTACAGCGAGCTCTTCCCGCAAGTGGCCAAAGCCAACGGCGCGGCGCTCGTCCCCTCCCTGCTGAAAGACGTCGGCGGCATCGAGAAGCTGAACCAGGCGGACTTCATCCACCCCACGGCGGAGGGGCAAAAGAAGGTCGCGGAGAATGTGTGGGCGGTTTTGCAGGGGGCGCTGGCGGCGCAGTAGGCGAAACCTCCGGGGGAGCGGCTTTCTCAAAAAGGGAGCTGGAATGGACATGGCCGTTGAATCTGACAAAGCCAGGCTCGCGCAGGCCCATGAATCCTTGATGCGGCTCGCGTGAAGTGATGATGAAAAGTGTGTGAAGACGCGGATGACGAGTGTCCAATTCGCAAATGGCCGCGCCCTCGACTACCAGACGCCAACACCGGCGCCGGCAGCGACACCACCGCCGGATAGGACGCTCAGCGCCCGCGCGAAAGTTCTCATCGTTGCCCTTCGACGCCGTCTCCGAGCTGATTACCGATTACTTGCCAAACCCCGCCGCTTTGCTCGGCAGCCGCGGCTCGCTCGCGCCGAGCAGCTCGCCGGTCTGCGGCTCGACGCCGATGATCTGCGACGCGCCGCCGGCTCCGTGCACGAGCTTGTGCCCGCGCGCCCGCAGCGAGTCCGCGATCGGCGGCGGCAGCGTGTCCTCGACGCGCAACTCATCCGGCGCCCACTGCTGGTGGAAACGCGGCTGCGCCAGCGCGGCATCGAGCGGCAGGTGGAGATCGAGCACGCCGACGAGATTGATGACCGTCTGCGTGATGATCGTCGGGCCGCCCGCCGCGCCGAGCGCGAGGACCGGCCGTCCGTTTTGCAGCACGATCGTCGGGCTCATGCTGGAGAGCGGCCGCTTGCCGGGCGCGACCGCGTTGGCCTCGCCGCCGATCAGCTTGAAGGCGTTCGCCACGCCGGGCTGGATGGAGAAATCGTCCATCTGATTGTTCAAGACGATGCCAGTGCCGGGGATCATCACCTTCGAGCCGTAGGTCGTGTTGACCGTCGTCGTGCAGGCGACCCAGTTGCCCGCGCGATCCGCCGTGCAGAAGTGCGTGGTGTGCTTCTCGAACAGCCGCGTCTCCGCCTCGGGCGGCGTGCCGTGCGCCTCGACCGGCGTCGCGTGATCCATGGAGATGTGCGTGCGCAAGCCGGCAGCGTACGCCGGATCGATGAGCCCGCGCGGCACGGGAACGAAATCCGGATCGCCCAGCCAGAACGCGCGATCGGCAAAGGCGAGCTTCATCGCCTCCGCCAACATGTGCAAGCGGTCGGCGTCGGTCAGACGCGCGATGTCATACCCCTCGAGGATGTTGAGGATTTGTGCCACGTGCACGCCGCCCGAACTCGGCGGCGGAAAGGAGACGATGTCGTAGCCGCGATACTTCGTGCGGATCGGCTCGCGCGACTTCATCGTATACCGCGCAAAGTCCTCGGCCGTGATCAGGCCGCCATTCCGCGCCATCCATTCCGCCACTTTCTGCGGAAAAGGGTCGCGGTAAAACCACGCCGTGCCGTGCTCGGCCAGCCCGCGATACGAGGCCGCGAGATCCCGCTGCTGCAAGGTCTCGCCGGCCGCGAACGGCGTCCCGTCAGGGTGGAAGAAAACATCGCGATTCGCGGGGAAGCCCCAGAGTTCTTTCGCCACGCTCGCGAGCCGGCCGGCGGCGGGTTTGCTCAGCGGAAACCCCTGCTCCGCCAGCTCGGCCGCGGGCCGCAGCGCATCCCCGAACGTCCGCGCGCCGAAGCTCTTCACCGCATACTCGTAAACCGCGAGCGAGCCCGGAATCCCGATCGCCAGCGCGCCGGTCTGGCTCAGCTCGGGATGCGCCTTTCCATCCTTCACATACATGTCGCGCGTCGCCGCCGCCGGCGCCATCTCGCGCCCATCGAGCGCGACGATCTCCCCGTTCGCCCGCCGGATTAGCATGAAACACCCGCCGCCGATCCCCGAGTTCGCCCCGTCCGTCACCCCGAGCGTCAGCGCCACCGCCACCGCCGCATCAATGGCATTCCCCCCCTGCCGAAACGCCTCCACCCCCGCCGCCGTGGCGAGCGGATCGACCGAGGAGACGATCCCATCGCGGCCACGGGCGACCTCGGCGCGCGCCGGCTGGACGAGCAGGAAGAGTCCGCAGAGGAGGACAAGAAAGCGAGGCATGGCAGGCCAGTTTGAGTCGTTCGCTCCACGGCTCAGGCGCCAATCGACAATACGGCAATTCGGTCATTCTCAAGCGTGAAGTTATAGTGCAACTCCGTTGGGCTACCCGGAAAGTTGCCGCTGACTTGTGCGGTGGCGATCAGTTGAACGCCCGCCACCCTGAGGTTTGCGATGTCTGCCATCGGTCTGTACTTGGCAAACGCTCCATCGATCCACTCCTTGATCGCAGCGCCACCATACTCGTGTTCCTCATCGCTCACGATCGCGTCGTGGGTAAAGAGACGGTTGAAGTCTTTTGTTTCGCCTGTGTTGTGCGCTGCAAAGAAGGCGGCGATGACAGGAGGGAGTTCGATCTTCATGGTGACGACGATACAGGCAAACAGAACGGTGGCGAGCAAGACAACGGACTGCAGCCAAAGGGACACCGTCACCCACCCTCGCCCTCCACCGTCACGACAAGATCTGCAACAAATCCGGGATTCGGCTCACCAGGGTAAGCACGGGGATTGGCGAGGACACGAGTGCCGCCGATTCGGTAATCCTGGCTATGATGAATATGTCCGTGAATCCAGAGTTGGGGCTGGTGCTCCTCGATGAAGGGATCGAGGTGCGATGTATAGGCACAGCTGATCGGCTCGTCGCGCCGATCTGCCGGCAGGGAACGAATGGAGGGCGCATGGTGAGTAACCACGACGGAATGGCGCGGATCATGGGCGGCAAAGAAGCGCCGCATGGCCTCGAGCGAACCGATGTGGAGCAGGCGGGTGTCTCTGGCGGACAGCCGCTTGTAATGCAGCGCGGAATTCCGAATCCGCTTATAGTCGTTCATCACGTTGTTGGCTTCCGCCGCCCCGGCGATCCAGTCGCCATGCAAGGACATATCCGTCCACAGGGTGCACCCGAAGAAATGCAATCCACAAATCGTGACCGAATCATTCTCGAGGAGGTGGACATTCGTGCCTTGCGCCTGGTCACGCAGGCGCTCGGTTAGCCGCGGAAGCTTCTCTCCGTAGAACTCGTGATTACCGCAAACATAGATCACCGGGCATTCGCGAAACTTTCGCAAAATCCACTCCAGCCCATGGAGCTTGGTGGAAACGTCCCCCGCGATGACGACGCAATCACAATCCACCGCCGGCACATCGATCTCGCCGAATTCCTGATGCAGGTCGCTGACGACGTGAAGCCGCATGTTCGAGGTCGGTATGGCCCCCTCACTCCTGCGTCGCCAAAAACTCCACCAAATCCCGAATCGCCCGCTTCCCCAGGATCTGCCCAAACGCCGGGGGCATGGCGCTGGGGAGGCCGGTTTCGGTGACGATGTCGCTCGTGCGGAAGGTGGTTTTCTTGCCGTCGGTTTGCGAGGTGAGGGTCATGAGGTCGGTGCTCTCGGCGCTGACGATGCCGGCGAGCTCGCGGCCGTCTTTCAGCTTCACGAGCAGGTTGCTGAAGCCGGGGACGATGGAGGCGTTGGGCTCGATGATCGACTCGAGGATGGCGATGCGTTGGGCGCGCTGGGAGAGCGCGGTGAGGTTCGGGCCGATCTCGCCGCCTTCCTTGCCGACGCGATGGCAGCGGATGCAGTCGGGCACGGGCTTTTGGTGGAAGATCTCCCGCCCCTCGTTGGCGTCGCCGCCCTCGAGGCACTCGCGCCACGCGCGGAGCGGGTCGTTCGACGCCGCCTCGACCCGCGCGCGCTCGGCGAGGCGGGCGCGCAAGGCGGGGTCCGGGCGCTTGGCCGCGGCTTCCAGCACGTCGAGCCAGAGCGCGAACGGGAGGCGCCCGGCGTCCAACTCGTCGAATCGACGGGCGATCTCGCGGTCGGCTTCCGGGCCGGGCTCGGCAGCCAGTCGGCGGAGGGTGCGCTGCTGGGCGCGGAGTTCCTTCAAGTTCAGCTCGCGGTCTTCCGCCAACGCGCACGCGCCGAACAGGAGCAGGAGCGCGACCAGCGCCTTCATAGCATCTCCGCCTTGGGATCGGCCAACCGCCGCAGCACCGCCGGATACAGCTCGTGCTCGGCGACCTGGATGCGCGCGTGCAGCGACTCGGCCGTGTCGCCGGGCATGACCGGGACGCGGCGTTGGTCGATGATGTCGCCCGTATCCATTCCGGCATCGACGTAATGGACGGTGCACCCGGTTTCCGGCACGCGGGCGGCGAGCGCCTGCGCCCACGCTTGCAAGCCGGGGAAGGCGGGGAGGAGCGAGGGGTGGATATTGATGATGCGGCGCGGGAAGGCTTCGAGCAGCGGGGCCTTGATCATGCGCATGTAGCCGGCGAGCACGACCCACTCGGCGCCGGCTTCGTGTAAGAGCGACACCAAGCGCTGCTCGGCCTCCGGTTCCATGCGGGTGCGAAAGCGGCCGGGCTCGACGAACTCGGCCCGCAGGCCGCGGGCGCGGGCGAGGTTCAGGATGCCGGCGTCGGCGACATCGGAAAGGACGATGCACGTCTCGGCGTCGAGCTCGTGACGGTCGATCGCCTCCGCGATGGCGCGGAAGTTGGAGCCCTTGCCGGAACCGAGGACGCCGATCTTTAGCATTGGGAACGGCGCAGGGTGGCGGTGGTCGATTTGCCCGGGACGAGGGGGAGGATGCGCAGCTCGGCGCCCGCTTCGCGCAACGCCTCGACCTCCTCGTGGTGCAGCGTCTCCAGCGTGTAGTCGCCGCCCTTCACGTAGATGTGCGGGCGGACTTCGCGGATGACGCCGGCGACGCGCTCCTCATGGAAGATGGTGAGGTGATCGACGCAGGCCAGCGCGGCGAGCACTTCCGCGCGGTCGTCCTCGGTGTTGATCGGGCGCGTCGGGCCCTTGAGCGCGCGCACGGACTCGTCGCCGTTGACCGCGACGACGAGCGCATCGCCGAGCGCGCGCGCTTGCTGGAGATAGCGCGTGTGGCCGACGTGGAGGAGGTCGAAACAGCCGTTGGTGAAGACCAGCACGCGACCTTGCGCGCGCATCTCGCCGGAGATCTGCGCGAGGGCGGAAGGGGTGGCTAGCTTGGGGTTCGTCACCCGCCGAATCTAAGCGCGAACAGCGCGCAGCGGCAAGTTTTCCACCGCCCGGCGCGAATTTACCCGTGAAAAGCGCGTTTTCACCCAGCGCGGAGCTTGGCAAGCAACCAAACGTGGCGTTTGGTAGGCGGTACTTCTTATGGCCGATCCCCGCTATGCCAAGTTGGCGACCCTGCTGACGACCTTTTCGACGAAGCTGCTCGCCGGGGACAAAGTCCTCATCGACGCCTTCGACATTCCGCCGGAAATGGTGGTCGAGCTCGTGCGCGCCACGCGCAAACTCGGCGCCGTCCCCTTCGTGCAACTCCACCAGGCGCGGATCGCGCGCGAGATGGCGCTCGCCGCGACCGAGGATCAGATCGATTTCACCGCCGCGCATGAGCTCTCGCGGATGAAGAAGATGCAGGCGTACATCGCGCTGCGCGGCGGCCATAACATCACCGAGTTGAGCGATGTGCCGCCGGAGCAGATGAAGCTGGTGGCGCGCAAGATGAAGCCGGTGCTCGACTGGCGCGTGAAGAAGACGCGCTGGTGTGTCCTGCGCTGGCCGACCCCTTCCATGGCGCAGCTCGCCGGCATGAGCACGGAGGCGTTCGAGGACTTCTATTTCCAAGTCTGCACGCTCGACTACCACCGGATGACGGCCGGCATGAAGGCGCTCAAGGAGATCATGGACAAGACGGATCGCGTCGACATCCACGGGCCGGGGACGGAGCTGAACTTCTCGATCAAGGGCATCCCGGCGGTGCCCTGCGGCGGTACACACAATATTCCCGACGGCGAGGTATTCACCGCGCCGGTGAAGAACTCGGTGCAGGGTCACATCCAATATAACGCGCCGACGATTTACCAGGGGACGGCGTTCGACAACATCCGGCTCGCTTTTCAGGATGGCAAAATCGTCGACGCCACCGCGAACAACTCCGAGAAGCTGAACAAGATCCTCGATAGCGATCCGGGCGCGCGCTACATCGGCGAATTCGCGATCGCGTTCAATCCGCACATCCTGCAGCCGATGCGCGACATCCTGTTCGACGAGAAAATCCGCGGCTCGTTCCACTTCACGCCGGGCCAGTGTTACGAGGAGACCGAGAACGGCAACCGGTCGCAGGTCCACTGGGACATGGTGAACATCCAGCGCGAGGATTACGGCGGCGGGACGATTCACTTCGACGGCAAGCTGATCCGCGAGAATGGGCGCTTCGTGCCGAAGGCCTTGCAGGGCCTCAATCCCGAGCGCCTGCTTTCATAGAGAAGGCGCGGGCTTTGACCCGCGCCTTTGCTCTGTAAATAGAGTGCGTCGTTCGCGCTCCCGGCAGGTTAGCGGGGTCGCTTGGCAGTCGTGCCGCTCCCCTTTTTGC
>DASYIS010000582.1:0-5701 GCA_035997375.1 Chthoniobacteraceae bacterium
CCTCGACGGTCCGGCGCAACGAGTCGGGCCACGCGAGGCTGCGCTCGACCGCGAAATGCGGCCGGTAAACGCCGGTGACCGTCGGCCGCCGTGGGTCGGCCGAGTTGGCGTCGAAGACCGTCCAGCGCGCCTCATCGTCCCTGCCGGCCAGGGTCACGTACAGGCCCTTCTCCTTGAGGTCCGCGGCGTCTTTCAAGCCCGTGGTCAGCGTCACGCTCGACGCCCCCTCGGCGGAGAGGCGCAGGCGCAGGGTGATCTCCGTCTCCGCTTCCACCGCCCGCGTCCCGGCGAGCGTCACCGGCGCGCCCGTCACCGTCATCACCGGCCGGCGGTCGAGTTCGCTCACCCCCACCAAGCCGCTCTTGCCGGGCGCGATGCGCCAGGCCGCGGGGTCGAGGACCTCTGACGGCAGCGCCTGGGGCGAAGGCGCGGGCTTCACCTTCGCGGCGGCTTTCGGAGGGAGGGCCGGCTCGTCGGCGGCGTGGAGCGCGGCGCCGATGAGAAGGGCGGCGATGACGCCGAAAGTCGGCAGGAGGCGGCGGACGGAGCAGCCGGGGGCATTGGAGGCAGGGGGATGAACGAGATGCATGTTGTGGGGGGACGAACTGGAGAACTTGCGCAATCGGTCTTGCCGGCCATCAAGCTTGGGTGCCGGCGGCTCGGGAGAAAAGGCAATCGAAAGGTTAGCCTGTAATCCAGTGGTGCCTTAGATCAAACATGAGATGCCGTCGCCGTCGGGGTGCCTCGGCACCCGCTCTTGCATCCGCCGGCTCGCCATTGAACAATACTCCTTCGTCCTGCGTCTCATCTCCCCACTCATCCTTCCCGTGAAACTCCTCCTCACTCTCCTCTCCCTGGCCGCGCTGGGGGTTCTCCCGACCGCGGCCTTGAGCGCGGAAAAAAAGCCTATGCCCGATCCCACTCCCGCCAAGCCCGTCCAGCTCGAACACATCACCATGGGCGGCGGCTGCTTCTGGTGCATGGAAGCCGTTTTCCAGCGCCTGAAGGGCGTGACCAAGGTCGTCTCCGGTTTCTCCGGCGGCTCGGTGCCGAATCCCAGCTACGAGGCCGTCTGCACCGGGAACACCGGGCACGCCGAGGTGGTGCAGATCGAATTCGACCCGGCGACGCTCCCGCTGGAGAAGCTGCTCGAGGTCTTCTGGGCCGCGCACGATCCGACGACGCTCAACCGCCAGGGCCACGACTCCGGCACGCAATACCGCTCGGTCCTCTACTACGAAAACGAGCAGCAAAAGGCGGTGATGGAGGCCTCGAAGAAAGCGGCGCAGAAGGATTTCCAGGATCCGATCGTCACCGAGATCGCGCCGTTCAAGGCCTTCTACGCGGCCGATGACCATCACCAGAATTACTTCAATGACAACGCGAACCGGAACTCGTACTGCGCGATCGTCATCCGGCCGAAGCTCCAGAAGCTGCTGAAGAGCGGCATCATCAAGGAGGAAAACAACATCGGCGCCGCGAAGTAGCCGCTTGCCCATGGGCGGCCGGCGGGTGCATGGTCGCGCATGACGAGCACCCTGAGCGGCGCGGAAAAACGCGCCTTGCGAGCACGCGGCCAGAAGCTGGAGGCCACCGTGCGCCTCGGCCACGCGGGGATGACGGAAGGGTGGCTGCGCAGCCTGGAGGAGGCGCTGGCCAAGGATGAGCTGGTGAAGGTGCGCTTCACCGATCCGGCGGTGGATCGCAAGGCGATCGCGCCCGAGGTGGCGGAGAAGAGCGGGAGCGAGCTGGTGGCGCTGGTGGGGAACGTGGCGGTTTATTTTCGACGGAAGAAGAAGGGCGCGGAGGCGGAGGGGTGAGTGCGCGTGCGGAGGGGAGGATTAAGAGTACGAGCAAGAGTACGAGTACGAGTACGATTGAGCAAACAGCCGCCGCGGAGGAGACGAAGCCAGCGGTGAAGCCGGACCCCCTCGCCGCGGAGTTCCTGCGTTACCTCGACATCGAGAAAAACTCCGCGCGCCGCACGCTGACGAATTACACGCACGCGCTCGCCGAGTTCCGCAAGCACGAGCCGGGCGACTGGCTGACGCTCACGCCGGATCACTTTCGCCGCTACCTCTTCGCGATCAGCAAGCGCGGGCTCGCGCGGCCGACCATCCGCCTCCACTTCGCGGCGCTGCGCACGTTCTACCGCTTCCTCGGCGAGCGCCACGGGCTCACGGTGAATCCGCTCGCCGCGGTGCAATTGCCGAAGCTCCAGCGCAAGCTCCCGGTCGTCCTCACGCCAACGCAGATCGACGAGCTGCTCAGCGCGCCGTTGCGGGTGAAAAAGAGCGCGCAGGCCTCGCCTTGGATGCCGGTGCGCGATGCCGCGGTGCTCGAGCTTTTCTACTCGAGCGGCCTGCGCCTCGCGGAGCTCTGCTCGCTCGAGGTCTCGAGCATCGATCCCTATTCCGAGAGCGTCCGCGTGCTCGGCAAGGGGCGGAAGGAGCGCATCGTCCCGGTCGGCGCGCCGGCGTTGCGGGCGATCCAGGTCTACCGGCAGGCGGCGAAAGTCGACGCCGGCCCGCTCTTCATCTCGCGCGTGCGCAAGCGGATGAGCTCCGTCGCCGTCTGGGAGCTGCTGAAGCGCTACCTGCGCCACACGAGCATCCCGCCGGGCGTCAGCCCGCACAAGCTGCGGCACTCCTTCGCCACGCATATGCTCGACGCCGGCGCCGACCTGCGCAGCGTCCAGTCGCTCCTCGGCCACGCCAGCCTCTCGACCACGCAAATCTACACGCATGTGACGGTCGAGCGGCTGCGGACCGCGTACAACGAGGCGCACCCGCGGGCGTGAGCCGGCGGCCGGTGGCTACGGCACGTTCGTCAGCACCGGCGCCGGCACTCCGGGGCCGAAGACGTTCACCGTCAGGTCGCTGACCGTGTCCGTGCCGATGCCGCCATCGACCGTCACCGCGCCCATGAATTTCACGAAGTCGTTACTGCCCGGGTCGTGGGAGAAGCCGATCGCCAGGGTGTCGTCGCCGTCGCCGAGATTGATCGTCGTGGTCTTGGCGACGGTCATCGGGCCGAAGGTGCCGAACGTCTCGATCTGCACGTCGTCCTTCCCCGCGCCACTCGACACCGTGAGGGTGCCGCCAGGGTTGGCGTTGTTGAGATAGATGTTGCTGACGGCGTCGCCGGCGGCGGTGACGGTGATGGCCTTCGTGACCGTCACATCGTACACGTAGATGAACTCCGCCTTGCCCAAGCCGGCGTCCGTGGCGGCGGTGTTGAGGGTGAGCGCGCCGTTGATTTTCAGGATGCCGGGCAGGCCGGAGTTCCCGGTGACGTAGATCGTCTGGTCGTCCGCCGAGCCGGCGCCGAGATCGATGTTCACATCGCCGGTGATCGTCCCATCCGCGAAGAGGCTCGCGTAGTCCGCGCCCGCTCCGCTGAGGATGGTAAGGCCCGCCTTCAACCCCAGCGCCGTCGAGTTGATCGTCGTCACGTTCGCGCCGTCGCCGAGGTCGAACTTCACCAGGCCCGAGGCGGCGAGCTTCGTGCCGCTGAAGTTCACCTGATCGTCCCCGCCGGTGGCCGTGACGGTGATCGCGCCGAAGGCGGCCTGCGCCGCCTGGAGGTTCACGGTGTTGCCACCGCTGCCGTAGGTGATCGTGGTCGCCTTCGCGACGGAGAGGGTGCGGCTGCCGAGGAAGACCGTGTTCGCGCCGTCGCCGCCGGAGACCGAGAAGGCATCGCTCAGCGTGATCGTCGATTCGTGCAGGTCGATATCGTTCGTCCCCTCGAACATTTGCAGGTCGACCTTGCCCTTCACCGCGAGGAAGGTGCCGCCGAGGTCGAACGTATCGCCGACCGCGCCGCCGAGGTAAGTGAGCGTTTTCGCAAAGGAGGCGGTCGTCATGTACCCGTCGACCTTGTTGATGCCGTCGCCCAGGTTGATCTCGGCCACGCCCATGACCTTGAGGGCGCCGGCGTCGAGGTGAACCGTGTCGTCGCCGGGGTTGAGGACCGCGTTCAGCGGATCCGCCGCGCCGCTGATCTTCAGGTCCTTGGCGACGGTCATGACGTCGGGTTGAATCTCCAGGCGGTTCGTCCCCGCGCCGAGCGTGAAGGTGAGGTTGGACTTGAGCGTGGCGATGTCGCGCCCGAAATCGAACGTGTCGTCGCCGAGGCCGCCGCTCATCACGACGTCCTTGGTGAAGGTGCCATTCTCCGGCTGAAGCTTCAGCGTGTTCGTGCCATCGCCCCCGCCGATCAGCGTCGTCCCGGTGACGGTGAGACTGTGCGGGCTGACCTCGATGTCGTCGCCAGCCGCGCCGCCCACGATCGAGAGCGCCGGCAGGAGCGCAGACGCGGCGGTGATCTTCATGATGCGCGGCGAGAGGTCGACGGTGTTGGCGCCGGCGCCGAGCTTCACATCGAGGCCTCCGGAAAGCGTGAGCGTGGTGCCGTCGAGCGAGAAGTCGTCCGTGCCGGTGCCGCCGGTATAAGAGAACGTCTTGGAGACGGTCATCGAAAGCGCGAACAGGTCGACCTCGTTGGCGCCATTGCCGAGCGTCATGCTCACCGCGCCCCCGACTTTCAGCGTGAGCGGCGCGATGTCCTGGAAGTCGGCGTCATCGCCGCCGGTCACGTTGAAATCGCCGCCGATCGTCAACGCGTCGGCGCGGACGGTCGTCGTATTGTTGCCCGCGCCGCCGTCGAACTGGACCTTGCCCTGCAGGTTGACCAGCCCGGCGCCGTAGATCGAGAGCTCGTCCTTGTCCGCCCCACCGAAGAAGAAGATCGACCGCCCGTCCGCCGCCTTGCCCACCGTCACCAGACTTCCACCATCGAACGAGATGAGATCGTCGCCCGCGTTGACGGGGAGCTGGGTGATCGGATCGATGGGCCCGGTGAAATTGATCCCCTTGGCGATGGAAGCCGTGCCGCCCTCGACAAAAAACTGATCCGCCCCGGCGCCGCCGGTCAGCATGACGCCGCCCTTGATGGTATTGGCGATCGCGTTGAAATCGATATAGCCGCCGCCGGAGCCGAAATCGGTGACGACACTGCCGCCGATCGTGATCGCATTGCCGGAGAAGAAGGCGCCTGACACCTTCGCGGCGGGAGTGTTCGCGCCGAACTGGATCGTCACGTCGCCGGTCGTCGTCACGTCGTCGATGTCCATGGTGTCGGCCCCGTCCTTGCCGTCGAAGCCGAGCGTGCTGATCGACTTGAAGTTGTTGAGATGGAGGGCGTCGTCGCCATTGCCTCCGACGTATCTGACCGCGGCCAGCTTGCCGGTCACGTCCTCGTAGGCGAAAGTGTCGATCGCCGTAACGGGGCCGAGGTCGCCGTCGATGGGTTGACCCTCAATGCGAAAGGTGTTGGGGCCGGTCGGAAAGACATGGATGGAATGCGCCAGGTTATCGCTCGCGGTGATGACGAGGGCGCCGGTGGCCGGGGTGTAGGTGACGGCCACCGCTCCGGCGGGGGCGATGCGGGATTCGAGGACTTCGATGGAGGAGCGCATGAGGGTGGGGGGAGGCGTTAAAGAGGGCGGGCGGATGTAACCCCAAAAGGCCATTTTCACAAGCCGATATCGGCGGCGCGGAGGCACTTGGCCGCGAGCCAAGGGGCACTCGTGGCAAGAAGAGATGCGCGGATCCTGCGCAGCTTTCGTTCAGAGGTGTAGAGGCGGCTCTCTGTGAGCCTAAGCGAACAGGTGCCGCCTCACTTTTCTTGAGCGCCG
>DASYIS010000583.1:0-15928 GCA_035997375.1 Chthoniobacteraceae bacterium
GAGCTGAATCGCCGCATCCTCGCGCTCGAAAACAACCAGAAGGATCGCACGCAGGAAATCGCGCGGGAAAAAGAACTCCGGCTCAAGGTCGAGCGCCAGTTGGGCGCGGCCGAGCGGGCGCTGCAAGAGGGCGGCAACCAGATGGAAGCGTTGCGCAACGAGACGAAGCAGCAGATCGATGCCGAGCTCCGCAAGCGCGATGCCGAGGCGGAGCGGCTGACCCGCGAGCGGGCCGACGATTTCGAGAAAATCCAGCAGGCGGCCGACCGCGTCCTCGCCGAGCGCGACGAACTGGCCGCGCGGCTGCGCGAGGCCGAAAGCCAGGCAGCCGCGGCGCAGGCCCAGGCGTGGGACGGCCGGGCGGCGGCGCAATTCGAGGAGGACATCGAGTCCTACCGCACGCGCATCAAGGCGCTGTTGCAGGAACGCGACAGCGCCATCAAGGAGCGCGACGTCGTCGCCGCCGCGCTCGCGAGCCAGGCCGAGGCGAAACCGGAGCCGGCGGTGGCCGCCCCCGTGGAGGACACGGCGAAGATCGCGGCGCTGGAGGAACAGATCGCCGCGCTGGCCGGGCAGACGAAGAGCTTGCAGGAAGAGTCGGCGGCCCTCAAGGAGCAGGCCGCGACGCTGGCGCGCGAAAAGGCCCAGGCGATCCACGAGGTCGAGGAGCTGCGTCGCGCCGCGCCGGCCGTGGTGGCGGAGACGGAGACCGCCGAGACGAAGTCGATCATCGCCCGCCTGCGGCAGGATGGCGAGCGCGCGCTCCACGAGCGCGACGCCGCGCATGCGGAGACGGAAAAGCTGATGGCCGAGCTGAGCGTGCTGCGCGACGAGCGCCGGCAGGAGCGCGAAAAGGCCGATCGCGAGCGCAACGCCGCCGTCCAGCAGGGCGAGCGTGGCACCGCGGCCTTGCGCAAGGCGATCGACACGCAGCAGAAGGCGATCGCCAGCCTCACGAAAGAGCGCGACGATTTGCAAGGAGGGCGCGAGTCGGTCGTCACCGAGCTCAACCAGGCGCGCGCCGAGCAGCGCCGGCTGACGGCGGAAGTGCTGAAGGTGCGCGACGAATTGCTGGTCGAGCAGGAGAAACTCGCGGCGGAGCTCGCGCACAGCCGCAGCACCGCGGAGAGTTCCGTCGCGCAGCTCATGCAGGAGCGCGACACGCTGCGCGCGAGCGAGCAGGCCAACACCGAACGGCTCGCCCAGTTGGAGAAGCAACTCGGCGATCTCCCGCTGCAAAAGCAGCAGATCGAGACGCAGAAAAAGGAATTTCAGGAAGAGCGCGAAATGCTCTCCGCGCAGATCAACGCCGCCTTCCAGGCGCGCGACGAGTTTCGCGGGAAATCGGACGAGCTGGCCGCGGAGCTGGCCGCCGCGCAAGAGCGGCAGGCGCAGATCGCGACCGAACTGCAGACGCAACTCGAGACCGTTTCGCAGGAGCGCAAGCAGCTCGACGAGGCGCACCGCCGCGCGCAGGAAGAGCTGACCGGCTGGCAGGAGAAGCACGCCAAGACCAGCGAAGCCCACGCCGAGGGGGAGATGCGTTTGCAGGCGCTCGCGACCGAACTCGCGCGGGTGGTCGAAGAGCGCACGCATCTCGGCGAGGCCAATGAGCGCGCGGAAAAAGCGCTCGCCGAGTGGGAGGAGAAACATTCCAAAACCAGCGAAGCCCAGGCGGAAGGCCAGAGCCGTCTGCAGACGCTCCAAGGGGAGCTGGAGCGGCTCGCGGCCGAGCAGGCGGAGCGGGCCGCCGCGCATGCACGCGAGGTGGAAAACCTCCGCCAGGAACACCGGACGGCGCTCGGGGCCATGGAGCAGCGGCATCACGAACTGCAAGGCGCGCTCAGCGAGGACGCGACGATCCGCGAGGAGCGGCAGAAGACGATCGACGCGCTGAACGAGCAGTTGCGCCGGCTGGAGCGCGAGCAAGAGGAACATCGCCACGCGCACCAGGGGGAGATCGCCACGCTCAAGAAGGAATACGAGGAGCGCCTCCAAGGGACGACCGCCAACATCGACGCGACGGTCAACGAGCGCGACCAGACCATCGCCTCGCTGCGCGACCAGGTCCGCCGGATTTCCGCCGAGCACGACGAGCTTTCCCAGACCCGCGAGCGCGAGCTCAAGGAGTTGCGGCTCTCGCATCAGCGCACCCTGGAGTCACTCCAGATCAGCCACGAGGAATCGATCCAGGGCGCGAGCAAGAACGTGGAGTCGGCGATCGCCGGCCTGCAGGAGCAGGTGCGCAAGCTGCACGCCGAGCGCGAGCAGCTCACGACGGCGAAGCACGAGGAGCTGTCGGAGATGCGCAACCAGCATCACCAGACGCTCGGCGCGATGGAAGCCCGCCACGAGGCGGCGCTGCGCACGGCAGTCGAGGCCCGCATCGCCGCGGCGAATGAGGAACTGCGCAAGATCAAGGAGGAGAAAGACGAGGCGCTGGCGAAGGTGCATACGAACCACGGCGCCGCGCTGGAGTCGCTGCGGATCGAGCATGCCGCCGCCCTCGCCTCGATCGAGGCGCGCCAACAGGCGGCGCTTCAGTCCGCGCACGGCACCGCCGAGGAGTTGTCGCAAGCTTTGGCCGCGTTCCAGCAACAGCACGCCGAGGAAAACGCCGCGCACCGGCAAGCGCTCGCCGGCGCCCTCGACGCGCACAAACAGGAGATTTCCGACATGGCTAAAAAGAGCAAAGCGGCCCTCAGCAGCAAGGAGAAGGAGCACGCCGCCGAAACCGCCAAGGTCAAGTCGGAGCACGAAAAGGCGACGAAGGCGAGCAAGGCCGAGCGCGAAGCCGTCGTCGCGGAGAAAGAGGCCGCCATTGCGAAGTTGACCGAAGAGCGCGACGCGATCGCCGCCGCCAAGGCGCAGGAAGTCGAGCAGCTCCAGCGGGAGCAGGAAGCCCTCGCGGCCGCCAAGGCGCAGGAAATCGAGCAGCTCAAGCAGGAGCACGAAGCGGCGGCTGCGGCGAAGACGAAGGAAGTCGAGCAGCTCATGCAGGAGCGCGCGGCGATCAATCGCACGCACGCGGAAGAGTCGCGCGCGGCGCAGGAGCGGCACTCCTCGGTCGTGGAGAAGTTCACCGGCCTCGAGGAGCAGCTCCGGCAGATCACCGCTGACCGCGAGGCCGACCGCGTCGCCGCCAACCGCGAGCGCGAGGATCTCGTCCGCACGCTGACGGTGGAAAAGCAGGGCCAGCTCGCCTCGAAGGAAGCCGACATCGATCAGCGCGAACGCACGATTGCCAAGCTCGTCATGGAACGCGACACCGCGGTCGCCGACATGCAGAAGGCGACCGAGGCGTTCGTCAAGGACCGCGGGTTGCTCAAGGCCGAGGGCGACCGGAAAGTCGCGGAGCTGGCCGCGAAACACGACGCCGAGCTGCAGCAGTTCCACGCGGAGAAACGCGCCCTCGAGGAGACGCTCGCCGAGCGCGAGGCCACGCTGGTCCAGCGCGACGAGACGATCGCCGCGTTGCGCAACGAGGTCTCCGAGTTGAAGACGCGCCTCGCCGACACCGAGCGCAAGCTCCGCGAGGAGATCGCCGCCATCACCGCGCAACGCGAGGAAGCCCGCGCGGAAATCGCCGTGCTCAATGCGCGCCTCACCGCGCAATCCAACGACGCGAAGAAGGACCGCGACGCCGTGGACGCCGAGCGTCTGGCCGTGACGAAGGAGCGCGACGCGCTCGCGGCGGCGCTCAAGGAAGCGAAGGAGTCTCACGAGTCCGAGAGCACCGCGCTTTCGAAGGAATTCCGGGGCGTCATCCGCCAGCGCGACGAAGCGGTCGCCCGCATGGAAGGCGAGCGCGCCGCGCATCAGCAGCACCTCGAAACCGTCGAGCGCCAGTTCAATGAAAAGGCGATCGCCGAGGCGGAAATCCGCGCCCGCCTGGAGCAGGACAACGCGCGGCTGCGCCAGGACCGCGACGACTTCGGCCGCGAGCGCGACGAGCTGCGCGAGCGGATCGAGAAACTCTTCGACCAGCAGCGCGAATTCCTCACCGGCAGCGCCGGCCCCGGCTACAGCCTGCCGCGCCGCGAGACCGCCCGGCCGCAGTTCACCGTGCCGCCGCCCGAGCCCGTGCAGGTCCACCCGAATGTCTATGTGAAACCTCGCGGCCGGGTGACCGAGCCAGTCGACTTCGTGGTCGAGAACCCACCGCCGCGCGAGGAGCCCGCGGCCGAGCACGACCCGGAGAAAGGGGTGAAGCTCAACCCCATTCGCCCCCTCTCCGTCCGCCCGCCGCAAGTGCGCGTGCCGCTTACGAAGATCTAGCGCTCGCACGGCGCGGCACGCCCCGCAAGATAATGCATAAGACGGTGCCGGGTCGGCTGGTTGACAGAAGTGAGATCTGTGCGAGTCTCACCGTCCCCCAACGTGATCCCCTAATGAGTAGAGAGACTGAAATCATCCGTGCCGAGATCCCCGAGATTGCGCGAATCGTCAAAAACGAATGCTGGCTCGAGAGCGAGCGCCGCGGATGCCCGGTCGATCCGCACGATGAAGTCGTTCGGCGCCGGGTGGCGGATGTCATTCTCGGCGGAGCGGGGGCTTACCTCCGGGAGAAGTGTTGCGAGCCGAATCGCGAATGAGACCGGCGGTGCTGTTCTGCGCGTGGCTGGGGCTGGCGGTCGCAGGTTGGGGCGCCGAGGCCGCCCACACCACGCATACGCCGGCGGAGGTTTTCGCGGACATGGCGAAGGCGTTCAAGAAGGAGAAGGCGAAGGGCCTGCACATCACCTACCTCTGGCACCTCACCAATCCGCAAGGCGGCGATTGGTGGATCAAGATCGACGACGGCAAGTGTACGATGGGGAAGGGGACGATTGAGAAACCAGACTGCACGCTGATCTGCACGGGCGATGACTGGGTCGCGCTGGACAACGAGACGCTCGGCGGCATGCGGGCGTTCCTGTCCGGGCGGCTGAAGGTGCAAGGAAACCGAGAGCTCGCGCGGAAGCTGAACGATTTGTTTCCGTAAGCCGTAAAGAAGCAGTGGCGCGCCGCGCCGGCCCGGGGAACACACGCGCCCCGCGTGTTCTGCCCGGCGCCCTCGCCGGGCAGCATTCAACACGCCGCGGGTGGAAACTCACCAAATAGAATGTCGCGCACAACGGATTCGGCGAGGGCGCCGAATCCAGCACGCGAGGGCGCGTGCGCTCCCCGGACCGTGCGCGCTACGCGCTCAACTGCACGCGTAGTCAGCGGCCAACGTATGCTCCGGGCCGTGTGGCTGCCACCGCACCGGGCCGTCTGCCACGAGCGATCGTGGCAACGCAGGGATCGAACCCACAGACGGGCTATCATCCGCCAGAGCACCAGCTCCGATTGCCATTTCCGGAGTTCCGAGGGGCGGGGAAAATGCATGCGCGCCGGCGGGTTGTCAAGCGGGGCGAGCGGGTTTTCGGAGCGGTTCTCTTACTTACCGCCCCGCCGTCAGGTTCGCCAGGAGGAGCACCGTCAGCAGCACGACGTACACGGCCGCGGGCGAGCGGGTGGCCGGCGGCGCGGTCGTGGCGACGCGCTTCTCCCGGAGAAAGTAGGCGAGCAGCGCGGCGACGATGAACCAGGTGGCGTAGCTTTGCACCGGCGCGTGCGCGTGCGTGGGCAGGCTGCCCGGCGGCCAGAGCCAGAAGACCCTTTCCTTGGCGGCGAGCGGCTCGAGCGCAATCTCGAAGAGCAGGCCCAGCACCCCGACCCCGACCGCGAGCGCCGCCTGCGAAAGGGCCGGCCGCAGGCGCAGCGCGAGATCGCGCGCGCCGAGCAGCACCGCCAGCCAGAGCAGCGGGAGTCCCATCGGGACCGGGCCGATGCGCGGGCCGAGGAGCGCGGTGTAACGCACGGGCCCGAGCGGCCACGCGGTCTTCGCGGAGACCCACGCAATCAGCAGCACGGTCGCGAGGATCACGCCGGCCCAGCGGCGCGCGACCTCGAGCCCTTCGCGCGCGGCGGTGAAGAAGTACGCATTCACCGCCGCGAGCACGGCCCACGTGGGATCGATCCACTTCAGCAAGGCAACGAGCGCCCCCTGCCATGGACTCAAGGGCGCGCCGGTTTCCGACGGCAACAGGTGCAACTCCGCCTCGCCGATCCGCAACCTCCAGACGAGCTCGACGAGCACGGTCCAGAGCAGGAAGAGAATCCAGAGGCCGGCGGCCAGCGGCGGCAGCCGGCGGCCGGGGGTGCGTCGGGCGGGGGTGGTCATGGGGGGACAGACAATGAGACAATCAGACAATGAGACAATCAGAATGCTTCCGTCTCGCGGGCGGATGCCCTAAACGCTTGTGCCGTCCCATGAGCGAGTCGTCCGATCTCTCCCAGCCTTCGAGCCTGCGTTACGCCGCGATCTTGGGCGCCGTCGTGCTCTTGATCCTGGTCGCGCTCGTACCGCTGCTCGCCTACGACAAGGGCGCGCGCACCACCCTCGAGACCACCGCCGAAACCACCGCCGTCGGCGACGAGGCGCTGCTCCATCATCGCTCGCGGGGGCCGGCGCCGGTTCTCTCGCTCCACGGCCGGCCGCTCGTGCCGCCGAGCCCGCGCCATCTCGAGCTGCACGACACGAAAATGACCTTCGCCGGCATGGAGGACGGCGGCACGCTGCGCCTCTACACGACGACCGAAGACGCGCCCTGGGTCAAAGGCGAGGTCCAGCAAAAAGACCAGCCGGTCTATTACCTGAAGATCGACGCGAACGAGTACCTGCGGGTGCAGTAGCGCCATTTGGTCGGCGTCGATGGAGCGCACCGCTCCGTCGGTGCCCAGGGCGGACACGCCCGCCGGCCAGCGCGCCAGTACGTGGAGGGCATCGCGCCGTCGAGGCCAAGGGCGGACAACGTCCGCCTGTCACGCGCCACCGATTGCCGCGCCAGACAGACGTTGTCTGTCCTCGGCACCGACGGCGCGGTGCCCTCCACCGGTCACACCGCCGCCTTCGCCCCCCCGCCTGCACCGACGGAGCGGTGCGCTCCACATGCCCTGCCTCACGCCAGGATCTCCCGCGGCACGTGCCCGGCGACATCGGTCAGGCGGTAATCCCGGCCGGCGTAGCGGAAGGTCAGCCGCTCGTGGTCGATCCCGAGCAAATGGAGGATCGTCGCGTGGACATCGTGGACGTGCATCTTGTTCTCCGCCGCGCGGAAACCGAACTCATCGGTGGCGCCGTACGCCATGCCGCCGCGCGCGCCGCCGCCGGCCATCCACATCGTGAAGCCGTGCGGGTTGTGATCGCGGCCGTTGCCGTTTTCGCTCACCGGCGTGCGGCCGAATTCGCCGCCCCAGACGACGAGGGTGTCTTCGAGCAGGCCGCGCTGCTTGAGGTCGGCGAGCAGCGCCGCGATCGGGCGATCGATGTCCGCCGCGAGCTTGCGCGTCGTCTCGTCGTGCTTCGAGTGCGTGTCCCACGGCTGGCCGTTGCCGTAGTAGACCTGGACCACGCGCACGCCGCGCTCGCAGAGCCGCCGCGCGAGCAGGCAGCCGTTGGAGAAGTGGCTCTTGCCGTACGCCTCGCGGACGTTCTGCGGCTCGCGCGAAAGGTCGAAGGCATCGGTCGCCGCAGTCTGCATGCGGAAGGCGGTTTCCATCGCCTCGACGCGCCCCGTCAGCGCCTGGTCAAGGCCGCCGCGCGCCTCCAGGTGCTCGCGATTGAGATCGTTCAAGAGGTCAAGCATCCGCCGCTCTTCGCGCTGGTCGAGCCGCGCGTTTTGCAGCCACGGGATGAGCTGCTTCGGATCGGGCACCGCGTGGTTGATGTAAACGCCCTGGTGTTTCGCGGGCAGGAAAGCGCTGTTCCAGAGGATGGAAAACCGCACCGGCCGGCCGGGGCAGAGCACGACGAACGCGGGCAGGTTTTCGTTCTCCACGCCGAGTCCGTACGAGCACCACGCGCCCATGCTCGGGACGCGCTCGGTCATCGTGCCGTTGTTCATCAACAGCAGCGCCGGCCCGTGATTTGGGTTGTCCGTGTAGCAGGAGCGCAGGACGCAGAGGTCGTCCGCATGGCGCGCGGTGAGCGGCAGGAGCTCACTCACGTCGAGCCCGCCGGCGCCGTGTTTCGCGTAGGCGTACGGCGGGGGAAGGAGCCCGCCGGTGGGCCGCTCGGTGCGAAGCTGCGCGCCCTCGGGGCGCTGCCCGGCGAACTGCGTGAGCGCCGGTTTCGGGTCGAAGAAATCAGGCCCAAACGGCCCGCCATTCATGAAGAGATGGATGACGCGCTTCGCCTTCGGCGGGAAATGCGGGATGCCGATGGCCGGTGCGGGCGCCGTCTCGCCGGTGGCCTGGAGCGCGCTGCCGAGGCCGAGCAGCCCGAGTCCGCCGCCGAGGCGGGCGAGCGCTTCGCGGCGGGAGAGGTGGAGCGGGGTCATAGAGAGGATGGATAGCCACAAACAGTCACGAAACCCTGAGCATAGAACACGGTCTGAAAACCGGTTGCCGCCGCAGGCGGTGCAGATGGCCCCGGGTAGGGCGGGCGTCCCGCCCGCCGCGGAGGGCGTCTTCGCCCGACGCGAATAGCAGCCCCTCGGATTGGCCCGCCAGTTCCTGAGATAATCGAGGCGGGCAAGATGCCCGCCGGGGCGGGCGGGACGCCCGCCCTACCCGGAGCCCCGGAGGCGCTTTGCATGGCAGTGGTCGTAATCATGCGTCAGTCGAGAAACAGCATTTCGTTGCTCGCCAGCAGCGCCTGCGCGTATTCGGACCACGCTTTCATATCCTGCTCGCGCCCGGCGAAGAAGCGCGTGGCGAGCTTCAGCTCCCGCTCGGTCGGCGCGCGCTGGTAGGTCAGCGCATAGGCGCGCCGGGCGCGCTCTTCGGTGCCGCCGGCGTCGGCGATGCGGCGGGCGAGGGCGTCGGCCTGCTGCTGGAGGAACGAGCTGTTCAGCGCGAAGAGCATCTGGAGCGGCGTCGAGGTCTCCTGGCGCGCGGGACTGTGCGCGCTCGCCTCGGGGAAGTCGTTGATCCGCAGCATCGGGTCGAGCTCGTCGCGGACCACCGTGCCGTAGAGCGTGCGGCGGAGATTCTTGTCGGAGCTCAGCGGCTCGGAGGGGCCGCCGAGTTTCGCATCGAGCAGGCCCGAGGCCGTCAGCATGGCGTCGCGCCACGGCTCGATCTCGAGGCGGCGGCGCGGCAGGCGCGCGAAGAGCTTGTTCTCCGGGTCGAGCCGCTCGGAGTCCGGCGCGCGGGAGTCCTGCTGCCACGCGGCGGTCTGGAGGATCTCGCGGTGGAGCCATTTGAACGACCAGCCGTGGTCGATGAAGCGGCCGGCGAGATCGTCGAGCAGCTCCGGGTGCGACGGCGCCTCGCCCAGCGTGCCGAACTCGCTCGGCGTGGCGACCAGCCCGCGGCCGAAATGATGCCGCCAGATGCGGTTGACGATCACCCGCGCGACGAGCGGCCGCGCGTCCTCGAGGATCGCGTGGGCCAGTTCCAGCCGGCCCGCGCCTTGCGTGAACTCGCGCGGCCGGCCGTCCTTCGACGCAAACGCGGAGAGGAAGCGCCGCTTCACGACGTCGCCGGTCTGGTTGGGATTGCCGCGCTTCATCACTTCAAGGTCGCGCGCCTGGCCCATGTGGTAATCGAGCGTCGTCCCCTTGCCATTCGCGTTGGCGATGACGTAAAGCGCCGCGTCCTCCACGCCGTTCGCCATCGGCACGCCGTAATCTGACGTCTCCTCTTTGATCGCCTCGATCTGCAAGGTCAGCGCCTCCACCTGCGTCGCGAGATCGGCCGGCGCGGGCTTCTTCTTCTTCAATTCTTCGCGCGCCGTCTCGAGCGTCTTCACCTGCTGCCGCGCCACCGCGACCGGCGCCCAGCGCGTCGCCTCCAGCGCGGGGATCGGCACCATCCGCGTGCTCGCGAAGAGGCCGGCCAGGCCGTAATAGTCCTGCGCGGTGATCGGGTCCGTCTTGTGATCGTGGCAACGCGCGCAAGCCACGGTGAGCCCGAGAAAGGTGCGGCCGATCGCATCGACGTGCTCCTCCCACTCGTCGGCCACCGTCGTCTTGATGATCTCCGGCGGCAATTGCAGCTCCTTGAAATAGAGCGGGCTCAACCCGAGAAACCCGAGCGCGTGCCGCTCCTCCGGTTGCGAGCCCGGCAGAAGATCGACCGCCAGTTGCTTGATCACGAACTGGTCGTACGGCAGGTCGTCGTTGAGCGCTTTCACCACCCAGTCGCGGTAAAGCCACGCCGCGTCGGCGTTGCCGAGGTAATCGGGAATCTTGTCGGTGTAGCGCGCGAGATCGAGCCAGTAGCGCCCCCAGCGCTCGCCGTAGTGCGGCGAGGCGAGCAGCGTCTCGACGAGCTCCGCCACCGCCGGCTGCGCCACCGGATTCCCGAGCTTCTGCTCCCAGCGCGCGACCTCTTCCGGCGTCGGCGGCAGTCCCAGGAGATCGAACCAGAGCCGGCGAATCAGCACCCGCGCGGGGGCCGCCGGCGCCGGCGAGAGTTGCGCCGCGTTCATCTTCGCGAAGAGAAACCGGTCGATCCGCGACCGGTCCCAAGCCGGGATGGGCGCCGGTGCCGGCTCCGCCTTTTGCAGCGATTTGAACGACCAGGGGATCGGCTTCGTTTCCTCCGCGCGGACGACCCCGCCGGCGCACAAAAGCACGAGCGCGCAGAGGAGGGCGGGTTTCATGAGAGGAAGGGGGCACGCGCACGCAGTCGCGAGCGGCGCATGGATTCCCAGTGAATACCACGAGCGGGGAGGTTTGCTTGAGAAAAAAGCGCGGCGAGTCTTCCGCGAGCCCAAGCTGATTTACCCGGTTTCCCATCAATTTCATTAGACAACTGTCATTTGCGGCTTATTACCGTGCGGTTGGTCTGCCAAAGAGCCGGCTTGCGGAGGCGGTGCAGCGAATAATTGTAAATACAATGTATTGACATGGCGCTCGCCGGCGGTACGCTCCGGGAAGTCGCTTCTCCCTTATGAACCTTCGCCTTCTTTTCGCCGGCTGCTGGCTGCTCCTTCTCGCTGCCTCGGCCGCCTGGGCGGAGGGCGCCTACCAGTGGGCCAGTTTCGTGGGGAATGCCGGGGGCTACGGCGACGCCGACGGCCCGGGGAGTGTTGCGCGCTTTCACAACCCTGAAGCGGTGGCGACCGATGCGCTCGGAAACGTCTATGTCGCCGACCGCGATAACCACACCATTCGCAAGATCGCCGCCGACGGAACGGTGAGCACGCTGGCGGGCAGCCCGGGCGTGCAGGGCACCGCGGACGGCCCGGGGAGCACGGCGCGGTTCTACAATCCCGCCGGCGTCGCGGTGGATGGGGCGGGGAATGTCTACGTGTCCGATCTTGGGAACAGGCGGATCCGAAAGGTGACCGCCCAAGGAGTGGTGACCACGCTGGGAGCCATCGAGTATCCCGCAGGAATCGGTTTGGATGCGGCGGGCAATATCTACGTCGCCGACCTCTACGGCCAGGTCATCTGCAAGATGACCGGCCAGGGGGTGGTGACGACGCTCGCGGGCTCGCGGTTTCAGATTGGCCGTACGGACGGCGCGGGCGCCGCGGCGCGGTTCAGCAACCCCTACGGCCTCGCGGTGCAACCGGATGGGACCGTCTTCGTGGCGGACTCCGGCAACCACAGCATCCGCAAAATCACCCCCGGCGGCGACGTCACGACGGTGGCCGGCAACGGCAGCCCGGGCATCGCGGACGGCACCGCCGGCGCCGCGCGGTTCAACAGTCCGCAAGGAGTGGCGGTGGACGCGAGCGGCAACCTCTTCGTCGGGGACAGCGTCAATGACACCATCCGCCAGGTGACGGGCGCGGGGGTGGTGACGACGCTCGCCGGCATCGCACGAGCCGGCGGCAATGCAGACGGCATCGGTTCGACGGCGCGCTTCGGGTACCCGAGCGGCCTGGCCGTCGACGCGAACGGGAATGTTTTCGTCGCGGATCGGGACAACCAATCCATTCGCAAGGTGACGCTCGCCCACCAGGTGACGACGTTGGCCGGCAGCCCGGCTGACGAGGTCGACCTGACGGAGTTTTACGGCGTCTTTTCCCCGTTCGGCGTGGCGCTGGACAGCATCGGGAACGCCTACGTGGCCGATCCGGCGAACCACATCATCCGGAAGGTCACCGCCGCGGGCGTGATGACGATTTTTGCCGGCAGCCCGGGTTTCCCCGGCTCGGCCGATGGCACGGGCGCCGCCGCGCGGTTCAAGGCTCCCAGCGGAGTGGCGGTGGACGCGGACGGGAACGTCTTTGTGGCCGATCGCGACAATTGCACCGTGCGCAAGGTGACGAGCGCCGGCGTCGTGAGCACCTTCGTGGGCAGCGTCGGCCAATACGGGTCCGTCAACGCCACCGGGGCGGCGGCCCGCTTTTACAACCCCTCGGCCCTGGCGGTCGACGGGAGCGGCAATCTCTATGTGCTCGACTACAGCGTCATCCGCAAAGTGACGAGCGCCGGCGTGGTCACCTCGCTGGCCGGCGCCCCTTATCCCGGTGGCTCGGTCGATGGGCAGGGCGCGGCCGCCCGCTTCAATTATCCCCGGGCGCTCGCGGTGGACACGCTGGGCAACGTCTTTGTGGCCGATACGGAGAATGGCACCATCCGGAAAGTGACCCCCGCCGGGTTCGTCTCCACGTTTGCCGGGATCGCGGGCTTCTATGGCAGCACCGATGGAGTCGGCAACACGGCGCGGTTCTACGAGCCCTCGGGCGTGGCGGTGGACCGGACGGGGAACGTCTTCGTCGCCGACGCCCACATCATCCGCAAGATCACGAACTCCGGCGTCGTCACGACGATCGGCGGCATGACCGGCCTCTCGGGGAATCAGGGCGGCCTGGGCGCGGCTGCGCGCTTCACGCAGCCGGCAGGGGTGGCGGTCAGCGCGGCGGGCCGGCTCTACGTCGCCGACCCTGCCAACCGCAACGTGATGCTCGGCACGCCGCTGCGCGATGCGATCCTGCAACAGCCGGCGGGCAGCAGCCTGGTGAGCGGCACCAGCGCGGTGGACTTCGGCGGCGTCGGCGCGCATGGCAAAGGCGACTTCGGCCCGCTTCCCCCGGGCAGCGCGCGCACGTTCACCGTCATCAACAACGGCGCGGACCCGCTCCCCGGGCTCTCGGTGAGCGTGCGCGGCGACGTCCAGGACTTCATTGCGACCCAACTCCCCGGTTTCAACAAGGTCGGGCCGACTCTCCAGCCCGGAGCGAGGTCGACGTTCACGGTCACCTTCAACCCCACGGCCGTCGGGCCGCGCACCGCCGTGGTTCGCCTGACGAGCAGCGACCCGAGCGAGACGCCCTTCGACGTGGCGCTGACCGGCACCGGGCTCGACATCACGCCGCCCAAGCTCACGGCGGTCTCGATTGCTTCCGGCAACCCGGATCCGCGGTGGGCGCGCGCCGAGGCCACGACCGGTGAGTTGATCACCCTCAGCTTCACCGCGAATGAACCGCTGCAGTCGGCGACCGTCAGCATCGCGGGTCAGCCCGCGGCGGTCATTGGCAAGGAGACGACCTGGATCGCCACCCTGAAGGCGGGCCTCAACCTGCCCCAGCAGGAGCCGCTGAGCTTCTCCATCCTCGCGAAGGATCTGGCGGGCAACACCGTCACCGTCACCGCCACCACCGACCAATCGTTCGTCCGCATCGATGCGATCGCGCCGGCGATCGTGCCGCCCGCCGACGTCATCGTGGAGGCGACGGACCTGAGTGGGATGACGGTAAATTACCCGCCGCTCTCCGTGTCCGATGCGAGCGGGCCGCCGACGGTCGTCTATTCCAAGGCGAGCGGCTCGTTTTTCGCCCTCGGCACGGAGAAAGTGACGGTCACCGCGACCGATCCCGCCGGCAACGCGACGACGAAGAGCTTCCTCGTGAGGGTCCAGGACACCACGCCACCGGTCATCACCGGCACGTTCGCGCCCACCCTCCTGCAAAATGAGCCGCTGCCCGACTACATCCGCCAGGCGACCATTCAAGACCTCTCGGCGACGCCCGGCTATCGGCAGGACCCGCCGCCCGGCAGCTACCTCACCGTGGGTCTCCACACGATCACCCTCGCGAGCACCGATACGTCGGGCAACACGGGGACCGTGAGTTTCACGGTCGACGTGCGGCCGGTGCAGGCGGTGAGCGAGGCGCTGCTGCGTTCCGGCGAGCAGGCGCCGGGCGCCGGGACGAGCGCGGGACTGCCCGGCGATGCGAAGGTCGCAAGCTTCGGCGATCCGGCGATCGACAACGAGAACGCGATCGTCTTTTCCGCCGTCTGGACGAGCGCCACGCTGGGGCGGGGGACCGGCGTCTTCACGCCGACGAAGTGCCTGGCGCGGACCGGCGTGGGCTCGCCGTTCGGCACGCTGGGCGACCCGGCGATCGACGCCGGGAACGTCGCCTTCCTCGCCACCTACTACCACGCGCCGGCGGCTTTGGCGTCGCTCGTGCTATACCGGCCGGCCGGGGGCGAAACGGGCGTGGTCGCGCAAGGCGGCGACGAGGCGCCGGGCACCGGCGGCGCGACTTTCAAGAGCTTCACGCAGGTCGCGGTCTCCGGCCGCAGCCTCGCCGTCCTCGCGCAGCTGACGCCGAACACCGGCCTGCCGAAAACCGCGGCCGGCTCCGACTTCGGCGTCTGGGCGCAGGATGCCACGCATCCGCTCACGCTGATGCTGCGGGAGGGCCAGGAGATCGGCACGAAGAAGATCAAGACCCTCGTCGTGTTTCATGGCGGCAACGGCTCGCCGGGGCAGGGTCGCGGCTGGCTGCTCGAGGTGAACGCCGTCGCGCAGCTGCAGGCGCTCGTCAGGTTCACCGACAACACCGAGGCGCTGCTGGCGGCGGACATCAATGGGAACATTGCGATCCTCAGCTCGGCTCCGTTTGGAGCGGGGCTCCCCACACTCGCGGGCGCGACGTTTGCGAGCTACAGCTTCCCGGCGCTGAACGCGTACGGCGATCACGCCTTCCTCGGCACGCTCGCGGTCGGGCCCGGCGGCGTGAAGGCGACCGACAACCGCGGCATCTTTCTCCGCAATCGCGACGGCACGTACGACGCCGTCGCCCGCGGCGGCGTCCCGGCGGCGGGAGCGGCCGGCGGCACCGGCGCCCGCGGCGCCGTCTTCTCGACCTTCTACGATCCCGTGCTCGAGGACTACGGCGGCCTCGCCTTCCGCAGCCTGCTCGCCGACGTGAACCCGGCGAGCAACGACTCGCTCTGGTGGCAGCCGGCGGGCGCGCCGCTGCGGCTGCTCGCGCAAGAAGGCCGGCCGACCGCCGACAGCAACATCGCCGGCGAAAAATGGATGGCCTTCACCTCGCTCGCCATCGCCCCCAACCGCGGCCCCATCTTCACCGCGACCGTGACCGGCGGCGTCACCGGCCTCTGGGCGACCGATTACCGGAACCGCCTGCGGCAAATCTTCCGCACCGGCGACACGATCGACGGCAAACAAGTCGCCGGCTTCTCGGTGCTGAAAGCGCTCCCCGGCACCACCGGCATGACGCGCAGCTTCAACGGCGCCGGCCACATCGTCTGGCGCGCGGTCTTCAAGGACGGCTCGACGGGCCTCGTGCAAACGCTCGTGCCGTAAGCCTGAAAGCCGAGAAAGGGATGTCCACGAAATACACTAAAGACACGAAATGAAGCACTCGGGAGGGTCGCCGTGACGCAACGGGTGACGTGCTTCGTCGTCACAAAATGTTCGTATTTCGTGTTTTCCGTGTATTTCGTGGATATCCATTCCGGCTTTTAGCCCGTTATGCGGAGTCTAAGGGGATTTTGTTCGCGTTTCGCGGCGCAGCCCTTGAATCGAACCACGAATGGACACGAATGAACACAGCGCGGCGAAGCCGCAACCAACGCGTGCGCAGCACGCGGCCCGGGGAGCGCACGCGCCCTCGCGTGCTCCGGTCGGCGCCCTCCGAGGAGGCGGAGGGGAATCGTGGGGGATGGCGGGCGGGCGAGCCGCC
>DASYIS010000584.1:0-7344 GCA_035997375.1 Chthoniobacteraceae bacterium
GGGTGCATTACGAGGCCGCAGGCAACGGGATCGGAGCCACGCTGGCGAGCGTGTCGCTCGGGGCGGTCGGCCGGACGTTTAACATCGAGAACAGCACCACCGCCGCCGATCTCACCGTCACCGGCGCGGTCACCGGGGCCGGCCTCTTGACGAAGTCCGGCACCGGCACCGTGCTGCTCAACGGCCCGGTCGCGGGCGCCGCCTCGGTCGTGGCCGGCGCGCTGGGCGGCACGGGCAATGTCGCCGGCGCCGTCAACGTGGGATCCGTCGGGACCCTGACGCCCGGCGGGGCCGTCATCGGGACCTTCGCCACGGGTGCGCTGACCTTTGCCGCGAACGCGACCTATGCCGACGACATCAACTTCGTCGCCCGCACTTCGGACAAAGTCACCGTCACCGGCAACTTCTCGCTCGACGGCACCAACACGACGGTGCTTTCGATCACCGACCTGAATCCGATCGGCCAGTTCACGTTCTTCTCGCTCCCCATCGTGGATTACTCCGGCTCGTGGAATGGCGGGCTCTTCACCGTCGGCGGCGTCGTCATCGACGACTACGACGCCGCGACCCCGAACGCCTCCACGAAGTTCTTCGTCGGTCCCAACCGCTACGCGATCGACTACAACTTTAACAGCGGCCACACCGTCGCACTCATCTCCATCCCGGAGCCCGGCAGCCTCGCGCTCCTCGCCGGCGGCGTGGCGCTGCTCGGCGGCCTGCGGCGGCGGCGGGGCTAGCGCCGAGCTCCGAACTTGGAGCTCCAAACGTTCGCGCCGCTCTTTCCTCTTCCCGGCGCTCTCTCCCCGCCTCTTACTCGGGCGACTTTCGTCGCTTTGCGCCCATATTCCTTGAGCTTCCCCGCCGCATTCCTTTAAACCGCTCTGCCGTGAACATGCTTCCTACCAATCCTATCCCCGGAGACCAGCGGTCCGAGGGCAACGTCGACCAGATCCGCGACATCCTCTTCGGCGGGCAAATGCGCGAGTACGATCATCGCTTCGCGTTGCTCGAGCGGCAGGCGGCCGGCGATCATGAGCGGCTGCGGCAGGAGATCGAAGACCGCTTCCGGAATCTCGCCGAGCAATCCTCGACGCTGCTCCGGCAACTGGGCGAGCAGGTCCAGGCCGAGCGGGCGGAGCGCGCCGCGGAAGCGCAGGCGGCGACCCAGGCGATGCACGCGGCGGTCGAAAAGTTCACGCGGCAACTCGCTGAGGCGAACGAGCGCCTCGAAGACCGGCTGCGCGAGCAGGACAACAAGCTGCGCGAACAAGAGACGCAGCTGCGCGAGCAGGCGGCGCAACACCAGGCCGCGCATGAGACGGCCGGCAAGGAGCGCGAGGCGCTGGCCGCGCGGATCGACGAGCAGTTGCGACAACTGACCGGCCTGGCATCGGAGCGCGACACGTTGAGCGATCTCTTCACCGAGATAGCCGGCCGCCTGCGTCGCCGGCCGGAGTCCGCCTAACGTCCGCCGGCTTTCCATGACCGCACCCGGACCCGCCCCCGAGCCTGCTGCCAGTCCGCTCCCGGGCGGCTTGAAGGACGGGTACGTGGAGGAAAAACTCGTGCAGGCGATGACGCCGCTGACCGAGCGGACGATCCGGCATTCCATCGAGTTGAACCCGGGCATCCTCACCGAGACGCTCTTCCCGATCATCGGCGGCATCGTACGCCGCTCGATCGCGCACGCGCTGGAGAAGATGATCCAGGCGCTGAACGAGACGGTGGAGCACAGCCTTTCACCCCAGAGCATCCGGTGGCGGCTGGAGGCGAAGCGCACGGGCAAGACGCTCGCCGAGATCGTCCTCATTCGCACGCTCGTCTACCGGGTGGAGCAGGTTTTCCTCATCGAGAAAAAGAGCGGCCTGCTGCTCCAGCACGTCGCCGTCGATCCCGCCATGTCGGAGAACAGCCAGGCCATCTCGGCCATGCTGACGGCCATCCAGGATTTCATGCGCGATGCCTTTCGCACCCAGGAGAAGGAGATCGGCTCGGTCACGATCGACGACGCCACGATCTGGATCGAGTCGGGGCCGGACGCGGTGCTCGCGGCGGAGATTCGCGGCAACCCGCCGCAGCAGTACCGCGACGTCATCCATGAGACGGTCGCCGCGATTCACCAGGATCACCTGAAGGCGCTGGCGCGCCATGAGACGAAGCCCGAAAGCTTTCGCTCCTGCGCCGAACTGATGAAAGGCTGCCTGCAGGAGCAACGGCAGGAGAAGCGCCCGAAAAAGAAGGGCCTCACGCCGTTTCACTGCGTCGCCGCGGTAGTCGCCGGCCTGCTGCTCTGGTGGGCGGGCTTCACCATCTGGAATCACCACCGCTGGGGCCGGCTCGAGGAGGCGATGCGCAGCCGGCCCGGGATCGTGGTGATGCAGACGCGCGTCGACGGCTCGCATTTCCACGTCCAGGGGATGCGCGACCCGCTCGCCGACGACCCGGTGGAAATGGCGCGCCAACTCCATCTCCCCGAGGCGAAGCTCCACTTGACCCTCGGCGCGTTTCATTCGCTGGACGACGACATCGTGCGCCGCCGTGGTGATCCATGACCCCGGATGGAACAACGAAAGATATGCATGATCGGAGCATTCGCCGTCGGCAAGACGAGCCTCGTGCATCGCTTTTGCAAAGGGATCTTCACGGATCGCTATCTCACCACGGTCGGGGTCAAGATCGACACCGCGGTCGTTGATGCCGGCGGTGGAACGGTGTCGCTCATCCTGTGGGATCTCGCAGGCGAGGATGCATTTCACTCGGTCCAGCTCTCGTATCTCTCCGGCGCGCACGGCCTCGTTTACGTCGTCGACAGCACGCGGCCGGGGACGCTCGAGGTCGCGCTCGGGCTGCGCCGGCGGATCGAGGAGACGATGGGCCAGGTGCCGTCGGTCATCCTCTTCAACAAATGCGACCTGGCGGCCGAAGGCTCCGAGCCGGCGCTCGCGGCACCCGAGGGGCTGCCGGCGTTTCGCACCAGCGCCAAGACCGGCGCGCAAGTTCCCGCGGCGTTTCAGGCGCTCGCCGAACTGACGCTCGCCAGCCCGGCCGCGCAGCTCCAACGCCCCCGAAACTGATGCCCCCCTCCACGCTCGCACAACTGCTCTCCGCGCTGGAGAGCATGGCGTTTCGCCGCACGGCGGCCGGGCTGTTCGAGGCGCTCTATCCCGTGCCGCTCTGGTGCGAGACGCTCGTCACCAGTACCGTCGTCCCGAATGTCTTTGCGGTGGGCAAGCGCTCCCATTTTCTGAGCCACTTCATGGAGGAAGCGGAGGCCTTTTGGAACGCCGGCCGCGACGGCACCATCGACTCCGGCATCTGGACCGAGACGGCGCTTTCCAGCTCGCACTTTGCGGCGAAGGCGCTCGCGCGCGACGGCGAGCAATTCCTGCTCGTCAACCGCGTCGACGAGGAGCACTCGCGCCAGTTCCTCGTCCTCAACCCCGCGCGCCACGCGGTGCTGGAGCAGGAGGCGCTCGCCCGCGAGATGGAGAAAAAGGAGGTGCTCGTCCATTGCATCGTCCACGACCTCGCGAACCCGCTCGCCGGGATGACCGGGCTGCTCGACCTCCTGCAAACCCAGACGCTCTCGCCGGGCATCACGCGCATGGTCGAGATGGCGAATGAAGCCGCGCGCCGCCAGCGCACGCTCATCCGGCAAATCCTCGAGGTCTTCTCCGCCGAGGCCGCCGCGCTGGAGTCGCTCACCCTCACGCCCGAGACCGCACCCGACCTCCGCGCCGTTGCGCAGTCCGCGGTTGACCAGGTCGCGATCGCCTGCCAGCGCCAGGAGATCGCCACGCGGCTCGTCGTCGACCCGTCGCTCGGCGCGCCGTGCCTCGTCGCCGCCGAGACCACCCGCCTCGAGCGCATCTTCGCCAACCTCCTCGAGAACGCGCTGCGCCATGTCCCGCCGCGCTCCGAGATCGTCGTCCAACTGCGCCGCGAGGGCGAATTCATCGAAGCCGCCGTCATGGACGCCGGCCGCGGGGTGCCCGAGTCCGCATTGCAGCATCTCTTCAAAAAGCTCGCGCCGGCCGCCGGCGGCGTCCGCGGCAAAGCCGGCCTCGGCCTCTACTTTTGCCGGATCACCGTCGAGCGCTGGGGCGGCACCATCGGCTATCGGCCAAGCCCGGCGGGCGGCGCCTGTTTCTGGTTCCGGCTGCGGCCGTACGCGCCTTGAGCCGGCGGCGCCGAGTATGAAGACGCGCCTCTCGTCCCGACGCCTGCTGCGGCCGGAGGTGATCGCGACGGTGGTGGCGCTGACGTTCTTCGCGCTGCTCACGTGGGCGCGGCATGCGGAGCTGATGCAACGGCTGGAGTTGCAGACGTATGACGTCATGGTGCGGATGCGACACGTTCCGCAGAAGCAAGGGGCGAACATCACCATCATCGGGATCGACGAGGAAGATATCCGCGCACTCGACTACCCGCTGAGCGACAAGGCCCTGGCGGGGCTCTTGCGCAAGATCCTGACCGAGGAACCGCGGGCGATCGGGCTCGATCTTTTCCGCGATCTGCCGGAGCCGCGGGATGGCACCCAGTTGGCCGAGCTCGAGGCGGTGATGCGCCCGGCGGAGAACCTCGTCACCATCTTTCTCCCGACGCAGGAGGGGCGGCCCGCGAGCGGCGTTTCGGCCCCCGCCGTGCTGAAGACGCTCCCCGAGGAGGAATGGGTCGAACGCGTTACGATCAACGATTTTCCCATCGACGACTCCACGGTGCGGCGTGCGTATCTTTTTCTCCATCCGCGCGAGGAAGGCCACCCGGCGCGGACCTACAACTCGTTTGCGTTGCGGTTGGCGATGCTCGATCTTCCCTTCGAGGCGCAGGCGCGTGGAGTGCCGGTGCCGGACGTCGACTTTTCTCCGGAAAGCGCACGCATCGGAAAAGCGGCCTTTCTGCGATTTCGCGCGAATGACGGCGGCTACTTCCACGCCGACGCCGGTGGGTTTCAGTTCCTGTTGGACTACCGCGGGCGGACGCGCTTCCCCCAATGGCCGCTGCGCGACGTCCTCGCGGGTCGCGTCCCGCCGGCCGCCTTTCGCGACCGCGTGGTCTTGATCGGCAACGTGGCCAGCAGCTTTAAGGACACCACGGGTACGCCGCTGGAGGCGCCGGATACGCAATGCCCGGGCACCGCGCTGCACGCGCAGGTGATCGATCAGATCATCCGCGCGGCGCTCGATGGCGACCAACCGACGCGCGGCTTGCCTGGCCGCTTCCATGCCGCCTGGACGCTGCTGTGGGCGCTCCTCGGGAGCGCGAGCGCGCTGACGTTGCTGCGCTGGCCGCGCGGCGCACTGGCGGGCATTGGCGTCGGACTTGTGGTACTCGTGGCGATCAAACACTGGGCGTTTCAGCAGGGTTGGTGGCTGCCGCTGGTGGAGCCGGGCCTCGCGTACGTGCTCTCCGCCGGCGTCTCGCTGCTCGTCGTTTTCGTCTGGGAACGGCGACAGCGCGGCGAGTTGATGCAGCTCTTTTCCCGCCATGTCTCCACCAAGGTCGCCGACGACATCTGGGAGCATCGGGACACCTTCCTGGAAGGGAGCCGACCGAAGCCGCAGGAGCTCACCGCGACGGTGCTCTTCACCGACCTCGTCGGCTTTTCCAGCGTCTCCGAAAAGATCGACGCCGCGACGCTCATGGCCTGGTTGAACGAAGGGATGGAGCGCCTGGCCGCGCACGTGGAAACGCACGGCGGGATCGTGAACAAATACATCGGCGACGCGATCATGGCCGTCTTCGGCGTCCCCATCCCGCGCACCACGCCCGCGGAAATCGCGGCCGATGCCGCCGGGGCAATCCGTTGCGCGCTCGCGATGAGCGCGGAGCTTCATTTGCTGAACGCCGAGTGGCGCGCGCGCGGCTGGCCCGAGATCGGCATGCGCATCGGCATCCACACCGGCCCGCTCGTGGCCGGGAGCCTCGGCGCGAAGTCGCGGCTCGAGTTCACCGTCATCGGCGACACGGTCAATACGGCCTCGCGGCTCGAGAGTTCGGGCAAGGACGAGATCCTTCCGCCGCCGGGCAGCGTCTGCCGCATCCTCATCGGGCACTCGACCTTCGAGCTGACCTCGGAGCTTTTCGAATCGGAGCCGGTCGGGTCGATCCCGCTCAAGGGGAAGAGCCGGCCGCTCGAAGTGTATCGCGTTTCGCGCGAGCGGGAGGTAAAGGCTGAGCGCCTCCAATCTTCCTCTTCCTCTTCCTCTTAATCTTCCTCTTAATCTTCCTCCATGCAACGCTCCGGAAGAGGAAGATTAAGAGGAAGAGGAAGAGGAAGACTCGACGCCATCCTCATTCCCTCATGAAATTCCCCCTCGCTTCCTCGCTCCTCTGGGTGTGCGCCCTCTGCATCGCACCGCCGCTCTTCGCCGCGGAGCCCGCGGAAGCGCCCGCGGCCGCGACGCCGCCGGTGAAGAAACTGGCGCCGATCAAGTACAAGCCGCCGATGCTGGCCGCGGAGAAAATCGGCGAGCGCATCTCCGGCGGCACGCGCGGCGGCACCGACGCCGCCGGCGGGAAGCTGCCGTCGATCGACGTGCTGACGCCAGATCACGTCGCGCTCACCTCGCAGGCGCAGCCGACGCTTTTCTGGTACCAGAGCGCGCCGTCGAAAGCCGGTTTCGAAATCACGCTCACCGAGCCGGACAAAGCAAAGCCCCTCGTCAAAGTCGACCTCGCCACGGCGGAGAACGCCGGCATCCGCGCGCTCTCGCTCGCGCGGCAGAAGGTCGAGCTGCAGCCGGGCGTGACCTATCGCTGGAACATCGCGCTCGTCGTCGACAAGGCAAACCGGTCGAAGGACGTCATCGCCGGCGGCAAGATCAAGCGTGTCGCCGCGCCGGCGGGATTGGAAGCGAAGCTCGCCGGCGCCCCGCCCGCCGAGCGCGCCAATCTCTACGCCGAGGCCGGCCTCTGGTACGACGCGCTCCAGGCGATCTCCACTGCCATCGCCGCCGACCCCGGGAGCGCCGAGCTCCACCAGCGCCGCGCCGCGTTATTGAAAGAGGTCGGCCTCGGCGAGCCGGCCGCCGCGGACCAGCGCCCGGCCCGGGATTGACCCATGGCTCTCGAACTGACCAAGGAGGAGATCGCTGAGATCGTCCCTTCGCTCAAGCGCTACTTCCGGGACGAGCTCGAGCAGGAGCTCAGCGAGATGCGCGCGAAGTTCCTGCTGGAGTACTTCATGACCGAGATCGCTCCCCTCGCGTACAACCGCGGCGTGAAGGACGCCGAGTCGTTCCTCCGCGCGCACGTGGAGGATCTGCCGAATACGTGCTTTGAGCAGGGGATGACATATTGGCAGAAGAAGAAGCGGGGTTAAGCGCGGGCGCGAAGCGCTTT
>DASYIS010000585.1:0-27748 GCA_035997375.1 Chthoniobacteraceae bacterium
AAGTCGCTGAAGATTTACTGCGGCACGCTCGACAGCAAGACGAGCTTCGTCAACGCCAACAACGATCCGGTGACGATCGAGGCCGATTTCACCGCGACCGGCAGCGTTCCGATGAATCTCGGCACCGGCGCGGTCTCGCTCGGCGCGCTGCCGAGGACCACCCGCACCATCACCATCACCATCACCAACGCCGGCAACCCGCTGACGCTGGGCGGCGATTGGCAACGGCGCGATGGGCAACGCGCTGCCCAAGGCGGGCGCCGGCACGCTCACCCTCACCGGCGCGAGCACCTACACCGGCAGCACGACGGTCAATAGCCCCATCGTCACAGTGGACAACAACGTCCCGCATCCGCAGCGGCACGCTTACTGATTACTGCCTTTCTTATCACTTTCATCACATTCCTCCCTTCACCCCGCCGCGCTCAGCCTCACGAACAACTGCCCGGGCAGTTGCTTGACCAGCCGTTTCATCTCCAGGCTCAAGAGTGTCGCGCTCACTTTGTGCAGGGGGAGCTCGCTGCCGTTGACGATCTCGTCGAGGCCGGTCTCGTCGGCGCGCACTTGCGCCAGCACGCCGGCTTCCTGCTCACTGAGCGAGACCTCCTGCGCGCGCTCGGTTGGCGGCATTCCGGGGAAGAGCGATTGCAGGTCGTCGAGGATGTCGCCGGCGCCCATCACGAGCTTGGCGCCTTGCTGGATGAGCCGGTTGCCGCCCATCGAGGTCGGGCGGTCGATGGGGTGGGGGACGGCGTAGACGAGCCGCCCGTTCTCGAGCGCCTGGTTGGCCGTGATGAGCGCGCCGCTGCTCAGCCCGGCCTCGACGACCAACACGCCGCTGCCCCAGCCGGCCACGATGCGGTTGCGATACGGAAACGTCTGCTGGCTCGGCGGAAACTTCATCGGGAACTCGCTGATGACCGCGCCGGAGTGCGTGATCTTTTCCGCCAGCGCGAGGTTTTCCGGCGGGTAGAGATCCATCAACCCCGAGCCGATGATCGCGACGGTGCGCCCGTGCGCGGCGAGCGCGCCTTGATGCGCCGCGGTGTCGATGCCGCGCGCCAGGCCGCTGACCACGGTCAGCCCCGCGTAGGCGAGTTGGTAGGCGAGCTTCTTGGCGGACTCCAGGCCGTAGTGGCTGGTCTTGCGCGAGCCGACGACGCCGATCGCGTGCCGGTCGCGCTCGAGCAGCTCGCCCCAGAGATACAGGACGATCGGCGGATTGTGGATTTGCCGGAGCTGCGGCGGATATTCCGGCGCGCTTTGCGTGATGACGCGGGCGCCGAATTCCTTGATGAGCCGCAGCTCGCCGGCGAGGTCGACGCGGCTTTCCCATTCGGCGATGGCGGCGCCGAGCTCGGGGCCGATGCCCTCGACGCTGCGTAACTCGGCGGGCTTGGCGGAGAGGAGGCGCGCGGGGGTCTCGAAGCGCGCGAGCAGCCGGCGCAGCCGCACCGGTCCCATGTTGGGAATCAGGTTCAGCGCGACGCAGGCCTCGGTCTCGGTCATGCGGCGCGGGTCAGAGCGTGCCGCCGCGGGCGACGAAATCCTGTTTCTCCAACTCGCGCGCCACCCGGATGTCGTCGGTCACCTGCGACGTGTGCACGATGAAATCCGCATCGTCGACGGTCACCTTCATTTTGTTGCCGGGCAGCCGCTGGAGCAGGATGACCTTCTCGCCCGGCAGACCGGCCTTCACCCCCTTGGCGGTCGTCACGGTCACGCGCTCCAGCAGATAGTAGATGCCCGGTTGCGCCGGCTCGCGCTCGCCCGGCGCCGCCGCGGGGGCGGGCAGGCGGGAGCGAAAGACGGGCGGCGGCGTGGGAGCGGCCGGCGCGGTTTCATTTCGGTCGCGTGAAATGCGCGGCCCGCGCAGCGGAGGGGCGTTCGCCGGGCGTCCCCGCTGAAACCGCGATTCCAGCGCGTTGTCGAAGCGGTCGATGTGCACGTGCGTGACTCCGCGCGCGCGCAGGAGCCGCGCGACGTGAGCGCTCATCACGCCGTTCGTTTCGAACAGGGTCAGGAAGAAGAGGACCATCAGCCCCACGGAGGTGAGCCACCAAAAGAAGGGCGACCTCGTTTCCGGCCACGCCGCGACGAGAAAGCAAAGGTAGAGGACGGCGCCGATCGCGTTCAGCGACACGTAGGCCGGCTCGGAGGGCTCGGTCCCCTGGAAGAAGGCGAAGATGGAAAAGCCCTGCGCGATCTGCGGCAGGCAGAGTCCCAAGCCCCACGCCCAGTGCCGCCGGAAGCCCAGCACCGTCATCCAGAGGCCGGCCAGGCCTCCGATGAGGAGCGCTACCCAGAGAAGGAGAGGTGAAAGGAGTTCCATACCGCTAGTCCCGCCGGTTCGGTGGTTTTCTTAAGAATCGGACGGGACCCGCCGCTAGAGCTTCTTGATGAAGACTTCGCGAAACTCCACCGGGTCGCTGTGGCCGGCGAACCCGAACGATCCGCTCGTGCGATCCTTGCCGGGGTGCGGGTGGTTGGCCATGAAGGTCGCGGGGTCGACCGTGCTCAGGTCGGTGTCGAGAATGACGGTGCCGTTGAGCTCCACCTTGAGCGTCGAGCCCTTGACCGTGACCTCCTCGTAGTTCCACTCGCCGTTCGGATGCTGGTAGCCGCGCTGCGCCGCGACCATGCCGTAGGCCGAGCCGTGCGCCTGGCGCGGATCGATCTTGCCGCGCACCTTTTCGTAGTTGTCGTCGAGCACCTGGCTCTCGCACATCCCTTCATACGCCGTGTCGCCGTGGCCGGGGTAGCGGATCGCGAGGCCGTTGTTGCCGCCCGGCGGGATCTTGATTTCCACCCGCGCGACGAAGTCCCCGAATTCCTCCTTGGTGAAGATGGTGCCGCCTTTGCCGGGCAGGCAGCGGATCGCGCCGTCGGCGATTTCATAATTCGCCGTCGGGCCGTCCCAGCCGTCCCAATCCGTGCCATTGAACACGGCCTTGAACCCGGTCTGGTCGCTGTGCTCTTTCAGGATCTTGTTCGCCTCGTCGGAGCCGATCTCGCGGAGGTAAATATTGCGCCAGCGAATCTCGCCGCCATGCGTCTGCAGCTCGATCGGCCCCTTCGGCGGCACGGCCGTCTTGTGCTCCTTGTCGTAGTAGTTCTCGAGGATCGCGTGATCCACCACGAGCTGCTCGTTGAGCCAGACGCTGACGCGCGAGCCGACCATGACGATGCGGAAATGGTTCCACTCGCCGAACGGCTTGTCGGCTTTGACCAGCGGATCCTTGCCCGGCGAGCCGGCGCGATTATTCCACAAGCCGCCGGAGCCCTTGTCGGAGCCGAGCGCGAACTTCTCGGGGTCGACCGAATCCCAGATCTGCACCTGCGGCGTGCCGCGGAGGTAAATGCCGGAGTCGGCTTTGGGGACCGTCTTGTAATCGATCAGCAGCTCGAAATCGCCGTAGTCCTTCTCGGTGGTCGCGTAGTCGCCCTTGCCGTCGTTGACGAACTCGCTCCCTTCCGCCTTCCAGTGCTCCTTCATCGTGCCCGTCCATTTGTCGATCTGCGCCTTGCGCGCGTCCGCGTCCATGGCGTCGAGCTTGCGCGGGTCGAAGGTCGAGCCGCCGCGCCAGCCGGTGAGATCGGTGCCGTTGAAAAGCGCGGTGAAACCGGGCGGCGGCGCGACCGGATCGGCCTGCGCGAGCGGCGGGGTGAAAAGGAATGCCAACGACGCCAGGAGGAGGGCCGGCGCGGCGCGGTGAAATGGGAGGGAATGCATAACGGGCGAGACATTTACCGAACCCGCGCGCGGAAGGGAAGCGGAGGTTTGGGGGCGGCGATGACGGTCCAAGGTCGGGGGCGCGTCGCCCCCCCAATCTCAATCTTGCTCTTGCTCTTGCTCTTGCTCGAATCCTAACCGCTTCCGTCCTTCCGGCATTCGATCACGAGCAAGAGCAAGAGCAAGAGCAAGAGCAAGAGCAAGAGCAGGAGCAGGAGCAGGAGCAGGGGAAGGATTAGCGCCCACCCAGCTTCGACAAATCCCACAGGAGCGCGACCTGATCCCCGCCGTAGGTCACCAGCCACCGCGCATCGGGCGAAAACTCGGCGCGCGAGGTGTCGCGATGGAGCCCGCCGATCTGGAGACGGGCGACCGGCCCTTGGTCCGTCCACCGCCAGACCAGCACTTCGCCGCCGCCGACACTGGCCAGCCAGGCTCCGTCACTGCTCCAGGAAACGGAATGCACCGTCCCGGGGTGGCGCGGCTCGAGACCGGTCGTCAGCAGGACCGGGGACTCCTCTCCTTCCTTGCTGAACTGAATCCGGCGCAGCTCGCCATTGCTGGCGCAGGTGATGACGGAGTAGCCGCGCGGTTCATCGACCGGGCGGAAGGTGGCCTGCTGAACGGGCGCCGTGTGCTCGAGCTTCAGGGCCTCCGCCACGGGCGAAATCGTCCAGATCCGCACCGTCTTGTCGCCGCTGGCCGCGACGACCAGCTTGCCGTCCGCACTGAACTCCGGGCGGCGGGCCGGCGCACCCATTTTGCCCAGCAGTTGCACGCCCGGCTGGTCGATGGTGTGCAGCCGCACGCCGCCGTCGTCACAGCCGCTGACCACGAGGTTGTCCTTGGGATGAAACTTCACCGAGGTGACGATCCCAGGCAGCGCCGGGCTGCTGAAATAAAGCTGAGCGAGCGACTTCGAATCGAAGACCCGCACCGTACGATCCGCACTCGCCGAGGTGATCCGATCTCCGCCGTGGCTGAATTCCACATCGGTGATCGAGTCGCGGTGCCGCGTAATGGGCATATTCAAAATGCCATCGAAATTGAAGCTCCAACTGAGGACGTCGACCGTGCTCCCGTTGGTCCCCACGACCGCCTTATAACCTTTCGGACTGATGGAAAGGTCGGTGAGCGCACTCCAGGTCGGGCTGTCCCAGAGCGTCGAGCCGTCCCTTTTCGACACCCGCATGACCCCCTTCTTTCCGTCTCCCGACGCGATCGCGATCAGCGGCGGATCGATCACCCCGGAGGTGATGAAGCGGATGCGGTTCACCTTGTCGGCCATTTCCAAGCGCCGTGGCGAATTCCCTTCCGGCGTCCACTTCAGCAGGGTGACGCCCGAGGCGGCGGACGCCCTCGCTCTCCGGGCGATCGCGAGGGTGGCTTCTATTTTCGCCTCGCGCCGGGCGAAGGCGATGAAGTCGTCCTTGTTTTCGAAACCGAGCACGACGGCCGCGCCGCGAATCCCCTCGATCGCCTCCATGTCGGCGGTCGCCTCCAGGAGCTGGGCATCCTTTTCCTTCACCAAGGCAAGGTCCAGCGAATCCTGGTCGAGCAGTTCGGCCAGCGTTTGCTCCGTCACGGCCAGGAGCGATTCCAGCGAGGTCTCGATCGCGATTTTCGCCTCCGGGCGCCGGATTAACGCGCGCCGGCGACCCTCGACATCGACCGCTTTCTCCTGGAGCGTTTTGATTTTCTCGGCGAAGGCCGCATCGCCCGTGGCCGGGGCGGCTTGGGAAAGCGATTCCGTCACGCGGGCCAGGTCGTCCGCGGCTTCTTTGACGCTGTTTCTGGCATCGAGGAGCAGCTCGAAGTCCTCCTGGTCCGGCGGCACCTTGGCGGCCGGCCTCTCGGCCGCTCCGGGCGACTTCACGGCGGCCGGGGCCACAGGGTTCACGGTCGAATCATCCGGCGTCTCACCGACCGGTTTCAGACCGGCGGCCGAGTAGATTTTTGCGATCAACTGGGTGGTTTGCTGCTCCTCCTCGAACAGCGCCGCGATGGCGCTTTTCGTGATCGGCCCCGAGAGGTCGTCGGCGACTTTGGCAAAGACCTTGATGAGCTCGAGGCGCTTCCGGGAAGCCTCCACCGCCTCCAGCCGGTTTTTCCGGGCGTTCGCCCACAGCGGAACAAACGTGAAGCCGAGCACCGTGAGGACCACCACGATGACCGCAATCAGCGTCAGCCCGGCGGTGACGCGACGGCGGCGGCACTGGTCGAGGAACCGCAGGCACTGGTCCCAGTTTTTCACCCCGTGCCGCGTTGCCCAGCGCTCGGAAGGTTTTTCCTTCAACAACCACGCCTCGGTCCTCCGGAGCCCTTTGCCCACCCATAGTTCTCCCTCCAGCGGCGCGTTTTCGTAATCCTCCGCCGCGGCGGCCAGCTCATGCAACCACTCCTCATTCTCCACTTCCCGCGCCCGCCACTCGGCGATGCGCGGCCATTGCCGGAGGACCGCTTCATGCCGCACATCGAGCGCGCCTCCATCCTCGCGGATGAAACCGGGATCGTCGCCCGCGAAAGCCGTAATCACTTGGGCCGCCAGTTCTGGCTGCCCGCCGGCCAGCGCTTCGACTTCCTCCCGGCTGCTCACCCGCCGCACCAAGGGCCCCTCTTCGCGCTGATCGCAGAGCGCCATGAAAAGTACGCGCGCGACCTCCTCGCCGTGCGGCTTTGGGAGCGAGGTCAGAATCTCGTCTCCGTGTTGCGCCATCGAGGTGCGGATGCCGCCGGTCGCGGTGTAGTCTTCCAGCGTCAACAGCTCGCGCGAATCGGCGGCAGCGTGCGCCCACATGCGGCGCAGGACGTGTTGCGCGAGCGGAAGCTGGTCGGGCGAGTTGCCGCAGTCGTTCAAGAGCGCGGTCAGGGCGTCGGGCGCGACGGCCCAGCCGACCGCCTGCGCCGGGCCGCCGAACGATTGCTCGAGTTGCTTGCGACTGAGCCGCGGCGTGAGGAATTGGCTCTGGCTGACCAGCTCCGGCAGGCCGGGGAAACGCTCGCATTCGCCGATGAATTCCGAGCGCATCGAGAGCAGGAGGTGGAGACGGACTTCCTTCTGCCCGGCGGCGGCGACCAGGAGCTGCGAGAGACGCAGCGCCTCCTCCTGCGCGGCGCGGCTGCTCTTTTCACTGAACCGGAAAAGCTCCTCAAACTGGTCCGCGTAGACCAGCGTCTCGCGGGCGGGATCGAGCAGCTTCGCCGTGGCGAGCGCCTGGATGAGATCGCCGGAATCGAGCGCCGCGCGCACGTAGCCGGCCAGGTGCGGATCGTCCGGGGCGCGCGCCTCCTTCACGATCGCGCCGGCGAGCTCCTCGAGGGGATGGTTCCCAGGGTGAAAGCAGACCACGCTCCACGGCGCGGCCTCGCCCTGCGCATCGGTGCGGCTGCCGGCGAGTTGTCCTTCCCGGAGCGCCGGGATGAGCCCGGCGAAGACCAGCGAGGATTTGCCCGAGCCGCTCGAGCCGACGATCGCGAGAAAGCGGTTCGATTCCAGGCGCGTGAGCATGGCGTCCACGTGCGCCTCCCGGCCGAAATACCAGTCGCGCTCCTCGGTGAAGAAGGCGCGCAGCCCCGGGTAGGGACAGGAAGCGGAGGCGGGCGTGGACATGGTTAAGAAAGCACGAATGACGAATGACGAATGACGAAACGGGAACGCGCGCTGGTCGTCATTCACGTCAATCAGGTCATTCCGCGACCGCCCTGGCGAAGGCGTCGAGCGACGGCGGGTCGTCCCAGCGAATTTTATGAAACTTCGGCATGTCGTAGAGCAGCGGGCGGCTGCCCGCTTCCGGCGTCGGGGGGCAGAAGTAAATCCCCACGCGCAAGGCGTCCTTTCGCGTCTTGGGGAGCGTGCGGAGGATCTTCAACTGATCGCGCACCCATTCCGCCGGGCTGCCGCCGTAGAGGACCAGGTATCCGCGCACATCCTCGGCCTGCATCTCCTCGGCCGGCGACTCCGCCACGTAATGACCGAGCGCGTTCTTTTCGAGGTGCTCAAACACCGCACCGGCCTGGGCGAGATCGCGCGCCTCGCCCGAGATGAGCACCAAGCGCTCCTCGCCCTGCACCGCCTGCTTCACCCGCCGCCCGGCGCGCAGATCCTTCAGCGCGGTGACGAGCTCCTCCTTGAACGCCGGCAGGAGCTGCTGCCGCACGTCGTGCGCCGTCGCAAACTCGGTGTAACCCGGAAAGTTCGCGGCGGCGGCCGCCACGTCGAGGTCGAGCGCCCGCCAGCGAAAACGCGGGAGCCCGGCCGCCGTGGCGGCCTGCAGTTGCACCTGGTCGTAGGTCGTCCCGTTCCCGTCCGGCCGCTCCAGCAGCACGGGGCTGACGATCTGGACAAACGCGAGCGCACCCTGCATCGCCGCCGCGAGTTCTTCCGGCGGCTTGCCCGCCAGGCTCGCGGCGGGCCGCACTTCGAACCCGGCGGCGCGCAGCGCGGCCCGCAACTCCTCCCGCTCCGCGCGCGAGCGGAAGGCATTTTCCGCGAGGAAAACGGCGTCGCTCTCCGCGGCGGGAGACGCGCCGCCCACGGGCGCCGGCGCCGCGCCGATCGGAGGCGCGGGTTGGGCGAGCTCCTGGATGCGCGCCGCCATGTCCTGTGCCAGTTGGTCGATTTCCAGGTAGTAGGCCTGCCCCTCGGGAGTGGCCGGATCGAGCACCGGCGTGCCCAGGGTATGTTTCCGTTTGTCTTTCTCGCAAAAGAAGTAGTAACCGCCGACATCCGGAAAGAACGCCGCCTGCCAGGTCTCGGGATGGATGAGGCGGTCCACGTCGATGGTGTGAATGACGAACACCCGCTTCGCCTCCACGGGCCGTGGGCCGAGCCGGGAGATGAACCGGTCCCGCTCCAGCTTGCACCACGGGCGCCGGTAGTAGGTGGGCGAACTGATCGCGACCAAGAGGTGGCTGCTGTCGATCCCGACCTCGATTTCGCGGGTGAGCGCGGAATTGCCGCTCAGGTCGCTGGTGTCGAAAAAAATCTCCGCCCGCCGTCCCAAATAATACTGCAGCTTCCCGGAGAGCACCTTCTGAAACGTCGTCACCCATTCGGAGTCCGGGCGTCCCGGAATCGCCGGCGTGTTATCCTGGCAGGCATAACTCAGGAAAAAATCGTACTGCATGACGGGTGGGTGCTGCTCTTGCCTCCTTCGGCGCAAGGTAGTGAGGGAGCCGAGTTTGGCGCAATGCTTTTCCGCGCCCGATGAGAAGCGTTGCCACGCCGGCCGCACCGGGACACCTTCTCTTCCCGCACCCACCCATACCCATGAGCACTTCCGTCAATCCCATCCCTGAAGGCTTCCACACCGTGACTCCGTATCTTTCGATCCGCGGAGCCGCGGAGGCGATCGAGTTTTACAAGAAAGCGTTCAACGCGCAGGAACGCTTTCGCATGCCGGGGCCGGACGGCCACAGCGTCGGCCACGCGGAGATCGTGATCGGCAATTCCATCATCATGCTGGCCGACGAGTCTCCGGAGTGCGGCTCGGTCTCCCCGCAGGCGCTCAACGGGACGCCCGTCGGCCTCGTGCTCTACGTGGAAGACGCCGACGCGATGTTTCACCAGGCGGTGGCGGCCGGCGCGACCGTCTGGCAGCCGCTCGAGGACAAATTCTACGGCGACCGCGCCGGCGGAGTGACCGACCCGTTCGGGCACAAGTGGAATCTCATGACGCACCAGGAGGATGTCTCGCCCGAGGAGATCAGCCGGCGCTTCAAGGAGATGTGCGCGAAACAGCCGTGAAGAGGCCGGCGGCGCTCAGCCCTTCCCGAGCCGCTGCTGCACCTGATCCAGCCCCTTCAAGACATCCGAGGTCAGCCGGTCGACCTTCTCGTGCAAATGCGCGATCTCGAGCTCGGCCTTGAGATTCACGTCGTACTCGATGTCCGAGCGGATGCGGTCTTTCTCGACCTGCCGGTTCTGGCTCAAGAGCACGAACACCGACAGGAAGATCGCCTCGAGCGAGACGGCCAGCGTGAGGAAACCGTACGGAAACGGGTCGAAATGCGTGATCCCCAAGTTGAGTGAATTCAGGAGGATCCAAATCGCGAACCCGAAGACGTGCAGGAAGAGGAAGGTGAGGCTGCCCGAAAACGCGGCGATCCAGTCGGCGGCCTTGGCCACCACGCCGCGCGTGTCTTCGGACTCGGTGTTCGCGTTGCGCGAGGCCGTGTGGCGCAATTGCTCCACCGTGACGCGCAGCCGGCGTCCCATCGCCGCCAGCAGATCCATCGCGGCTTCGGGGTGACCGAGCAGGAATCGCTTCAGGTCATGGCGATCCAGCCGCAGCAGGACGGCGTCCTCGACCGCCATCACCGAGGCGCTGCGGCTGCCGCCATCGAGCAACGAGAGGTCGCCGAAAAAGTCGCCCCGCCGCGCGGTCTCCAGCAGGATCCGCTCGCCGGTGTCGTTCTTGAAGAACATTTCCACGACGCCCGCCGCGACGACATACAGCGCATCGCCGGGCGCGCCGATCTCGAACAGCATCTCGCCGGCTGCGTAGTCGACGGACTGCATGTTCGCGACCAGCGCCGCGCGCTCCTGCTGGTCGAGGAGCTGGAAGAGCGAGACTTCCAGGAGCAGATCGGCGGCGTCGGGTGACATGAGCGGCAGAGCAGTAGCAGAGCCGCCCGCGCTCTCCAACCGAATTTCGACGATGCCTACGGTACGCCCGTCGCCAGCGCCGTGAACTTACCCGCCGCCGGATGCGGCACCGGCCGGGGTGGAATCTTGAACTCCGCCGCCGTCGCGCCCGCGCCGGGAAAGGGTTGCCGGGGCGTTTTCAGGATCTCGTGGCCAAACGGCTCGTTCGCGCAGTCGGTGTTCCTGGCGTCCGCATCGAAGGCGATCGCGTAGACGTTCTGTTCGCCGCTCCAGGCGCCGCCGGCGAGGTTGGTCACCTTCGTGCCGCCGATCACGCTCGCGGTCACGTGAATCGCTCCCGCGTTCTCCCACTCCGGCACCATGACCGTGATGTGACGCGCTTCGATCCGGCTGTTGACCACGTTCAGGATCTTTTGCCCGGGGGCGGAACTGATCTGCACATTCTCCAAGGTGAGCAGGGCATGCTGCGAATTGGTAATGTTGATCGGCTGCGTGCCGGCGGGGGCGATGATGATCGCGTTGCGCAGGGTGGTGGTCGACTCATGGGCCGTCATGAATTGGTGCCCCAGATTGCCTCGAGCCGGATGTTGCTCGCGTTCGTCACGCTGATGTAGCCGTTCCCCATCCCCGTCGAATTGCCGACGCCCCAATAGCCGTCGATCGTCACTTCACAGGTTTCGTGCGGGCTGATGCCGTCGTCGCCGCATTCGTACGCGGCGATGTTCTGGAGCAGGAGATCCTTTGTGGTGCCGTGGATATTGAAGCCGTCGTTGAGCACGTGGGAGACGATGAGGTCCCTGATCACGACATTGGTCAGGGCGACCTTTGGCGCGCGAATCGCGACGCCGTTGCGACGATACGGGGCGGAGACTTTGGCGTCCGCCAGCTTCCCGGCGACCTTCACGTAGAAGGCTTTCTCCGCGGCGGCGTAGGTCCACTCGCCGGCCGCCAGCTCTCCGGGCGCCTTGAAGCGCGGCTTCGCTCCCTTGCTGCTCCGGCCCATGTGCTGCACCACGCCATCGAACATGAAAAAGACGCGCATGAGCTTGGCCTCATCGGTGAATTCCTCCAGCTCCGCCATGAACCTGGCGCTCTGGTAGAGACCGGGTGCGCCGGCTTCCGTCCACCCGTCGAGCCGCAGAGGATCGCACCCGTCAATGGTCGCGCCGTGTCCTTCGATGATGATCGGCTTGCCGGGTACGCCGCCGAAATCATCGCCCAGTTGCAATGTCTCGCGATAGGGCTGGCTCGTCACCGCGAGATGCAGCGAATCGCCGGGCTTCAGAAGCGAAACACCCTTCCGCAGTGAGCGAACGGCACGCTCGGGGGTGAGGCCGTTCGCCTGGTCGTCGCCGGTTTCGTTGTTCACGAAATAATCGCGCTTCGGCCCTTCGCCCGCCTTGCGCGCAACGGCCGCCTCCAGGGCGGTTTTTCCCATTTCACGCATGCGCTGGAGCGAGAATTCCTGGCGTTCCGCGTACTGTGCGCGGCGCTCCTCGGCCGCTCCGGGAGTCGTGGGGCGTGGTGCCGGCGTGGATCCGGCGGCGGGCGTTCTTCCGGCCGCGCGCGCTTTCATCGCCGCATCCAGTTCCGCTTGCTCTTGCGGAGTAATCGTCGAGCTCTGCGCCTTCTGGCGCAGCTCGCGCAACCGGGCGGCGTCCACCGCCTGCGCCTCGATCCGCGGCGCGGCCAAGGGGAGGAGGACGAGTGACAGGCAAAGGACGGCGATCGGTTTCATGGGGGCGTGGGTTTGGAGGGCTTGGTCGGGCGTGGTGATTTGCGTGGACTGGCTTCGCTGAAGAGCCACTTCGCCGGGTCCAATTCCTCCCCGAGCAGCGCGAGCATTTTCTTGAACGCCTGCAATTTGGCGGCGCCCAGAATCCGCGCCGGCTGCGCCCGCAACGGGATGAGCGCCCGTTCCATCTGCTGCTCCACGCGGCGGCCCTTGGCGGAGAGCACGATCTGCCACGCGCGGCGATCCGTCCGGTGATGGACGCGCTTCGTCCAGCCCTTGGCGCCGAGGGCATCGAGCATCTTGCCCATCGTGCGCGGGTCCGACGCGCAGCGCTTCACGAGTTCCTGTTGCGTCAGCCCCGCTTCCTCAGCCAGGAGGGCGAGCACGATGTATTGCTCGACCGTTACCTCCAGCGGCTGCAACAGCCGGCCCGCGCCCCGCACCATGTGAAAATACACGCGGCGCGTGAGCATCCCGAGCCCCTCCTGAAACCCTGCCGCCGGATGGGAGTGTTGGGCAGACATATAATGGGCATACCCAATACATTGCGGCGCGGCACGTCAAGCGCGCGTTGCGTCCGTGCTTCGAAATCGAGCAGGGACAATGAGACAATGAGTGAACTGCGCGACGCGGGTGCCGCGTCATCTCACTGTCTCATTGTCTTCTCGCTCCCCCTACGCCGCGTCCTTGTCCTGCTTGCGCCGGATGAGCGGCTGCTTCTTCCCCTCGACGACGGCGCGGTTGATCGTCACGTCGGCCACGTCTTCGCGGCTCGGGATCTCGTACATGATGTCGAGCATGAGGCGCTCGATCATGGAGCGCAGCGCACGCGCGCCGGTGCCTTTGGTCACCGCTTGCGCGGCGAGGGCGCGCAGGGCGTCCTTGGTCACGGTGAGGCCGACGCCTTCCATGCTCAGCAGCTTGGTGTACTGCTTGATCATCGCGTTCTTCGTGTCGGTCAGGATCATGACCAGCTCGTCTTCCGAGAGCGGGTCGAGCGCGGTCACCACCGGGAGACGGCCGATGAACTCGGGGATCATGCCGAACATCAGCAAATCCTCCGGCTCGGCGAAGCGCAGTTGCTCGCTCGCGGGGATCTCGACATCATTCCCTTCCCCCGGATGTTGCGGGGCGCCGAAGCCGAGGACCTTCTTCCCCTTGCGCTTCTCGATGATCTTGTCGAGGCCGACGAATGCGCCGCCGCAGATGAAGAGGATGCGTTCGGTGCTGACCTGGATGTATTCCTGGTGCGGGTGCTTGCGCCCGCCTTGCGGAGGGACGTTGCAGGTCGTCCCCTCGAGGATCTTCAGCAGCGCCTGCTGCACGCCTTCGCCCGACACGTCGCGCGTGATGGAGACGTTGTCCGTCTTGCGGCCGATTTTGTCGATTTCGTCAATATAGACGATGCCCATCTCGGCGCGCTTCACATCGTAGTCCGACGCCTGGAGCAGACGCAGAATGATGTTCTCCACGTCCTCGCCGACGTAGCCGGCCTCGGTCAGCGTGGTCGCGTCGGCGATGCAAAAGGGGACATCGAGCACGCGGGCGAGGGTGCGCGCGAGCAGCGTCTTGCCGGAGCCGGTCGGGCCGATGAGCAGGATGTTGCTCTTCTCGATCTCCACGTCGGCCAGCGGGTCCATCTGGAGCGAGTTGCTCGTGCTCGTGCCGATGCTCGAGTTGTGCAGCAGCCGCTTGTAGTGGTTGTGGACGGCGACAGAGAGGACCTTCTTCGCGCGGTCCTGGCCGATGACGTAGGCGTCGAGCGAACGGCGGATCTCCGCCGGCTTCGGCACGCGCAGCGTGGCGGATTGCCGGCGGCTCTCCTCATTCAATTCCTTGTCGAGGATCCCTTTGCAGACGTTGATGCAACTGTCGCAAATGTAGACGCCCGGACCCGCGATGAGTTTGCGCACCTCCGCATGACTTTTGCCGCAGAAGGAACACATCGTGAGATTGGAAGCTCGTGCCATGAAGTCGTGGGTGCTGGGTGAAAAAAATTGGAGGGCTGAAAGCAAAGAGCAAGTGCTGGGCGCGCCGGCTCTCCGCTTAAGAATAGAAGCACGTCCTGCGTCCGCGTCACCCCGAAAGCTCGGAGATTTTCTGCATCGAGGGACGGACGCCCCGCCGCCCTATTGGGCCGCATCCTCTTTCTTCTTCCGGCTCGCCTCCTCCTCCGGCTTCTTGCCCGAAGAGCGGATGGTGATGATCTTGTTCAGGTTGTCGAACCAGAACGGTGCGCCCATCGAGCCGGCGAGCGCGGTGAGAAGGAACCCGAGGATCGCCGTGAGGGCATGGGATCTGTCCAGACGGTATTTCGCGAAGTCGCTCGGGGGCGTCTTATCGGGAAGGAGTTTTTCGACGATCCACTTGGAGAGCGGAGAATGTTCTTCCGTCATTTCTTCCTTGGCTCGCTCGGCGAGGAAGTAGCGTCGCTCGGTGGCGCCCCACCCGATGGGGATCGAGGCTCCCCCAAGATTGGCGAACGTTTGTTTGATCTGGTTGTCGGCACTGGCCGCGATGGACTGGAGATCGTCGCCCGCCGTGGGAGTCGCCGCGGCTGGAATGGCCGCGAGAGAGGCCTTCGCCAACTTTTCCGCGTCGTCTCTCGCCTTCTGGGCGACCGCCACCGCCGCCCTGTCGGCGTCGGTCGCCGTCGATTTTTGCGCGGCTTCCTGCTTCGTTTTCAAGTCGGCTTCCGCGGTCTTGAGCGCCTCTTGTTGCGTGCGCGCCGACGCCGTCGTTTGTACGATGGCATCGGCAAAACTCTTGGCCACCGTCGGATCCTTCGCGAGATAACGCATGATGTGGAGGGAGTCCACGTTGGCGAATGCGGCGAAGGCCAGGCCGAGCAGGAAGAGGTAAAGCTGCGTGCGGGCTTTGTACCAACCCGTGACCCGGAGCATGGAGTTGTCGAACCAGTCGCCGAGGCGGGTCTTGAAGGTCTCCAGATCGTATTTCGCTTCGTCGAGCAAGGCGGTGAAAGTCGCCCTCAGCTTGTCCGCGGAGAGGTAGGCCTGGATCTCCAAGGCGACCGGCAGGGCCGAACCGGCGGTCACCGGCGCCGCAGGGCCCTTGAGCCTCTTCCACCCAAAAATGCCGGTCAAGATTCCGCCGATCGCGGTCAGGGCGAGGCCGAACCATCCCATCGCCGGAGAATCCGGCGCCAGGCTCAACATCCCCAGACCGGCCAACATCGGCACGAGCCCGACGTAAGGCAGCCAGGTCTTGAGAAAGGCTTGCGGGGTGCCCACCGTGGCGTGCACGAAATCCGAGAGCCTCTTGCGCGCGGCGGCGGTTTGCGGCCCAAGGTTATTGATCTGGGCACGCTTCGCTTTGAGGTCCGCGTCCCAAGACGTGACGAGGGTTTGGAGACCGGTTTTCAGAGCGACAGGATCCACCGTGGCAGCCAGGCGCGCAGTGTCGACCGCGTCCGCGGCCGCCTGCGCATTCGCATTGCTGCCAGCCTTGACGAAAGCGAGATGGGTCACCCATTTTGCGACCACGGCAGGGTTCTTCGCGGCCAGGAACTCCCGGTTTTTTAGGAATTCTGCCGACTCCGTTTGTTCTCCCGTCAAGTCGTGGAGTTCGGAGAGAAGCTTTTCTTTCTTCGCGTCCGCGCCTTCGAGGTCGTCGAGGTCGGCCTGGAACTGTTGCGCATTGGTTCCATTCCACGCGGCGATGTTCGCCTTGATCGCGGCCACCCCGTTCGGGATCAGCCTGGCGATCGCCAGCTTGATTTCGTCGATCGTGCGGGGCGACTCGGTATTGGCTGGAACCAACAGGTCGAGGAGGGCCGTGACAAAAGTCCCTTTGGGAATGTAGCTCGGCTGGCCGTCTTTTTTGCGCGACAGCGCGCCGATGAGCGGATGGGCGTAGAGATCGCACGCCTTGGTGACAAAGTTGCGGTCGTGGAGCAGTTCCCCAATCCCTTCGCGAAGTGACTTCTCTCGCTGTTGCAACCATGAGACCAAAAGCTCATTGGCCGCCGTCACCACGAGGCTGAAGACGAGAAAAACGAAGATTAGACCAATGGCGAGATTGAGGATGAAGGTCATCGGGGAGTGTTCCGCGAGAGGGTGACACTGGTCACCTGCAAGCTGTCGAGGGAAATATCAGGCTTTCTTCACGATCAGCCTCCATCCCGCGCACATGCGAAATGCCGTCCGCAGGGCACGCCCCGCCATCCTTCACCAGCCTGCGCGCGAATGCCTCCGCGCTTCCGCTTCGCTTTGGATTCCAAGGGTTCCAGGTCGCTGACCAATCGTAGATCGACGGTCGAATACCGCTCGCCATCTATGCTGAGACGATCGAAGCCTCGGGGTTTTCCGGCGTCAGCACGTCGATCAGGAAATTCGCGTCGAGATCGATCACTGGCTATCTTCGTCCGTCGGCGATGCGCCGTTTCCACTCGGCGGCTTTTTCGGGTGTCATCGCGACTGCCTTCTGGAGCTTGTGGAAGATCTCCAGCATCTCTGCCGGTGTGCGCCGTCTCGGCTCCGCCTCCACCACTACTTCCACCTCGTGCCGTCCGGCATGTGCGTTGGCAATTTGATGGTGTCATTTTCGACGATCGCGGTGAAGGTCATAGGGTGTTGCGGTGACGGTTCAGCGCTTTCGCTTCGCTTTGGGTTCCAGAGGTTCCAAGTCGCTGACCAACCGCAAGTCCACGGTCGAGTACCGCTCGCCTTGCCCCTTCCAGACAATCGCGCTGCGGCCGCTCGGGGCGAGCGAGAGAAACTCTGGATGCGGCACGGCGACGATCCAGCCATCGGGCAGCCGCATCCCAAAAGGTTGGAAAGGGGTTGCTTCCAGTTTATCTCGAAGTGCGTCCGCAGTCATACGACTCACGGAGCATACGGCATCTTTGGCGAAGGGCAAGGCAGTGGCGCCCCACGGCAAGCCTACGACAGCGGCGTCCCCGACCCGCCGACCGACTCCGCGATGTCCGAGGCCACCTTCAGCTCGCGCCGGCTCTTCACGACTTCGTCGACGAGGCCGTACTCCTTCGCTTCCTCGGCCGTCATGTAATAGTCGCGATCGGAGTCGTGGTTCACCTTTTCCTCGGGCTTGTTGGAATGGTGCGCGAGGATCTTGATGAGCCGCTTTTTCAGCTTGTACATGAACTCGACCGTCCGCTCCACGTCGCTCGCCGTGCCTTGCGCGCCGCCGGAGACCTGGTGGATCATGATGTCGGAATTCGGGAGCGCAAAGCGCTTGCCATGCGTGCCCGCCGCGAGCAGCACCGCGCCCATGCTGGCCGCCATGCCGATGCAGTAGGTGTTCACGTCGCAGGTCATGAACTGCATCGTGTCGTAGATCGCGAGGCCCGCGGTGACGGAGCCGCCGGGCGAATTGATGTAAATGCTGATGTCCTTCTTCGCGTCGTCCATCTGGAGGAAGAGCAGCTGCGCGATGACCGCATTCGCGACATGGTCGTCGATCGCGGTGCCGAGGAAGATGATGCGGTCCTTGAGGAGCCGCGAATAGATGTCGTACCCCTGCTCGCGCCCGCCGGTCTTCTCGATGACCATCGGGATGGGGTAATAGTTGCTCCGCGGAACGACGATGCTGCTGCTGTTGGGCTGGATGATCATTTGGTGTGTCCTCCTACTTAGGCGCGCTCGGCGCGGGGCTCAAACGGGGAGTGCGGCTTACCGTGTCATCACGCCACCGACTCCGGGGCGGACGGCTCGTCCGCGGACGGCTCGGCATGCGCCGCCGGCTCCGGGGTCGAGGACTCCGCCGGCGCCGCCGCCGGCCGCGCGGTCTCGGTGACGATCGCGTGCCCGACGACGAAATCGAGCGCCTTGGCGGTGACGATTTCCTCCTGGATCTGGTCGATCGCGCCGCGCTTTTGCAGCTCTTTCAGCATCTGCTCGAAGCCCATCTCGTACCGTTCCGCCAGCGTCGCGACGCGGCCGAAAAGCTCTTCCCGCGCCACGGTGAGGTTCTCCTTCTCGGCGATGCGGAGGAGAATAAACGTCCCCTTCAGCTTCTCACGCGCGGTCTGCGCGGCGGAGCCGACGATCTCCTTTTCGCTCTCCTTCAGCACTTCATCCGCGACGCCGCGCGCCTGGTTCTCGCGCACGATGTCGCTGAGGATGCGCTGCGTCTCCTGGCGGACGAGATTGACCGGCAGCTCGCATTCCACCCACGAGAGGAGGTGGCGCATGATCTGGTTGCGCTTGGCGCGGTCGGTCTCCATCGCGTGCTGGCGCTCCAGTTGGTCGCGCGTCACGCCGCGCAGCTCGTCGATCGTCTTCCCTTTCACGATCGTGTCGGCAAAGGCGTCGTCGAGATTCGGTAGCACCTTCTTCTTGATCGAGCGGATGGTCACCTCGTAATCGATCTTCTGTCCGGGCATCCCCTCGACTGGGAAGTCCTCCGGCACTTCGACCTGGAAGGTTCGGACATCGCCGGGCCGCGCGCCAACGAGCGACTGGCAGAAGCCGGGGAAGAACGCTTCCTCGGTCATCTTGATCCAGAAATCGTCGTTGCCGGAGAGCGGCTTGCCGGCCTTCGGGAAAAGCTCGTGCACGAGCTGTCCGTCGATCGTGCCGCTGTAGTTGACCACGATGAAGTCCTCCATCTCCGCGCCGCGGTCCTCGTCGAGATCGACGAAATCGGCCGCCTGCTCGCGCAGCTCCTCCATCGAGCGGTCGACCTCTTCGTCGGTGACCTTGGTCGGATGAACTTCGACCATGATTCCCTTGTACTCGGGCAGCACGAAATCGGGCTGGGTGATCACGGTCGCGGTGAAGCTCATCGAGTTGTCCTCGGCCAGCTTCACGTCTTCGATATTGGCGAGCTGCAGGACGCGGAGCCCCTTCTCGGAAATGGCCTGGCGCGTGGAATCGCCGAGCACCTTCTTCTCCACTTCCGCGCGGATTTCCTTGCGGAATTTGCGCTCGATGACGGAAAGCGGCGCCTTGCCGACGCGATACCCCGGGATGCGCGCGGACTGCCCGAACTCCTTCGAGATCGCCGCGCGCGCCTCCGTCACTTTTTCGGGTTCCACCTCGACACGGAGAGTGGTGAGACAATTGGGCAGCGGTTCGACGACGACATTCATGGAGTAAATACGGGGACGTTCGGAAAAAATTTGGGGTTCGGAAGATACTGCCTCGCGCGAATTTGGAAAGGGAAAGAAATGGGGCCGCAAAATGAGCGTGGGAGACGCTTCTAATGAGGTGAGGCGCGGTCGCGTTCCCGTTCGTAGTTCCGCCTTCAGGCGGCGAGCGCGTCGCTGGAAAGAGGCGCTGTTGAGTTCCCTCGTGACGAAACTCCTGAGACTGTGTGAAAACGCGCGTTGCAGCCGGTGCAGCCGGCCCCGGGTAGGGCGGGCGTCCCGCCCGCCGCGGAGGGCGTCTTCGCCCGACGCGAATAGCAGCCCTTGGAGCGGTGCGCCATTCCTTGAGATAATCGAGGCGGGCAAGATGCCCGCTGGGGCGGGCGGGACGCCTGGCGGGACGCCCGCCCTACCCGGGGCCAAGAGCACTCGCGCGTTTTCACACAGTCTCAAAGTTTCGTCACGAGGGGTTGCGGTTCTTTCTGCCCGACCTACGAGCCGTTGGCCACGATCACCACCTTCCCGAAATGCGAGCCGCTCTCGAGATGCGCGTACGCGGCCGGCGCGTCTTTCCACGGGAAAATGCGGTCGATGACCGGGTGAATCCGGTGCTCGGTGAGGAAGGCGTCCAGCGCCTCGAAGTCCGCGCGCGAGCCAACGTAGATGCCGTCCATGCGCGCATTCCGCGCGGTCAGCGGGAAGAGCGTGGCCGTCGGCGGGCCGAAACCGGTCAGCACGCCGATGAGCGCGACCTGGCCGCCGGCGGCGACGCAGTTGAGCGATTTCTCCAGCGTGCCGGGGCCGCCGACTTCCACCACGTGATCGACCCCGCGCTTGCCGCTGAGCCGCCAGACTTCCTTGTCCCAATCCGGCGAAGTGCGGTAGTTCACCCCCTCCGCCGCGCCGAGCTCGCGGGCGCGCGCCAACTTCTCGTCGGAGCTGGAGGTGATGATGACCCGCGCGCCGGCCGCCGTGGCGAGTTGCAGAGCGAAGATGGAAACCCCGCCCGTGCCGAGCGCGAGCACGGTGCGTCCCGCCTGCAATCCGCCGCGCGTGAAAAGCGCCTGCCACGCCGTGACGCCGGCGCACGGAAGGCAGGCCGCCTCGGCATCGGAGAGGTGCTCGGGGATGCGCACGAGCGCGTGCTCCGGCAGTACGACCTGTTCGGCGAGCATGCCCGGCGCCGAGCCGCCGAGCGCGCATTTGTGGTAAGCGAGCTCAAAGGGTCCGCCGGTCCAGTCGCGAAAGAAAATGCCGGCCACGCGGTCGCCGGGCTTCCATTGCACGACCTCGCTCCCGACCGCGATGACTTCGCCCGCGCCATCGGAGCAGGGGACGAAAGGAAGCGGAAGACTGCCCGGCCGCGCCGCCTTGAGATTGAGCAGATCGCGGTAGTTCAGCGACACCGCGCGCACCCGCACGACGACCTCGCGCGCGGCGGGCACGGGCGCCTGTGACTCGACCTGGGCGAGCCCCGTGGGACCGCCGTATTCCTGGATGACCCATTGGTTCATGGCGAGATCGTAGAGCAGCGCGCCACGCGATCAAGGAGCGACGGAGCCTTCGCCGTCGAGAAGTCCACGCCGGCGCAGTTATAGCGCGAGGCTCACTTGGACATTTTCAACTGGCGCAGCCGCCGTTGCAGCGGTGACTCGCCGAGTTCGCTTTTCCACGCCGCGACCTCCTGCTCGCGCAGCAACATTTCCCGTTCAAAATCGTCTTGATGATCGTAGAAAAACGCGAGCGCCGCGTGGATTTGCGCAAGGCTTAAGTGAGGAAATTGCTCGTGCATCGCATCCGCACTCCAGCCGTAGGCCAGGTGATCGCACGCGATCTCGACGACTTTCACGTTCGTGTCGTCAACCCACGCAATACCTCGTGCATCGCAAACGATGTGAGAGTTGGCTTCGGCAACGGGCATGGACCTACTGTAGCAATCCTACCGACTTTGGCAAAGCCTCCCTACCACTTCTCCACCGCCGGCGCACTCGCGTTTCCAAACCGATCGACCGCTCGCACCGCGACCGTCTCCGCATCCGCCGCCGCCGTGAAGCTCGTGGTCCCCGCCGGCAGCATGCGCAGCATCCACTCGCCTTTCACCTTGCTCTGCACGGCCCACCAGCGCGCGGGGGCGGCGCCGGTTTCGTGCCATTTCAAGGTGCGGCCCTGGCGCTCGAGCTTCGGTGCGAGGGGCGTTTCTTTGCCCAGCCAGGGCGCGGCGGGGACGGCGGCGCCGGCGCGATAGGTCTTGTCGCGCAGCAGGGCGACGATGCCGCCCTGGTCGCTCATCAGGCTCTTCATGTCCCAGTGGATCTGCCCGCCCGCCGGCTGCTCCCGCGTAAGCGCCACCTGCCGCGCGATCTCCGAGGCCGGCAGTTTGGCGCCGATGCGCTCCGTCGCGAGGCCGGGCCAGAGACCGCGGCCGGTGACGTTTTGCTCGCGCCACCAGTTCAGCAAAACCGGGAAGCTCTGCGCCGGCGGATCGATCGGCCAATAGAGCTGCGGGGCCATGTAATCGCACCACCCCTCGCGCAGCCAGCGCCGGCTGTCGGCGTAGAGCTGGTCATACGAATCGACGCCCGCGACGATCGTTTCCGGCACTTGCGGACGCCAGATGCCGAAGGGGCTGATGCCGAACTTCACCCAACGTTTCTCCGTCTTGATGCTGCGATACAGGCTCTCGACGAATTGGTTCGTGTTGTCGCGCCGCCAGTCGGCCAGCCCGAGCTTGCCGCCGTTCGCCTGGAACTGCTGAAACGTGTCGCCGTCGGGAAAACCGCTCGCGCGCCCCTTCACCGGGTACGGGTAAAAGTAGTCGTCGATGTGGATGCCATCGACATCGTAGCGCTTCACGACATCCATGATGACGCCGCGCACGTACTCGCGCGCCGCGGGGATGCCGGGGTCGATATAGGACGTAGTGCCGAAGCGCCGGATCCACGCGGGATGCGTGCGCGCGATGTGATTCGGCGCCGGCGCGCCGCTCGAGTCGTTCGCCGCGCGGAACGGATTGAACCACGCGTGCAACTCCAGCCCGCGCGCGTGCGCCTCGGTGATCGCCCACGCCAGGGGATCCCAGCGCGGCTCGGGCGCCCGGCCCATCGCGCCGGTGAGGTACGTGGACCACGGCTCGAGCTTCGACTCGTACAGGGCGTCCGAAGCCGGCCGCACCTGGAGCAGCACCGCATTCAGATGGACGCTCGCCGCGCGATCCAGGATGGCGCGCAACTCCGCCTGCTGCTGCGCGGTCGGGAGGCCGGGCTTCGACGGCCAGTTGAGGTTGTATACCGAGGCGACCCACGCGCCGCGAAACTCGCGCGGGAGATCGGGGACGTCGGCGGCGAGGGCCGGCAGAGCGAGGAGACCGCAGAGCACGCCGGTCGTGCGGGCAAGCGAGCCAAGGAGCCGCCCGAAAGCGATCTCCATGCTAAATCGTACCCTTGCGCAGGTAAGCACGGCAAAGAGATCTGATTTTCGAATGGAAGATGTGCAACGGAAGGGCGGGGTGATTGGGCTTCACGCGCTCCTCGAAGAGGGAAAGTACCAAGTCGTCGAACGTCGATTCGGACTCGCGCGCCGCCAAGGACAGCGGATCGAAGGCAAATTCAAATTGATCGAACAGAACTGCCAGCTCCGCTAATTCGGCTCTGGAAATATTCCCTTCGGAAATTCGATCGTCTGACATGAGAGTTCTTGCAAAACGCGGTGGTGCCTTTTGTCACAGGCCAGCTTGTAGTCGAGAGCCAGATCATAGAGCTCGGGAGTTCCGCAGGAAGGAAACCGTTTCCGCAGTGAGGACAAGGCCTGAAGCACCGAATTGCAAAACGAGGCCAGATTCCTCCAAATCTCGGCGATGTCCGCCAGATCCCCAGTCTCCTTCGTCAGCTTGGAGGCGATCCCGTAGGTCTGAACAAGAAGACCTTCCACAATGTGGACCTGCCGCGACATGGGAGCGCTTTCCGGGGAGCCATCGGAATCAGGAAGAAGTTCCGCGAGCCGTTGAAACTCGGCGACCTGAGGTTTGTTGATCTCAATCAGATCGTCGAAGTTCAGGCAGGCGGCGCTCATGGGATGCGTCAAAGTAGCTGATCGGCTGGCGACCGGCAAGCGATGTCAGGGTGCGCTAATCCGCATCGCATACCGCCCCGCCCGTTGGCTGATCGAGCATCGTGCTCCAAACGCCTCCGACAGCCGGCGCGCCGTCAGCACCTCCCGCTTCGTGCCCGCGGCGAGGATGCTCCCCGCGCGCAGGAGCAGGGTGTGCGTGAAGACCGGCACGATCTCCTCAATGTGATGCGTGACGAGGATGAGCGCCGGCGCGCCGGGCGTGGCGCCGAGACGCTGGAGGAAGGCGAGGAATTGCTCGCGCGCGACGGGGTCGAGCCCGGCGCACGGCTCATCGAGAATGAGCAGCCGCGGCTTCGCCATGAGCGCGCGGCCGATGAGCACGCGCTGGCGCTCGCCCTGCGACAAGACGCCCCAGCGGCGCGCCGCGAGGTACTCGGCTTCGACCTGGCGCAGGATTTCCGCAGCCTCCTCCTTGTCTTCGCGGCGCACGCGGCCCCAGTAGTCGATCATCGCGTATTTGCCCGAGATCACCGTCGTGAGCGCCGGCTCGGCCTCGGCCATCATCTGGCGGATGCTCGAGGAGACGAGGCCGATGTGTTTGCGCAACTCGCGCCAGTCGCTCGCGCCGTAGCGTTCGCCGAGCACCGTCACCTCGCCTTGCGTCGGCGAGAGGTAGCCGGTCAGCGCGGAGAGGAGCGACGTCTTGCCCGAGCCGTTGGAGCCAAGGATGACCCAGTGTTCGCCCGCGTTCACCGACCACGAGAGCCCGTCGAGAATGCGCGTGCCGTCGCGCACGATCCGCAAATCGCGGATTTCGAGAATAGTGGAGCCGGGGACGGGAACCGGAGTTTTGCGGGAAGTAGACACGAAGAAAGAGCGCGAGTCTGCCGGGGACGAACAACCATAAGAAGCCAAAAGCCAACGATCGCAACACGGTGGGTGCAGGACAAGAAAGTTGCGGTTAAGTCCAGGGGGCGGCCGATTCTGGCGGAGTCCATCGGAGGCGCCGCCCGCCACCAGCCGGCGGGCTTCCTCCAGCATGCAGCCCGAGGGCGGCAGGCGATTGGGAGACGCAATCGATGCTGGAACCTCCGCCCATCGTGTGCATGTTCACTAAGTCATGCGCTCGACTGCCGCCCACCGGGTTTCCGTTTTGATTCTAGCCGTCGGCGGATTGGCTTGGGCAGACGCGTCGCGCCCGGCAAGTGCACCACTTCCCAGCCCGCCGTCCGCCGAAGCGCCGGCGCCCGGCCCGGCGCCGGTTTCCCCGGCCGCGGAAAGGGCTGGTGAAACTTCCGCGCTGGACCAGTGGCCGCAATGGCGCGGCCCACTCTCCACCGGCGTCGCGCCCCATGCCAACCCGCCGGTGGAATGGAGCGAGGAAAAGAATGTGCGCTGGAAAGTGGCCTTGCCGGGAATGGGACATTCGACGCCCGTGGTGTGGGGGGATCTCGTTTTCGTCACCACCGCCGCACCGTTCGGCGAGGCGTTTGCCGCGAAATTCAGCGGCGCTCCGGGAGCGCACGATGAAACGCCGATCACCCATCGAGAAAAGTTCATGGTGATTGCGCTGGACCGCCGGAGCGGAAACATACTGTGGGAGCGGACGGTGCGGGAGGAAGTTCCGCACCAAGGCGGGCACGTCACGGCGAGTTTGGCGTCGAGCTCTCCGATCACGGACGGAGCGCACCTTTTTGCGCATTTCGGGTCGTGGGGGCTCTATTGCCTGAATTTTAAAGGCGAGATCGTGTGGCAAAAAGACTTCGGCCATCTCGAGACTTTGCATGGCCATGGGGAAGGAAGTTCCCCGGCGCTGTACGGCGAGACGCTCGTGGTGAATTGGGATCACGAGGGTGATTCCTTTCTCGTTGCGCTGGCCAGGCAGACGGGCCGCGAGCTTTGGCGAACTCCGCGGGAGCACGCGACCTCCTGGAGCACGCCCATTGTCGTGGAGCATGAGGGCCGGGCGCAGGTGATCGTGAGCGGTTCGCAGCGCGTGCGCGGCTACGATCTGAGCGACGGAAAACTGCTGTGGGAATGCGCCGGGCTATCGGTGGAAAACGTCGTGGCGTCGCCCGTGGCCGGGGACGGGATGGTGTTTGCCGGGAGCACGTACGATCGGCCGGGGATGCTGGCGATTCGGCTGGCAGGGGCCAGGGGCGACGTGACGGGGACGGATCACGTGGTCTGGCGCCGCAGCCGCGGCGCACCCTATGTGCCTTCGCCGGTGCTCTACGGCGAAAGTCTGTATTACCTGAATCATTTCCAGGGCGGAGTGATCACGCGCGTGAATGCGCGCACCGGTGACGACCAGCCGGGCGCGTTTCGGCTGCCCAACCTCCGCAACATCTTTGCGTCGCCCGTCGCCGCCGCCGGGCGGGTGTATGTGATCTCGCGCGAAGGCCTGACCGTAGTGTTGAAAGACGGCGACAGCCTCGAGGTGCTGGCGCAGAACCGTCTCGACGACAAGTTCAGCGCCTCGCCCGCCCTCGCCGGCAACGAGATCTTCCTGCGCGGGGAAAAGTACCTGTATTGCATTGCCGCAGAATGAGCTGCGCGGACTCACGGGTGACTAGAGACGAAAGAGCTGCGCTTCATGCCGGACGTGGAAGGTGCGTGCGTGCGACTCAAAACTTCCTTTGGTTCCGAGGAGCGGCAGGTCTACTCGGAGAACCGGTTTCTCCCCCCGAACTCCGATGCGCTACCTGCGGCTGTTTTCCAGCACCCATGTCACACGGCCAGACCCCTCGTTAGTGGCCCGCCGAAGGGCGTGGGTAAGCTTCCTCCTGGGGGTAATCACGGCCGGCCCTTCGAGCATGATCGCAGCGGATAGCGGCTCCGGCGGGAAGGCGCCGGACGGTCCCGCCGGGCCGTTGTTCGCGGAACATTGTGAGAAATGCCACACGGGGCGCAAGCACAAGGGCGACTTCCAGATCGAAAGCCTTTCCCAAGATTTTTCCGACCAGAAGAACGTCGAGCGATGGGTGACCGTGCTGGAGCAACTCAAGGCGGGCGACATGCCACCGGAAGAGAAGCCGCGTCCTCCGGCGCCGCAGGTGGAGGCCGTGGTGCAGTGGATCGCCGAGCGCGCGGGACCGGAGATCGCCCGGCGCGTGGCGGAGGGGCGGGTGGTGCTGCGCCGGCTCAATCGCGCGGAATACCAGAATACGATCAACGATCTCCTGGGGGTGGAGGCCGACCTCAAGGAACAACTGCCGCAAGATGGCTCGGCCAACGGGTTTGATAACGCCGGCACGGCCCTGCACACTTCCGGCTTCCTGATGGAGCGTTATCTGGACGCGGCCGAGACGGCGCTGAACCTGGCCATCGTCAACCGCACGCAGCCGCCGCCCCAGCTCAAGAAGCGGATCAGCATCAAGGACGGGCATCCAATTCGGGGCACGACGGAGAGCGTGTTCCGGTTTCTGGACGAAGGCGCGGTCGTCTGTTTCAGCTCGTCGCTCTGGCACGACGTCAGCGTCCCGGGTATTTACCAGCCGGACGGCGGCAACTACCGGTTTCGCATCTCCACCTCCGCCATTCAAAGCGCGGGCAAGCCGGTCACCTTTCGCGTGACGACCAGTAACACGCGGCTGACGGGAACGAGCGGGCTGGTGGGCTACTTTGACGCGCAGCCCGATACGCCGGCCGTCACTGAGTTCGTCCACTACATGGAGCCGCGCTCGACGATTCGCATCATCCCCTGGGGCCTGGCGGGGGCGCAGGCGATCACCAAGGTGGGTGCCGACCAGTGGGAGGGCGCCGGCCTGGCGGTTCAATACGTCGACGTCGAGGGACCGCTGTACGAGTCGTGGCCTCCGCCGAGTCATCGCCAGATCTTCGGCGACCTGCCGCAGAAGCCGGCGCCGATCTACAACCAGAGCACCCGCGTCGAGGTCACGTCGACCGATCCGCTCGCCGACGCCGCCACCATCCTGCGCAAATTCACCCGGCGTGCCTTTCGACGCACCGTCACCGACGAAGACGTCGAGCCCTACCTCGCGATCGTCAAGGCGCGGATGGAGGCGGGCAATTCCTTCGAGCAGTCGGTGCGCGCCGCGCTCAAAGGGGCGCTGATGTCGCCCGAGTTTCTCTTTCTGCGGGAGAAACCTGGAACCCTCGACGAATTTGCCCTGGCCAGCCGCTTGTCCTACTTCCTCTGGAGCACGATGCCCGATGAGGAATTGCTCACCCTCGCCGAGCAAAAGAAGCTGAACGATCCCCAGACCCTGCACGTCCAGGTCGAGCGCATGCTCGCGCATCCCAAGGCCAGGGCGCTCACCACGAACTTCCTCGGTCAATGGCTTGGCCTGCGCGACATCGATGCCACCGAGCCCGCAGCATTTATGTATCCCGAATATGATCACCTGCTCAAAGTGTCGATGATCCGCGAGACCGAGTTGTTCTTCGAGGAGGTCTTGAAGAACGACCTGAGCCTGACCAACTTTATCGCATCCGATTTTTCGATGCTCAACGGCAGGCTGGCCAAACACTACGGCATCCCGGGGCCCCAAGGGTGGGAGTTTCAAAAGACCC
>DASYIS010000586.1:0-6297 GCA_035997375.1 Chthoniobacteraceae bacterium
CGACCCTCGGGCGCGCCTTTGAGGAGATGCGCGACGCCCTGGAAAACCGCGCCTACGTCGAAAACTACGTGCAGACCGTGACCCACGAAATGAAGAGCCCGGTCGCCGCGATCCGCGGGGCCGCCGAGCTGCTCCACGAGGCGATGCCGCAGGAGCGCCGCGAGAAATTCGTCGCCAACATCCAGGCGGAGGCGCGGCGTTTGCAGAACATCATCGACCGCCTGCTCGCGCTCTCCGCGCTGGAGAGCCGGAAGAAGCTCGACCATCCGTCGGCGGTCCCGCTGGCCGACCTGGCCCACGGCGTCTGCGCGCAACTGCAACCCGCCGCCGAGGCGCACGGGGTCCGGATCGACCTCCAGTGCGCAGGCGAGCCCGAGGTGCTCGGCGAATCGTTCCTCCTCGAAAGCGCGCTCCACAACCTGCTCCAGAACGCGATCGACTTCTCCCCGGAGGGCGGCGCCATCTCGGTCCGCGTCGCCGCGGAGGCCGCCGGCGAGCAAGTAGAGATCGTGGTCGAGGACGAAGGCCCCGGCATCCCCGACTACGCGCTGCCGCGGCTGTTCGAGCGGTTCTATTCGCTCCAGCGTCCCGGCACCGGCCGCAAGAGCTCCGGCCTCGGCCTCTGCTTCGTGCGCGAAGCCGCGGCGCTGCACCGCGGAAGCATCGAGGTGGAGAACCGGGCGGATGCGACCGGCGTGCGCGCGGTGTTGCGGCTGCCTCTCTCGCGAAAGGCTGCACTATAGTGTCGCCGCGGATCCGGGGAGCGTCGACCCAATCCAGGTCACTGCCGGAGGCGTCGAAGGGCATTCGGGTAGCCGCCGCCCACCATGTCTAAGACGACATTTTCCTGCTTCGCGTGATCATCGAGCCAGCGGTCCATGGAATCCTTCGGGCCTTTCAGTCGCATCGCGTCCGGTGATTTTGATTCAACGATGGCTGCGACCGGCATGCGACAGCCAAAGCAGCCAGAATGGAATTCCACGGCGGTGGCGGACCGGCGGAGCGCGGCCGCGGCTTTTTGAAAGTAATCGTCGTCGGTGAAGTACAAGCCACAGAGGGCGTAGAGTTGACCGGAGGCAGATCCTTTGGCGACGAGATGTTTGAAAACCGCACCGGCTTGCGGGTCTTTGGCGAGGAGCCGAAAGGCCTTCAAGGTATCCGGCGTTGAGCCGACAATCCCAATGGGACCATCGCAGAAGCTCTCGGCCCGCAACAACACGTCCAGGGCGTCTTGAGCTTCGGGGGAGAGGCCGGTCGGCCGCTCCGCCCACGCGGTGGCCGCGATGATGAGCAGGGAAACGAACGACAGGAGTGTTTTCATCGATCCGATGGAGGTTTCCCCTTACTTCCCCTTCGCGAGCTCCGCCTCGATGAACGCGATCATTTTCTTGAGCTCGCCGTCGCTGTAGCCGACCGACTCGAAAAGGATTCTGCCGTCCCGCCCGATCAGGAAATTGCGCGGGATGGATTGGGTGGCGAACTTGCTGTAAATGGCGCGCTTGGGGTCCGGCGCGATGGGCATGGTGAAGTGCTTGCCCGCCTTGAAGGCCACCATCTCCTCCGCGCTGTGCTCGCGGCCGATGGCGACGACGGTCAGCCCCCGGTCTTTGAATTTCTGCCAGACGCCCGACTCGATCTCGGGCATTTCGGACATGCACGGGCCGCACCAAGTGGCGAAGAAGTTGATGAGCGTCACCTTGCCCTTCTGACTCTCGTTGGAAATCTGGACGTTGTCCGTGGTGGTCGCGGTGAAGGCGGGAGCGAGGTCGCCAACCTTGACCAGCAGCTCGGCGGGCTCGGCACCGCAGCCGGTGAATGCGACCACCGTGAAGAAAAGGACAGCATGGAGGGAATTCATGGCACCCGACAGAAGACACCCGCGCCCGTGGAAAGGCGAGAGCGTAATCGCCGCCCTCGGACAGAAGATCGTGCGAAAGGGCCGGAAGAAGTCAGGTTTCCCCCTGACTGAGGGCTTTTTCCCGACCGGCCCCTGCGGGAAATGGCACAGGAAGCGCGAAAAAACTCTTTACACTTCCGCGACAGGCCCTAAAAGTCCGCCCCAAGCGAGGCTCCGTGCCCCGCCCATCAACCAAACCAACCTAAAAGAATACCTATGAATATCCTGACGACGACCTTGTTCGCCAGCATCGCCATGGCCGCGACCAGCTTCGCCGGCCACGAGGTGGTGTCCAGCGGCAAGGATTTCAAAGACAAGAAAGAGATCCCGCCCACCTATTGCTTCAACTCGGGCGAAGTGCAGCTCGACGTTTTCGGCGCCTACCAAGTGGGCGAAGGCGGCGGACATGCCGGCCCGATCAACAACCACGGTTGGGGTGGCGGTGTCGGTGTGAACTACTTCTTCACCCGCTACCTCGGTATCGGCGCTGAAGGCTACTGGATCGACGCCGAGCACAACTCCGCGCAGAACGCCCATGGCGACGCCACGTTCCACAACGTGAACGGCAGCCTGATCTTCCGTCTCCCGATCGACAACCTTTGCCTCGCTCCCTACGCCTACCTCGGCGGCGGCGCGGTGATGGACGGCGACAAGTGGGCGGTGGCGTTCGGCGGCGTCGGCCTCGAATACCGCGTCATCCCGAACAAGCTCGGCATCTTCGTCGACGCGCGCTGGAACTACTACGGCGACCGCTACGACGCGGGCGTCCAGAACAACTTCACCAACCGCGTTGGTGTTCGTTGGGTGTTCTAAGCGGTCTCCGACCACCTAAGTCACTTCCTGCAAACGCCGGAGTCCTCGGACTCCGGCGTTTCTTTTTTGGGTCCACGAAAGACACGAAACCTGGGCCGGGAGGATTTTTGCTACGAATCACACGAATCACCCGAATCTGAGACACTCGTGAGAGCGGCCCTCAGAAACGGAGTGGTGCCAATTCTCTGTTTCAGATTCGGGTGATTCGTGTGATTCGTAGGCAAATCCTCTTCTTTGCCCTCCCTCGCGAGCCGGCCGTATGACCGGAGCGTCCCGCGTTCCTCTCCCCCATTTCGTGTCTTTTGTGTATTTCGTGGACCCCTCCGATTCCGTGAAGAAAAACCTTGCATTCGCTCGCTGAGCGGAGAGACTTCGCGCCCCTTATTCCAACCCGCAGGAGAATCCGCGCCCGTCGCGGGTTCATTTGCACTGCAACATCTCATGCCCAAGAAACAGTCCAAACGCTACCAGGCGGCGGCGAAACTCGTCGACCCCGCCAAGACCTATCAGCTCGCCGAGGCGATCACCGTGCTGAAGGGAATGCCCGCCACGAAGTTCGACCAGACGGTCACTCTGTCCTTCCGGCTCGGGGTCGATCCCCGCCAGTCCGACCAGCAGGTGCGCGGCACCACTCCCCTGCCCCACGGCTCCGGCAAGACCGTCCGCGTGCTCGTCTTCGCCGAGGGCGCCGCGGCCAATGCGGCCCGCGAGGCCGGTGCCGAGTTTGTCGGGTTCAAGGACATGGTCGAGAAATGCCAGGGCGGCTTCCAGGATTTCGATGTCGCCATCGCCACGCCGGCCGCGATGACCGAAGTTCGCAAACTCGGCAAAGTGCTCGGACCGCGCGGCCTCATGCCGAACCCGAAGACCGGCACCGTGACCGAGGACACCGCGAAAGCGATCCGCGAAGTCAAGGCGGGCCGCGTCGAGTTCAAGCTCGACAAGAACGCCAACATCGCCGTCCCCGTCGGCAAATTCTCCTTCTCCCCCGAGGCGTTGACCGAAAACGGTTCCGCCGTCATCGACGCAATCGTGAAAGCCCGCCCCTCCGGAGCGAAGGGCCGCTTCGTCGAGAACATCACCCTCGCCGCCACCATGACGCCCGGCGTCACCGTCGACGCGGCGCCCTTCCTCAAGAGCTAACCCGGCTCATCAACCTTTAGCTCCCACTCTACTCAGAAAATGAGACCCGAGAAAGCCAGCATCGTCGAAGACATCGCCTCCCGCCTGAACGCATCTCCGTTTGTGTTCGTCGCGGATTACACCGGCCTCAAGGTCGCCCAGTTTGCCGAATTGCGGACGCGCCTCTATGGCGTGGGCGCGCAATGCTACGTGGTGAAGAACACCTTCCTGCGCCGCGCCGTCGCGGACGCCGGCCTGCCGGAAATCACCGGCCTGGGCGGGCAGACCGCCATCGTCACCGGGCAGAAAGACGTGGCCGCCGCGGCCAAGATCCTCAAGAACTTCACCGCCGAATTCAAGAAGCCGACCGTCAAGACCGGCATCGTCGACAAGCTCGTCCTCTCTGCGGACCAGATCCAGCAGATCGCCGACCTCCCGTCGCGCGAGGTGCTGCTCTCCACGCTGCTCGGCCTGCTCAACCAGCCGGCGACCAGCCTCGTCCGCGTGCTCAACGAGCCGGCGAGCTCGCTCGCCCGCGTCCTCAAGGCCAAGCTCGACGCGGCCGGCGGCGCGCCGGAAGCAGCCGCCGAAGCCCCCGCGGCCGAAGCAGCGCCTGCGGAAGCCGCGCCCGCTGCCGAAGCGCCGTCCGAGGCTCCCGCAGCGTAGTTTTACCCAACCCCTTTTTGACCGGATTCCTCCGGTCGAAGACACGGCGAGCGCCTCCCTGGCGCCTGCCATTACCCAACCAACAACAAATGGTTCCTCGTCGGTCCGGCGGCTGCCGGACTGAAATGCTCCGATGCTTCGGAGTGCGACGATACCGCAAATCGAAAGACTGATATGGCAGATACAAGCGCACTCGTCGAACAGCTCAGCGGACTCACCGTCCTGGAAGTCGCCGACCTCGTCAAACAACTCGAAACCAAGTGGGGCGTCAGCGCCGCCGCGCCCGTGGCCGTCGCGGCCGCCGGTGGTGGTGGTGGAGCTGCCGCCGCGGCTCCGGCCGAAGAGAAGACCGCCTTCGACGTCATCCTCAAGGGGATCGATGCGGCCAAGAAGATCGCCGTCATCAAGGAAGTCCGCGCGGCGGTCCCCGGCCTCGGCCTCGCCGAAGCGAAGGCCCTCGTGGAAAGCGCGCCCAAGCCGATCAAGGAAGGCGTGCCGAAAGCCGAAGCCGAAGACATCAAGAAGAAGATCGAAGCCGCCGGCGGCACGATCGAGATCAAGTAACGTTTCCAGGAATTCCCCGCTTCTCCAGTCGGCGTCCCCCGGGCGCCGGCCGGCGGAAGCACTTTCCGAACATCGCCGCCCGGCTCGCCGGACGGCGATGTTTTTTTAGGGCGCCGTCTACAGCCCCAGTCGATCCAAGGTCGCGTTATCCATGAAGCCGGTGCGATCCAGCCCATGGTCGGCTTGGAAGTCCATGATCGCCGAGCGGGTGCCGGCGCCCACGATGCCATCGATCGGCCCGTGGTAATAGCCCCGGCGCGCGAGCCGGCGCTGGACATCGATGGCCAGCGGGGAGGCCGGCACATCCACCCGCGTCACCGTGCGGGGCACGTACACCTCGCGATCCGGAGAATTGTCCACGCCGACATCGTCCTGCAGCGTCGAGCTGGTCCCGAAGCCGCCGGGATAACGGTACACTTCGCCCGGCACAATGACCCACGCTCCGCCATCATAGCGATAGCGGCGATCATTCCATCGGTAGACGTGGTGCGGATCCCAATTGCGGGACACCTCGTAGGAAGGCGCCACGGTGGTGGTGCGGACGGTTTCGCGCTGAATCGTGGGCGGATACGCGCGGTAGCTGCGGCTGGACTCCGAAAACCCGGCCGTCGGCAACGCCAGGAGAAAACCCAAAAGGAGGAATTGTTTCATGCCAAAGTATCGGCTTACCCCCTCTTGGTGGATTGCGCCCCCGACACGTTCAGCGCGGCGCGCTCCACCGACGACCCCGCCAGCTCCCGGATGGTATACCCGTCCAACACCTCGAGAAACGCCGCGCGCGCGCGGTAGAGCATCGGTTTCAGCCGGCAGCCCCGGATGATCGGGCAAGTATTGCGGACCGGGTCGAAGCACTCGAGCAGATCCAGCTTTTCCGAAAAGCGGACGATCTCCCCGACCTTCGCCTCCAGCGTGTGCCCCGCCAGCAAAAGCCCGCCACCTGCGCCGCGCGAGGCCGTCACCCAGCCGGCTTTCGTCAGCGCCTTGGCGACTTTCGTGAGGTGATGCAGCGAGATCCCGTAGAAGGTGGCCATCTCGCGCGTCGTCACCTTCTGCCCCGGCCGGTCCGCCAGGTAGATGAGCACGCGCAACGCGAAATCGGTGTGGTAGGTCAGTTGCACGGGTAAGGGATCGTGGCGGGGCGCGGCGGGAAAATCGAGCGAGCAGAACGCTAAGCCTAGAAGCGTGAATGAAAAGCTCTCGTCCTGCGCGTAAAGAGCTGCTGTGGTGAGGGATGC
>DASYIS010000587.1:0-10777 GCA_035997375.1 Chthoniobacteraceae bacterium
GACCAGGTAACGCTCGCGATCCACCCGGTACGCAAACAGCCCGAGCGGCGCGCGCGCCTTCTTCCCCTCGCGCATGATCCGCAGCGCGGCGCTCGTCCCGACATTGATCGCCGCGTAGCCCGGCCGCGTCGCGCCCGAGCCGAGATTGCTCGCCGCGCCGTCGCCGATCGCGGGAAACCACTTCGTCTCCGCGAGCTCCGGGAACTCCTTCGCCAGCGCGCGCCCGGTTGCCACCGGCTCGTCGCTGAGCGGATTGAGTTGACCCGGATTCACTTGGCAGCGCTCGAGCAATTCGGGATCCCATTCGAGTGCTGTCGGATCGAGCAATCCCGTCCCCGTCGCCATGCCGATCGCGCAATTCGCCGCGCCGCACAGCTCCAGTTGCAGCCACTCCGCGACCGACATCCAGCGCGCGACTTTCCGAAAGAGCACCGGCTCGGTGCGGCGCAGCCACACGAGCTTCGCCGGCCAGAACGAGGCGCGCAGCATGCAGCCCGTCCGCGCATGCACCGCCTTCTCCGACATCTCCGCGCGCAGCGCCGCCGCATCCTTCGCCGGGCGCGCATCGGCCCACGTGATGAAGCGCATGAGCGGCTTCCCCTTCGCATCCGTCCCCATCACCCCATGCCAGGCGCACGAGATCCCCGCGCCGGCGATCGGCCGCCCCGCGAGCGAGGGGTCGTTGCGATACTCCTGCATCGTCCGTCGCAAGCACTGGAGCAGCGCTTTCTTCATCACGTGCGGATCGAGCTCCGCCGCCCCCGCCGGCTCGATGATCAGCGGATAAGCCTGCTGCCCCGTGGTATGAACGAGCCGATGCCCGCGCGCATCGAAGAGCGCCGTGCGAGTGGAGGAAGTGCCGAGATCGAGAGCCAGGATGAGGGACATGCGAGGCTGATGAAACCTTCCCTTCCGGCGAAACTCCAGAGATTGCTTGCGCCATCGTTGCCGCGCTTGACTCTTCACGAAACCGAGCTATCGGTATCGCCGATTTTCCCCTTCCTTTGATCCTATCGCGCAGAGTGCGGGTGTCGGTATTATGGGTCCTGTTGCTCCTCGGCGCCGGGTTGGCGGGTCGCGCCCAGGAGACGGCGCTCATTATTCGGAGCGAGCCGGGCGATCCCATCGGGGGCGGGCAGCAGTTGAGCCTGACTCCGCCGGATTGGTCCCTGTTTGCCGGCTTCACCGGCTACGGCGACTTCTGGGTCTCCGCCGGCGGGCCGGACTTCGGGAACTGGACGTTTTATCTGGCGATGCCGTGGTACGGCGGACCGCGGACCGGGGTGTATACCATGCACTCCGATGCGGATCCCAACGCACCTGACCAGCCCCGTTTCTACGTGGCGCGGGACGGTGGCTACGGGAAGTTCGACGGCACTTTCGAGATCAGAAAGGTCATCTTCGGGGACGACGGCATCGCGGCGATCTGGGTCCTCTTCGATTTGCGCGTGCCGGGGAAGACCGGCTCGTTCCGCGGTGAGTTTCGCCTGAACCGTGACTCGCAGGCGGCGAGCGTCAATCAGACGCCGTACGTGTATGGGGTGGTGCCGGGGACCGCGGAAGCGGGCCGGCCGTTTACGATCGCGGCGCATCCGACCGACGACGGGCTGCCGGCCGGCGGGACGCTGCAATGGACTTGGGAAATCCTCAACGGGCTCGCCGCGCACGCGACGCTGGCCGATCCTTCCGCGCCCGAGACGACCTTGACCCTGGACGCGCCGGGCGACTACTGGCTGGGGTTTCGCGTGACCGACGGCGAGAAGACGCGCGACGGCGCCTATCAGATCAACGTCCCGACGCTCACCGCGCGCAACGTCTTCCAGCTCAGCGGACCGCCGGATTTGCTGAAGACGACCGGCCCGGTGCAGGCGACGAACCTCTTCGTGCAGACGAACTACGCGGAGCTGCCTGAGCAGGAATACTACTGGTTCATCGCGGAGGACAAGTATTGGGATGTCGCGCTTTCCCATGTCGATGGCAAGATCCCTCCGCCGGGTCGCTACGACGCGCGCGCGGGCGGGGTCGGCTCCGGGTTGCAGGTGAAGGACCTGGCGACGCCAAAGTTCGAGGTGCGCCCCGGCAGTATCGCGGGCAGCCGGCTCGCCGGCGCGCTGTGGGTGACGTTCCCGATCTATGGTTTGCCGGAGGATTCGATCGGCCTCGGGGAGTTCCGCTACAACATCCCGCCGGAGCTCGCGGTCGGCGCGCCGCCGATCGTCGATGCAGGCCAGGACCGCGACCTCACGAGCAAGAGCCGGCTGCGCCTGCTGGGGGCCGCACAGGCGATCTCGGGCGCGAGCGACGCCCCGCTCCACACCGCGTGGAGCCTGGTGAGCGGGCCGGCGGCGGTGACTTTTGCCGACGCGACAGCGGTGGAGACGGATGTCGTTTTCACCGCGCCCGGCGCGTATGTTTTCCGGCTCACGGCGACGCAGGATGCCGCGAGCGCGTCCGACGAGGTGACGATCAACTACAGCGACCGCGAGACCTCGGTGAGCCTGCGCGATTTCCACTCACCCGATCCGGGGCGGGTGACCTATCTGACGCCGGCCGACTACGACATCTACATCGTCTCCTTTACCGGCGCCGCGCTCAAAGTCCAGTGCAGCCCGCGGCACGAGTCGCACTTCGATCCGAATGCGTACTTCGTCCTCAGCTTCTCGCGCCAGGGTGCGCAGCCCTTCACCGTGGGCGACTACGTGGACGACGACAACGGCCACGACGGGATGTTCGTGGACCAGACCGGGGCCTACGGCGCCAGACAGGGTGTCTTCACGATCAGCGAACTGGAGGTCGACGCCGGCGGCGCGCTCGCCGCGTTGCGCCTCTCGTTTCTACAGTACACCATCGACGGGTTGGGCAACCGCGAGCCTCCCGTGCAAGGCGAGCTGCGCTGGCACGCCGACGTGAGCAAGATCCCGCCCAACCGCGCCCCGCGCGTCGCCGCAGGATTGCCGAAATACCTCTCCGCCGGCCGCACCTTCACGTACATGACCGCGCTCGTCGACGACGACGGCCTGCCGGTGGCCAACCGCATGACCTTCCAGTGGACGAAGGTCTCCGGGCCGGGCAACCCGGTGTTCGCGGGAATCGAGCCGAGTACGCGCGTCGACTTTCCCGGGCCGGGGACGTACGTGCTGCGCTACACCGCGTCGGACGGTGCGCTGACGACGAGCGACGAGGTGACGGTGGTCGTGGGCACCGGGACGCAGACCTATCGCGGCTATCTCGAGATCAATCACGTCATCTTCGGCTCCCTTCAAGTGACGGTGCTGGCCTCCGGCCGCTTCACCGCCTCCCTGCTCGCCGGCGGCGTGAAGACTGCTTTGGTCGGCAGCTTCGTGAATGGGCAATTCAGCCGGTCGGTGCCGGGTGCGAACGGACCGATTACCTTCCAGCTGGAGCAGTCGCCCACGAACCGGACGATCTCCGGCACCTTCTCGCAGGGGGGCAACGTCATCACGCTCGCGGCGGAGCAAACGGCCGACCCCTTCCTGCGAACGACGAAACAAAGCTCGCCCTACGCCGGCGCCTACACGTGGCAGACCGACCTGCCGGCGCCGGGCGAGGGGCCGCTCGGGCACAACTACGGCACGGCGCGCGTGCTGCCCGGCGGGAGCTGCGTGATCGCGGGTCACCTGGCCGATGGACGCGCGGTTTCGTACGGCGGCTGGACGGGCCTGGACGGTGTGGTGCCGCTCATCGTGATGTTCGGGAAGACGGAGACCTTCGCCGGTCCCGTGCAGTTTTTGAGCGTGCCGGATCACGGCTTCAGCCTCGGCGCATCGCTCCAGTGGTACCGCAAGGCGGATCCGAAAGACCCGCGCTTTCCCGCCGGTTTCGCCATGGTGTGCCGGCTCGCCGGCGCCCGTTACACCGCGCCGACGCCGCTGCTCAATCTGCTCACTTTGGAGAAACGCAACGTCGACGTGAAGATCCTCAGCTTCGCCGCCTCCTGGGGGACCCCGCGCCCCGATGCGCGCACCCTCCGGCCGCGCGGCGTGGTGACGGGCGCCGGCGCCGGCTTCCTGCTGGTGACCGACCCGCGCACCGGCCTCTTTGGCGGCACCGTGCTCGATCCGCAAAAGAAGGCGCGCCATTTCGGCGGCGCGTTTTTGCAAGGCTTCGGCGTCGGGGAAGGGAGCTTCCTGAGCGATCACGAGAGCGGGGTCGTGGAAGTGCAGGCGGTGCCGCCGTAGCGATCGCCGCCGTGGAGCGCGTCCGAGCGCGGACCACTAGCTCAGGCTCTCGATGCTGCTGTACGTGTGCGTGAGGTTCGTGAAGAGGCTTTGGCCGGTGAGGATGTCCATCCCGAGGCTGCCGTAGACGCGGATGGCGCTGGTGAAGATCGACTTGCTGCCGGTGAAGTGCACCTCGTCGTTGCCGTAGCTGAGATAGAAGGTGCCGATGCCGATGACGGATTCGCTCGATTGCACGTTGACCGTGTCGATGCCGGCGCCGCCGCTGTAGGTGAGGCTGGCGGCTTTGAGGGCGGGGATCTCGGCGCCCAAACTGCGCGCGGGAATCTGGAAGGAGTTGGCGCCGGCCCCGAGGGAAACGCCGATGCTCGTCTTCACGTCAAAGCCGCTCAGTTGCACCTGGTCGTCACCCGTGCTCGCGCTGACGATGATCCGGTAGGCCGTGTTCAACAATTGGGTCTGGGGGAGCGCGGAGGCGACGATGTTGTTGCCCGTTCCGAGCGCGATGTTCAAGACGTTGCCGATGACGAGGCCGTTGGAGAGGTCCACCCGGTCGTTGTCCGTCCCGCCATAGATGTTCGCGTTGAAGAAGGTGCCGGCGAGGTTCACCGTGTCGGCCCCCTGGCCCATCACCGCAGTCAGGTTGCCGCCCGCCTTCACGCCGGGCGTCAGTGTGAGGTGATCGTCCCCGTTCGAGGCATTGACGTAGATCGAGCCATCGACCGTCCCGGCGAGCGTGATGAAGTCGCCCTCCGTGCCGGAGGAAATGTTGAGCACGTGGACGTGGGACTGGGCGTTGAAGTTGATGGTATCGCTATCGTTGTTCGTGCTGATTTGGGCCAGCGCGGTGACGGCGCCATCGAGCGTGACGGTGTCGTTGCCGCGGCCGAGCGTCGTGTAGAGAGTTCCGATGCTGCCGGTGGAGGTGAGATTGAGCGTGTCCGCGCCATCGAAGCTGGTGAAGTTCGCGCTGAGGGCGATCGGGCCGCTCACCTTCAGCGTGTTGTTGCCCTGGCCGGCGGCGAACGTGAGACGGCGCAGTTGGGCGCCCGCCGAGACGACCTCCACCGTGTCGTTCCCATCCCCGCCGTGGACGGTGGCGCTCACCCCCGCGCCGCCTTCGATAAAGCGCACCGTGTCGTTCCCACCGCCGCCGTTCACGGAAATCGTGGTGACGTGCGTGTCCTTTAAAATGAAATCGATGAGATCGGCGCGTATGGGATCAGCGTCGAACAGGATGCTGATCGTCTTGATTCCGTGGATGACGCCGGAGGTGTAGGGCCCGTGCGTCACCTGGATGTCGCCCCCGGCGTACTCCGTGAGCGCAAAGTTGCCCGCTGGGATCCCTTTGATCGTGAGGATACCATGATAGGAAGAGTAGGTGAGGCCGGCGGGGGCGATGCGAGACTCGAGAGCTTCAATCATAAAGCAAGCTGGGTGGGGCCTTTTTATAGCATAACAATACGTTCATGCAAATGACATTGGCGCAGCGTCGTGAGGCGCGCCGCCGGCCAGCTCCGCCGCTCCCCTACGGCGCCCCGACGGAGATCAGGCGTTGGATGAGCCGGATGCGCTCCTGCAGGGCGCCGTCGGTGACGTAGAGCGTGCCCGCGCCGTCGACCACGATGCCGGTGGGATCCTCGAATGCCGCCACGTCGCCGGTCCCGTCCACCAGCTCGTTGTCTCCGTTGCCGGCGACGGTTGACACGATACCGTCAGGGCCGACTCGGCGGATCCGTTGGTTGAGCGTGTCCGCCACGAAGAGATAGCCCGCGGAATCCACCGTGACGCCGAAGGGGGCGTTGAATTTTGCCGGCGTGGCGTCGCGCACCCCCGCGGTGCCGTCGACATAGCCCACGCCAAGGCCGGCGAAGGTCGTCACCGCGCCGCCGCTGCCGCCGCCGGGTCCGGTGATCATGCGAATCTGATGGTTCGAGGTGTCCGCCACGTAAAGGTTGCCGGCCCGATCCACGGCGATGCCGTGCGGGGAGGAGAAGCGGGCGCCGGCCCCGACCGCGTTCGTGCTGCCGGTGGCGCCGATGGCCGTCGAGTTGTCCCCGGCCACGAGGCTCACCTGCCAGTTCGCGGCCAGGTTGCGGTCGCCGGCCTTGAACTCGAGGCGGCGCACGCGATTGCCCGTGGCTTCGGTCACGAAGAGGTTGCCCGTCGAATCGCGCGCGATGCCGGCGAGGTCGACGAAGGTCGCGGCATTGCCCGGCCCATCCGCCGCTCCGCCGCCGCCGCCCGCGATGGTGCTGACGAACCAGGCACCCGGATCGGCCGGGTCGTCTCCCAACAGGACGATCCGCCGGACCGTGCGGGTGCCGGAGTCGGAAACGAAAAGCTCCGTGCCATCGTCGGAGACCACCACGCCGGTCGGTCCGCTGAACTTCGCCACCGCGCCCGTCCCATCGTTCGCGCCCGGCCCGCTCCCGAGCACCCCCGCCACCGTGGTGATCCGGCCGGCGGCGCTCATCCGGCGGATGGCGTTGTTGCCCGCGTCCGCGACGTACAGGTTGCCCGCGGCATCGAGGGCGAGGCCAAGCGCGGAGTGGAAGCGCGCCTGCGTCGGGATGCCATTGAAATAACCGGTGTCGCCGTTGCTCGCGCCCGCCAATGTGCGGACATGGACGCCGGGGGAGCCGGCGCCGCCCGGGCCGGGATTGGAGACGGCCGCTGCGGGCAGGGGCAGCCGCGTATTCGCCTCCACGCGGGCGGTGAACTCAAACGCGCTCACTGTTCCGGGGATGATGAACTGCCATTCCCGCGGCGCCGTGCCCGCCCCTGGCGCCAGCGAGCCGGGGTAGTTGAAATAAGGCAGATCGCCGTTGGGGATCACGCCGTCGGCATTCGCCAATTGCACCGATTCGAAGGACAGCGTGCCACTGGGCACTCCGACCGGGAAGGTCGTGTTGATGGGGACCAGCTTGCGCACGCGGTTGCCGCTATTGTCCACACAGTAGAGGATGCCGCTGCCATCGGTGTTGAGGCCGACCGGTGATTTGAAGGTGGCCAGATCTCCTGTCCCGTTCAGCGCCCCCGCCACGCCCGTCCCCGCCAGCGTGACGATCTGCCAGCCGTCCCGGCTGGAGGGGCTGCCGCCTTCCGTCAAGGTCAACTGGCGCAGTTTGTTGTTTTGGGTGTCGGCGACCACTACGGCATGGTTGACGATCGCCACGCCCTGGGGGCTGTTGAACGAAGCGACGTGCCCGCTGCCATCGGCGGCGCCAGCGGTGGCGAATCCCGCGATCGTGCCGACCAGCCCGTCGGGGCTGATCCGCCGAATCGCGTTGTTCATCGTGTCGGCCACATAGATAAAGCCGTCGGTATCCACCGCGATCCCTCTGGGTTTGTTGAACCGCGCCGCGGTGCCCGCGCCGTCGTCAAAACCGGACACCGTCCCGCCCGCCAGCGTGCTGACCCGGTAGCTCGCCGCGAACGAGGGATCGGCCTCGTTCGTCAGGACGATCTTGCGCACGGCATGGCTGTCGGTCGCGTAGATTACGCCGTCCTGGGAAACGGCGACGAAGCGGACCTCGCTAAAAGTAGCCAGGTTGCCCGCCCCGTTCGCATGCCCATCGGTCCCCTTGCCGGCGATTGTCGTCGCCCGCCCGTCCGCCGTGATCCGCCGCACCTTGGCGCCAAACATTTCGGCCACGATGAGCGCCCCGTCCGTAGGGTTGAAAGCCATGCCAAAGGGCGCCCGCACGCCGGCGCCCGTGCCCAAACCGTCCCGCGAAACGTTGCCCCCTCCGACGAAGGTGCTCACGCGGTCGCCCGAGATTTTGCGGATATCATTGAGGAACCACTGGGAGACGTACACGCTACCGGTGCTGTCCGCCACGGCGCTGATGGGCGTGGTGAAAGTCGCGGTGGCCGCGGGGCCATTGCTCTCTCCCTCCGTGCCGGAGCCGGCGAGCGTGCTGACCAACACCTGGCTCGCCGCGCTGGTGAAGGCGCCCACACTGGTGATCGGGCTGAGCAGCACCTTCATCCCCGTCTCCGTGCCCCCCGGCAGCAGGCCGATCGATTCCCCGCTGCGGTTGGTGAAGGAGACATTTAGCAGCCTCCGCCCCGGGTCGCCCGGCTGGTCGAGCAGGGTGGAGCTGGAGAAGCGGACGGCGCTGTCCTGCAGGACCACCGAGTTCGTGTGCACCCCGGAAGCGGCCGACGAGTCGGCGCCGACGGTCACGTCGCCCGTCTGGGCATCGACGTGGAAACTCCCTTCACCCACGAGATGCGTGTCCGCCGCCTCACCCGCGGTGCTGCGCCCGGCGAGGAGCGCCGTGGCCGACCGGATGACTTCACCGTCCACCGTCACCGAGCGGGCCGCGACCGCGCCCTTCACGCTGAGGAGGAACTCGTCCTTCACCGGGCCGAAATGCAGGCTCGCGGCGGTCGTGGAATTCACCGCGCCCGCGGAGGCAATGACCGTGCCCGCGCGCACCGGCGTGAAGCTGTCCGGCGTGGCGGCGCTGATCCGCACGATGAGCAGCTTCGCATTCCAGCTCAGCGTGATGGCGGAAATGGTGCGCCCGAGCGGGCCGGCGTCCCTGGTTCTGAAGAGCGCCACCCGCCGGCCCGGCACATAATGCGGATCGGTCCCGAGTGTCCCGGAGAAATGGAAATCGCCCGCGCGGATCTCCACCGGCGTGTCGGCGTTGAAGCCGTCGATCGCCGTCCCCGCCAGCGACACCACGGCCGTGAGCGCCGTGCGCCCCGCCGTGTAGTCGCCACCCGTCGGTGTCGGCCGGTGGACCAGATATTCGGAGAAGCGAACCGAGTCGGCCGCGCGAGCCGCATACGGGGCAAGAGAGGCGAGCCCGAACAGGCCCAACAGCACAACGAGGGATCTGGACATGATGATTCCTCCATAGCGGAGGGGCTTATGGTTTTGACGAGCCGGGGTGGCTGCGTCTCATCGTGAAGATGATCGCGAGGGCAAGTCGAGCCTACGCCCGCGGCGCGAAAAGGCGATGGTTAATTTTGAGCGCCCCCAGCCGTACCCCTTAATACGCCGGCGCCGGCCAACCAGCCTTTCAAAATAAAGGGTCGAAGCCGGCGGCGGCGAAGTGCTGGTCGTTCGTGAAGGCACGCCGAAGGCCGAGTCGTCGCATGACCGCAAAGGAAAGCTCATCGACCAGACCGGGGCCTCCGGGATAGCTCGCTTCCATAGTGCGTCCAGGCGTCGTGCCAATCGGCATCGCTCGGGTTGATGAGCGCGTTCTCCTTTTCCAGTCGGAGGCGAAGATCGACGATGCTCTGGCGAAACTTGGTGCGCGCCAGGGCATTCCCACACTCCGCGAGAACAAAGGTGGTCGTACAGACCTCTGCCTGCTCTTCCAGCATGCGGGCGAAAGCCTCCGTGGCCGCCTCGTGCCACTGGTCACGGATGTCGCAAAGCGCGAGGATCCCGACCGAATCGAGGAGCACGCGGTTCACGGCTGATGCTCATCGTGCCGTTCCGCCAAGTCGTGTCGGTCGGAGTCGAAGCGACGGGAAAGGACTTCGTAGATCGCCGCGAGCCCCGGCCGCATGGGCGGCTTCGCGGTTTCGGGGAGTGGGATATTGACGTGTGTCGCTTCCGGCAACTCGACCTTCTCCAAGGGGCGAAAGACGCCGTTTTCGTAGATGGCGGGCACGGATTTCATCGCGCGGAGAATCTGCCAGTGTCTGCTGCAAAAGCAAAGAGAGACTGCCTTGGCTTGCAGCCGGCCGCCCTCCGCGCTAAACAGCGCGCCACGATGCTCGGTCGCATTCTCTGCCTGCTGCTGCTCGGCCTCGCCGCCGCGCCGGCGCAGACGGCTGTGGTGAAGGTCGGCGGGCGATCCGTGCGGATTCCGCGGCCCGAGGGGTTCCTGCGCTACGATGGCAAGAGCACGAAGATCGATGGCATGCAGGCGAGCTTCGCGCCGGCGTCGAACCACATCCTGGCCGCGTTTGGCGAGCCGGCGGATTTGCAGAGCGCGGTGGCCGACGAGTTCCCGCGGCTGAGCCGGAGCTTCAACGTGCAGGCCAACTGGCAGTACGAGGACGCCGTGCTCACCACGGAGGAGTTCGCCGCGGTCAAGACGGCGCTCAGCGAGCAACTGGGATCGCTGAAGAGCACCGCCCCGGCCCGGCCTGAGCGCGTCGAAGTGGCCCGGACTGAGCCTGCCGAAATCCACGCCGCACTGACGGAGGTCGAAAAAAGCGCCTCCTCCGCCGTCTCCGCGAAGCTCAATTCCGCGCTCCGGGTGAAGGTCGGCGAAGTCGCGCCGCTGGGCGTCTTCGCCGAGACGCCGGAGTCGATTTGCTTCCTCATGGTCGTGAAATCGCGCCTCGCCGGCGCGCCGCTGGAGGACCCGATCGACCCCAACACCGCCGTCGCCGGCTGCGTCGCCCTCGTGCGCGACCGCCTCCTCTATCTCTACGCCAACGCCAGCTACGACGGCAAACCCGACGCCGACTGGGCGCGCGAGCAGATCGTCCTCTGGCGCGACGCCGTCCTCGCCGCCAACGCCCCCGGCGCCCCCGACGGCGAAGACCTCCCGCCCGAGCCGATGGCCGACGACGACGGCCCATGGTGGCGGCGGAAA
>DASYIS010000588.1:0-1533 GCA_035997375.1 Chthoniobacteraceae bacterium
CCCGAGAGCCAGCTTGAAATGCATCCTTCGACTACATCGATTTTCCGCCGAATCGGCCTGCTCTTCGGCCTTCTCCTGCCCCTCTCCCTGGCCGCCTGCGGCGCGCCGATTAAGGTCGAGCGCGTCAGCCTCCGCACCGCCTATGAGGACCTGAACCGTACCGCCCTCTCCGGCGACCAGCTGAGCGAGCCCACGCGCGCCGTCCTGCGCAACGCCGCCCTGCTCGACACCTTCGATACCCAGCCCGAGACCGCCGTCGTCACGCTGCGCGCCCAGGCGATCGCCACCGGCATGAAGTGGCGCGACCTGTATGCGCTCGCGGAAATGAACTACGAACTAGGTCGCCGCATGAAGTCGAAGCCGATGATGCTCGCCTCGGCGCTGTACGCCTATGCGGTGCTATTCCCCGCCGGCAACGCCGACCGGCCCAGCCCTTATAGCCCGCAGTTTCGCCATGCGACCGACTTCTACAACCTGGCCCAGGTGCTGAGTCGCGCCGGCGCCGGAGACACCGCCACGTTGGATGATGGCCGCGTCCCCCTGCCGTTCGGGGTTCTGGTGCATGTGTGGACGGCCCCTCGGATGCAAGAGGAAAAATGAGAATTCTGACGGGTAGGTTGATTGCGATCATGTGTCCGGCCTCACATGAGGGGGTCCCCGTCAAGCTATTTCTTCATTGGCGTCTCCTTCGTGTCTGTGCGCCGTGGCGCATTTGAATTTTCGTCCAAGGCGGAGCTCTCGTCACAGCAGGGCACTTCCCCTGCAACCTCACATCCGGCGGGACGATGTCCCAACCACGGTCCCACATTCGGGACGGGAGAGCTCCAGGAAGGCGGCACCACTCTGTTAGAACGGCATTTTCGTGCCAGGCCGGACAACGGCGACGCCCCCTTGGATCTGGTTGCCGGGACCGCCTCGCGGCCCTGGCTTAATCAGCGATGTGGATCAGCACGCGGGTTTCATGACCGCGCCCTCTGGCACCACGCCCTGTGTCGCGAACCGCCACAGCGCAATCAGGAGCCGCCGCGCCATCGCTACCACCATGACTTTGCCTATGCGCCGCCCCGTACCGCCAACGCGCTCGCGAAACCAAATGACTGCGCGGACCCGGGTAGGTAACGTTGCCAGAGCCAGGCCAGCTCAACCATCACGGTTCGCACCCGCCGATTGCCGGCCTTGCCAATCCCCTGCTCGCGCTCCGTGCCCCCGCTGCTGAACGGCGTCGGGGTGAGCCCGGCGTAGGAACCCAGCGCCTTGCCGCTCGCGAATTCGCGCACGAACGCCTCCCGGACCAGCACGGTGGCGCTTTGCACGCCAATCCCTCGGAGCCCGGCGAGCTGCCGGATCATCTCCTCCGCCTTGTCCGGAGCCTTCTCGTCGAGCACAGCGTCACGCTCCCGCTCCAGGTCGGCGATCTGCGCGCACACCAATTCCAGGCGATCGAGCATGCGGAGTATCCTGGCGCGGGCGTGCGGCGGAAGTGGATCCCCGAGCGCTGTACGCAACGCTTCGAGGCGCGCGCGCCGGTCCCGC
>DASYIS010000589.1:0-6144 GCA_035997375.1 Chthoniobacteraceae bacterium
TCGCCGAGCCGCACATCGAGGTCCCGATTCATTCGATTCAATTCGAGGCCGTGACGAAGGCGCAGCCCGGCCGCTACCGCGTGCGCGTCTCGGCATGGACCGAGGACGCACAAGGCCTGGCGCTCAACTTCGCGCTCCGAACGAGCCGGAGCAAAAAGCTGCTCGGGTACTTCGATGCGCCCGCCGACACGCCGGCGGTCGTCGAGGTGGAGCACACGTTTCTGCCGAACGACACCGTGATCATCGCGCCTTACCGGCTGGATTACGCACGCGGGGAGCGGAAGTTCAGCCGCTATCCGCCGAAGCCGTGGAAAGAGCCGGAAGGACTCGCACTCGGCATCGAGTGGATCGAGATCGAGGGACCGCTGAACGACACCTGGCCGCCCGTGGGCCAGCAGCGGCTCTTCGGCGACGTGGCGCTCAAGCCGTTCAAAGAGCTGCCGAAAGAGGTGATCCTCCCGGGCGAACTGCAGCAGTGGCGCTACTCCGACAAGCTCACGCCGCTGCCCGAGGATCCGCCGGCCGCGGCGAAGCAACTGCTCACCGCGTTCCTCGCCCGCGCGTTTCGCCATCCGGTTAGCGAGGAGGACGTGGCGCCGTATCTCGGCATCGTCACGCAGCATCTCGAGCAGAAGGAGTGCTTCGAGGCGGCGATGATGGAGGCGTACGAGACCGCGCTCTGCTCGCCCGATTTTCTCTTCCTGATCGAAGCGCCTGGCCCGCTCTCCGACCACGCGCTCGCCTCCCGGCTCTCGTATTTCCTCTGGCGCTCGGCGCCCGATGACGCCTTGCGCGCCGCGGCCGATCGCGGCGAGTTGCACCGCCCGGAGGTCCTGCGGCGCGAGGCCGAGCGGCTGCTCGCCTCGCCGCGCGCGCAGGCGTTCGTGGAGGACTTTCTCAATCAGTGGCTGCACCTGCGCGACCTCGACGCGACCATGCCGGACAAGGACCTCTTCCCCGAGTTTTACGAGATCAATTCCTCCGCGAAAGTCGACGGCCTCCTCCGCGCTTCCTTCGGCGCCGAAACGCGCGAGTTCTTTGCCGACCTGCTGAAGAACGACGGCAGCCTCTTGCAGTTCATCGACTCCGATTTCACGTATCTCAACAACCGGCTCGCGCAATTCTACGGCCTCCCGCCGGTCGAGGGCGCGGCGATGCGGCGCGTGGCGCTGCCGCCGGATTGCGTGCGCGGCGGCCTCCTCACCCAAGCGAGCGTCTTGAAGGTGACGGCCAACGGTTCCAGCACCTCGCCCGTGCTCCGCGGCGTCTGGGTGCTGGATAACCTCATCGGCCGGCGCCCGCCGCCTCCGCCGCCGAACACCGGCGCGCTCGAGCCCGACACGCGCGGCGCGACGACGATCCGCGAGTTGCTCGCGAAGCACCAAAACAGCGACACCTGCGCCTCGTGCCATCGCCAGATCGATCCGCCCGGCTTTGCGCTGGAGGGCTTCGATCCCATCGGCCAATGGCGTGGAAACTACCGCACGACCGAGCTCGGCCAGGAGGTGAAGGCGAAGACCACGGAGGGCGGCAACGTCAAATATCGCCTCGGCAGCGCCGTCGACCCGAGCGGCCGGCTGCCCGACGGCAGCGCCTTCGCCGGCCCCGCCGAGTTCAAAAAACTCGCGTTGCGTCAGGGCGACGTAGTCACGCGCTGCCTCGCCTCGAAGCTCGTCACTTACTCCACCGGCCGCGTCACCGAGCCGGGCGATTTGCTGGCGCTCGATTCCATGGTCGCCGAGTCGAAGCGCCACGGCTACGGTCTGCGCACCCTTCTGCACGCGGTGATCCAGAGTGAGCTTTTCGTAAACAAGTGAGCGGAGGAAAGTGCGGTCCTCCACGCAAGGGATGTCGAAAGTCAGAACCGCCACCTCGCCACGGTCTTTCCCGCCGCGTGACTCGACAGCACCTTGGAATCGCTTAACTTTCTGGTATGCATAAAACCGCCGCTTCCGCGGTCGCCCCGACGCTGACGCGCATCTCGGTCGAGGATTTTCACCGCATCGCCGAGCTCGGCATTTACGACAAGCGAGCGGAGCTGATCCGCTGTATCGTATTCCAGAAGCCGCAGATGTCCCCTTGGCATCGAGATGTCTCCACCCGGCTGCGCGATTACCTCTACGACTTGCACCTGCCGGGTTGCCTGGTGCTCCAGGAAGCTCCGCTCACTCTGCGCGATTCCGAGCCCATCCCCGACGTTGCAGTGGTGGCTGGCGCGCGCGCGGATTTCCGCCACCGTCATCCCTCGACCGCCGAACTCATCATCGAAGTGGCCGTCTCGAGCGTGACCAAGGACCGCGAAATGGCGGCGATCTATGCCGAAGCCGGGGTGAAGGAATACTGGATCGTCCTGCCCGAAGAACGGCGGGTGGCAGCCCACCGGCGTTGCGAAGGCGGCGTCTACCGCGAGCGGCAAATCTTTGCCGGCGAAGAGGAAATCGCCTGCACCGCGCTGCCCGCGGTGCGAGTCTCGCTGTCTGCCCTCTTCGCCTGAGCGTCGTGGATCTAGCTCTGGGCCTCAACTTGCCTTTCACAGCTCCTCGCCCATCGGCACCTGGCCCTGCCGAAGGAAGGGTTTGATCAATTCGCCTTCACCGCACATGGCCATGCCTGCGAAGCATTTGTACCAACGGCCCGCCGGCAATTCCGGATTCGAGGCAACCCAATCGGCCACGAGTCCTACCTGGGCCGCCGTGATCTCCCGCTCACGAATTTCGCTCGGCCAAGTGGGCCAACAGCGCTTCAGGAAGTCTTCCGCGGCGAAGTTTAGGCATCGGCGTCCGGACCCGCGGGGCCCTGCCATCCCCAAGGGAGGGCGTCTTTCAGGGCCTCGATTTCCGCGGGGTCGACGGCATCGGCGAGGCGTTGGGCGATCAGCGCCAATTCGTCCCCCGTCAACATGCGATCGGGTTTGTACGCCCGGGCAAACGAGGCGACTTCGAGCCGATCAACGGTCGGGAGGGCTTTGATTTGTTCGATGATCTGCGCGGCGCTCACGACCGCACACTTACGCTGAAAAGGTTCATTCTACAATGCGTACTTGCGGCGGTAGGAGGAAATGACGAATGACGAATGACGAATGACGAATGACGAATGACGAAAGGCGTTCTCCTGCGGTGGAGGGCGTGGACGCTCTCACGCTTCGTCATTCGTCATTCGACATTCGTCATTCTTCCCCGCTCCACGAAACTTCCTTTGCTCGCTCGCCTCAACTGATTGTCTGATTGCCTCGACACCATGAACGCACCTCTCAATCGCCGCACTTTTCTCCGCGCCGGCGGCATCTGCCTTGCCCTGCCGTTCCTGGAATCGATGACCAGGGCGGCCGCGCCCGCGGCGTCGGCGAATCCGCGCCGGCTCGTCGCGATCGGCGTGCCGTTTGGGTTCGATCCCACGGTCTTCGTCCCGACCACGGCCGGGCGCGATTTCGCGCTGCCGTCGCATTTGGAATATCTCAAGGAGGTGCGCAACGACTTCACCATCATGTCCGGGCTCAGCCACCCGAACACGGTCGGCGGCGGCCACAAGGCCGAGGCGGTCATGCTCACCGGGGCGCCGTATCCCGACTACTCGTACAATCTCAAGAACACGATCTCGCTCGACCAGGAGTTCGCCGCGCATTTTCGCGGGCAGACGCGGTACGACAGCCTCGTCCTGACCACGGGCGGCGGCAGCCTTTCCTACACCGGCAACGGCGTCGCGATTCCGGCGATCGATCGGCCGTCGCAGATCTTCTCGAAGCTCTTCCTCGCCAGCACGCCGCAGCAGCAAACGGAGGAGCTGCGCAAGATCGGCACCGGCCGCAGCATGCTCGATTTCGTGGGCGACCAGGCGAAGCGGCTCGGCGCGCGCGTGACTGCGGAGGACCGCTCGCGGCTCGACGAATACTTCGAGTCGGTGCGCGACGTGGAGCGGCAACTCCAGATGTCGAGCGAATGGGTCAACCGTCCCAAGCCGCCCGCGCCCGGCGCGCCGCCGCAGGATATCGCCGGCCCCGGCCAGCAGCCGAAGAAGCTGCAGCTCATGTTCGACATGATCTACCTCGCGCTCGTCACCGACTCCACGCGCGCCATGACGATCCGCACGTTCGGCGATCACCACGACCTGTCGCACCATGGCAAAGAACCGGTGAAACTCGCCGCCTGCCGCCAGGTCGAAATCGAGCTGTTGCAGACCTACGCCAACCTGCTGACCAAGCTGAAGACCGCGCAGGAAGGAGCCGGCGGCGACATGCTCGACCGCACGATGGTCCTCATGACGAGCAACCTCCGCGACGGCAACACGCATTGGACCCACGACCTCCCCGTGCTCCTCGCCGGCGGCGGCTTCAAGCACGGCCGGCACCTCGCCTTCAACCAGCCCTTCCTCGCCGCGCTCGCCGATCCCGACGCCGAAAAGGAAAAGAAAGTCCTCACCCCCTCGATGGGCTCGACGCAAATGCCGCTCTGCAACCTCTACCTCTCCATGCTCCAGCGCGCCGGCATCCAGAGCGACCGGTTCAGCTCCAGCAGCGGGACGCTGACGGGGTTGGAGCCGGCCTGAACGGCGTCGGCCCGACGGGGAGCCCCGCCATTCCCTCACTAGTCCAGCGGCGCCGACGGCGAGCGGCGTTCTCTGGCGCTTGGTCCTTGGTCTCCGTTTATTTGGCCCTTGGCCCCTGCGGTTTGGTGCTTCTTACCTGACACTTGCACTCTCTCCCAGACAGGCGATAGCTTTCTCTCATGCCCAACGACGATCAACCGGAGAAAGTTTGGGACGAGCATGACTGGGAGCGTTTTCTTCAGCAGCAGGATCGCAAGACGGAGAAGTACATGGAGCTGCTCGAGCGCTTCATCGACGACCCGAACCGCGACCAGATCATTGCGCGCGAGATGGGCTGGAATCATCTCCTCGACCAGGAGGGGCGGGACTGGGCGGAGCACGTCGACTCGCAATTCGAGGCGGAAGCGATGGCCTCCGGGATCCATCGCGAGGACGACGAGGAGGGAGACTCCGCCGGGGACGCCGAGTCGACGGACGGCTTCGGGTTCGAGGTGCATCCGCTCTACCGGTCGGCGTTCATGCTGGCGGCGTGGGTCGACGAGATGTTCGAGGAAGCCGGCGAAGAGGTCTCCAACCATCCCGCGGGGCTGAAGCTCGCCGGCCAGACCGCGATGGCCAGCGCCAAGCTCGCCGCGGCGCTGAGCGATGACGACATCGACGAGATCGGCATGACGATCGCCTACCTGAAGCGCGCCCTCCGCGCCGTGACGACCGGCCTGGAGTGCGCGGTCGAGCTGCGCGAGGCGAAGGCGATCACCAACGAGCGGTTCGGCGGGCTGAACGAGCAGCTTTTCCACGTGCGGGACGGCATCATCCAGCTCATGGGCGAGTACCGGGCCGAGTGGCGGCGCCGGTTCGACACCTAGAAGAATGGCCCCGAAAAACCTTCCTGGCCGCGCGCGCGCACACCGGGGGTTTTCTCTTTCTTCTCTTCTTTCCTTCTTTGAATGGAAATCGGGGAGGTGCGTCTAACCCATGTCCACTCCGAGCGAAAGCAGTGAGCCGCCCGCGGCCGATGAGCTCCAGCTCGTGGCCAAGTGCCAGGTGGGCGACACCCTTGCTTTCAATGAACTCGTCACCCGCTACCGCCAGCGCGCTTTCGCCATGATCTACAACATGGTGCGCAACGAGCAGGACGCGTGGGATCTCACGCAGGACGGCTTCCTCAAGGCGTGGAAGTCGATCGGCCGTTTTCGCGGGCAGGCGAGCTTCTTCACCTGGCTCTATCGCATCCTGATGAACGTCACGATCGACTGGATGCGCCGCAAGCAGATCGAGGGCGGCACGGAGTTCGACGACGCCGTCGGGCTCAACGCGGTCGAGCCGGCCGCCGTCACCGCGCCGCGCCAGGAGTTGGCGCCGATCGCCAAGCTGTCCGACAAGGAGATCCGCGCCCGCATCGATGAAGCCGTCGCGCGCCTCAGCGCCGAGCATCGCACGGTCATCGTGCTGCGGGAGATCGAGGGGCTCGAGTACCAGGAAATCGCCGACGCCATGGGCTGCTCGATCGGCATTGTCATGTCGCGCCTTTTTTATGCCCGCAAGAAACTCCAGGGAATGCTGAAGGATGTCTATGAAACCCTTTGAAGAACTCTACACCGC
>DASYIS010000590.1:0-4439 GCA_035997375.1 Chthoniobacteraceae bacterium
AAGTAAGCTTAAAGCGATACGTGGAGATGCAACTGGATCTTGAGAAAACTAGCCTCGCCAATTACGAACTCATTGAGAACACCGAATACAAGCTCGGCGGGGGCAACGGATACAGAGTCGCGTTGTTCCACGATGATCCAAAGGTCAACCTCCGTCTCAAGAGAGTAAACTACTACATCTTTGCGAACGATCGAATTTACAACCTAATCACTGTTTCAAGCAAAGCTGAATACGCTTCTTACGCAAAGGAGATCGACGGAATAGTTAGTTCGCTTCGGCTCGCACCTCCCGGAAGCGGAACCTTCCCATCCAAAAAAACCAAAGCCGCAACACCCGCCGAACCCCGGATATCGGGAATTGAAGCAGAACGCGACGACTACCTCGCGCGGATGAAACGAGCAAAGATTCACAGGGGCTACGTTCTCAAGGCGGCACGCTTGCCCGCTTCGGAGTATGGCGGCATTCCACGGATTATTGTTTGGAACCGTGCGGCGAGAGCCATGTTCAATGACACGCAGCCGCCTGAAGCCGCTTTGTTGGAGGTAGGTGCGAACGGCGTTGACTTGTTCGACCAACAGTTCAAATCCTTCGGGGTCAAGGAGGGATACAGTGAAGCGATTTATTATGAGTTTCGGAGTGACTTGAAAAACGAGGTGGGATTGACCGGAGACTAAGGAATCACGCATACTCCCTGCAGCACGCTCCTAAATGACCGCACCGCCTAACAACTCACGCTTAGCTTCGACCGAAGGCGGGACCGTCTCCGTACTCTAAGACGCTGATCTTTAACCTGGGCGCGTAGCCGGGGCCGCCCGCAGACATCCCTCCATGCGAAACGGAGTTTCGCCCGCAAGGGCGTTCCGAAACCGGAGTTTTGGAACGAGGGGAGGCGCGCATGCCGTTGGCGCGTTCCGCTTTCTCCCTCATACTTCGCCCCTCCCCGACTTATCCCTAGGTGATGCCTCCCCTCTCATCTCTCCTCCCACTCGTCGCCGCCCTCAGCCTCGCGGCGCTCTCATCCGTCACCACCGCAGAGGAGGCTGGCCCCGGCCGGCGGATTCTGGCGGGGGATGACTCGACGCACCGGCTGGCCATTGTCGGGGCGGACGGGAAGCTGGAGTGGGAGATCAGGATCGGGTCGATCCATGACGCGCAGGTTTTGCCGAATGGGAATGTGCTGCTGCAGCAGGGGTGGACGAAGGTGCAGGAGGTGACGCCCGGCAAGGAGGTGGTCTGGGAATACGATGCGGCGAAGGCGAACGCGGGCCAGCGTGTGGAGGTGCATGCTTTTCAGCGGCTCGACAACGGGGCGACGATGATCGCGGAGTCGGGGCCGGCGCGCATCATCGAGGTGGACAAGGCCGGCGCGGTGCAGCAGGAGGTGAAGCTCAAGGTCGATCACCCGAGCGCGCATAGCGACACGCGGCTGGTGCGCAAGCTCGCGAGCGGCAACTATTTGGTCGCGCAGGAAAGCGACGGTTTCGTGCGCGAGTATGACGCGGCCGGGAAGGTGGTGTGGGAATACGAGGTGCCGCTCTTCGACAAGCCGAAGAAGGGTGGGCATGGGCCGGAGGCGTGGGGCAATTCGGTCTTCAGCGCCACGCGGCTCGCCAATGGGAATACGCTCATCGGCGCGGGCAACGGCCACAGCGTGCTGGAGGTGACGCCGGCGAAGGAGATCGTCTGGAAGGTCGAGCAGAACGATCTGCCGGGCATCACCCTCGCGTGGGTCACGCGCGTCGAGCGGCTGCCGAACGGGAACACGCTCATCGGCAATTGCCACGCCGGGCCGGAGAACCCGCAGCTCATCGAAATCACGCCGGACAAGAAGGTCGTCTGGTCGTGGAAGGATTTTACGAACTTCGGCAACTCGACGCCGGTGGTGGCGGTGCTCGGCGAAAAGAAGTAGGCTCGGCGCATGCGGTTCGTATTCCTCCAGGCCACGGCGTGCGCGCTCCTCGTTGCGGCGGGGGCGCGGCTCCATGCCGCCGAGCCGGCGACGGAGGAGGCGGCGTTTTTTGAGAAGCGCATCCGCCCGCTGCTGGCGGACCATTGCTACAAGTGCCATAGCGCCGAGGCGGAGAAGGTGAAGGGCGGACTGCTGCTCGACAGCCGCGCCGGCCTGCTGAAGGGCGGCGAGACCCGCCCCGGCATCGTGCCGGGCGTGCCGGAAAAGAGCCTGCTGATCGCGGCCGTCAACTGGAAGGACGAGGACCTCCAGATGCCGCCGAAGAAGAAGCTCACCGAGGCGCAAATCGCCGACCTGACCGAATGGGTGAAGATGGGCGCGCCGTGGCCGGGCGGCGACCAAACGGCGGCGCCCGTCGCGAAAAAGGAATTCGCGGTGACCGACAAGGACCGCGCGCACTGGGCCTTTCGCCCGGTGAAAAAGCCCGCGCCTCCCGCGGTGAAAAACCAGGGGCGGGTCGCGAATCCCGTCGACGCCTTCGTCCTCGCGAAGCTCGAAGCGAAGGGCCTGACGCCCAATGGGCCCGCGGACAAACGCGCGCTGGTGCGCCGCGTTTATTACGATGTCACTGGCCTGCCGCCGTCGCCGGAGGAGGTCGAGGCCTTCGTCGCGGACACGTCGCCGAAGGCGTGGGAAGCGCTGGTCGATCGCCTCCTCGCGTCGCCCCACTACGGCGAGCAGTGGGGCCGGCATTGGCTCGATCTGGTGCGCTTCGCCGAGACCAACAGCTACGAGCGCGACAACGACAAACCGCGCGCGTGGCGGTACCGCGATTACGTCATCCGCGCGTTCAACGACGACAAGCCGTACGACCAATTCGTCCGCGAACAACTCGCGGGCGACGAGCTGCCGGACCGCAGCGCCGAGAGCATCATCGCGACCGGCTATTACCGGCTCGGCATCTGGGACGACGAGCCGGTCGACGGGTTCCAGGCGCGGTTCGACATGCTGGACGACATCGTCGCGACCACCGGGCAGGTCATGCTCGGGCTCACCGTCGATTGCGCGCGCTGCCACGATCACAAGATCGATCCCATCGGCCAGCGCGACTACTACGCGCTGCTCTCGTTTTTCCACAACGTAAATTACTATCGCAACGGCGGCGCGACCGACGAGGTGCCGCTGCCCGGCCTGACCGGGATTGACCCAGACCCCTTCGCCGGCAAGCGCGAGGGACTGGAGATGCGCATCGCCGAGATCGAGGAGCACTTTCGCGAACGCCATCCGCAGGGCGTGGTCTCCTCGCAGCTCGTCAGGAACCAGGGCGAGCGTTACTTGGGAAAGGAGACCCTCGATCGCTATCTGCAATTCAAGAAGGAGCTCGATGCGCTGAAGAACGACAAGGTCACCGGGAACAAGGCGCTCGCCGTGACCGAGGCCGGCGTGAAGCCGCCGGAGACTTTCATCCTGCTGCGCGGCAACCCGGCGAACAAAGGCGACAAGGTCGAGCCGGCGTTCCTGCAAGTGCTCGATCCGCCCCCGCCCGTGATCGTCGCGCCCACCGGCGTGAAGTCGTCCGGCCGGCGGCTCGCACTCGCCAACTGGATCGCCTCGCGCGACAACCAGCTCACCGCGCGCGTGATGGTGAACCGCGTCTGGCAGCACCACTTCGGTCGCGGCCTCGTGCGCTCGCCGAACAACTTCGGCGTGCAAGGCGACGCGCCCACGCACCCCGAGCTGCTCGACTGGCTCGCCTCGGAATTCGTCGAGCAGGGCTGGTCGCTCAAGGCGCTCCACCGGCTCATCCTCACCTCGAACACCTACCGCATGTCGGCGCGCCCGAGCCCGGCGGCGCTCAAGGCCGATCCGCCCAACGACCTGCTCTCGCACTTCGACATGCGCCGGCTCACCGCGGAGGAGATCCGCGATTCCCTCCTCGCCGTCACGGGTACGCTGAACCCCGAGATGTTCGGCCCCAGCATCTATGTCGAGATTCCCAAAGAGGTGCTCGCCGGCCAGTCACTGCCGGGCCGCGGATGGGGCAAATCGTCGCCGGAAGAGCAGGCGCGGCGCAGCATCTACATCTTCGTGAAGCGCTCGCTCATCACGCCGATCCTCGCGAGCTTCGACCAGGCGGAGACCGACCGCTCGGCACCGGTGCGCTTCGCCTCCACGCAGCCGACGCAAGCGCTCGGCATGCTCAACAGCGCCTTCGTCAATGAGCAGGCCGGCAAGCTGGCCGCGCGCATCCGGCGCGAGGGCGGGTCGGACATTGTCGGACAGGTCCGACTCGCGCTGCAACTCGCCACCTCGCGCCCGCCGAGCGACGTGGAAATCAAGCGCGGCGTCGCCTTCATCGAGGCGCTGCAAAAGACCGACGGGGCCGCGCCGGAGGCCGCGCTGAAGACCTTCTGCCTGCTCGCCTTGAACCTGAACGAGTTCCTCTACCTCGACTGATGCAATGACATTCTACGAAGCAATTCATCCGACGCAGGCTCCTGTGGTCCGCACAGTCCTCTGTGCGGTGACG
>DASYIS010000591.1:0-5957 GCA_035997375.1 Chthoniobacteraceae bacterium
TGGGCAAGTAATCAGTAACCAGTGGCGCAGTAATCAGTCCTGAAATCTCCGTGGCGCGCCGCCGTTTACTGATCACTGCCCCACTGATTACTGATTACTGGCTCCCTTCAGTTCGCCGAAAACCCCTGGCCCCGGATCGCCGCCTGGAGCCCGAGATTCACCAGCCAGACCAGCACCACCTCGACGAGCAGCATCCACCAAAACCCGCCGTGGCCCCACAACCACCCGGCGAGCGCGGCGAAGCCGAAGGAGAGAAACTGGAACACCAAAATCGTCAGCGTCGTCCGCAAGCCGCGGTTCACGTTTTCGACGGGCTCCGCAAAGGGGACATACAGGCCAAAGAGCGATGGCAACAGGCTGAAGACCTGCATGAAGAGCAGCCCCGGCACGAGGAGCGCCAGCTCGCGCTTGTCGCCGAGCAGGATCGCGCCCGCGGTCACCGCCACCAACAAGCCGGGGACGCAGAGCACGGTGATGATCGCTTTGCGCGTGCCGTGAAAGAGCGCCGTCGGACGCGCCAGCGGCGCCTGCCGGAAGATCTCGGTCGCCTCGTAATCCTCGGAAAGCCGCAGCGCTTCGAGCACGATCACCGGCACCATCGCCAGGAAAAAGCCGAGGTACGCGACGATGTACGGCTCCATGAACGCGGCCATCGATCTGCCGCCGCCCGCGAACATCACGATCGGGATCACGCATAGTTGCGCGAGCATGGGATAGACGCGCAGTTTCACGCCGCGCGCCCGGCCGAGGTTCGCCAGCATGAGCCGAAAGCCCGCCGCTTCCACGGGATCGCGCAGCCACCACCGCAGCCCCGGCGCGCGGAGCAGCCGCGCGATGCCGCGGCCATGCCCGCCCGCCGGCGCGGTCGAGTCCGTTTCGTTGAGCGTCTCGAGTCCCTGCTCGTACGTCGACGCGAGGCGCACCACGCCGAGCCAGACGACGAGCGCCGTCGCCGTTACGCCGACTGCCGCGGGCAGCAGCATCTGCGGCGTGAAGTTCCCCGTCAGCACTTCATCGAGCGCGGCGAACCAAACCGGCGGAAAGACGAGCATCCACTGCGGCACCTGCAAGTGCGCGAAGTCGAGCCCGCCCAACACGCGCGGCACGATCTGCCCGCCGGCCATGATGCCGACCGCGAGCACCACCTGCACCGCCGTCATGAAATTGTCGAGCCGCTCCCGGCCCAGCCAGCGGAGGCAGAGGTTGTACGCGAGCACGATGAACCCGCAGGTGAAGAGCACCTCGAGCGCGAGCGAAACGACATGCGCCGGGAGAAAACGCCAGCCCGCCGCCGTGTCGACTGCCCCGACGATCAGCCCGGCGAGGTTGATCGCGACCGCCATCGCGAGCGAAAAGCAGCCGACCGTCTGCAGCTTCGCGCTGAGCAGCGACCGCGGCTCGATCGGCCGATGCAGCAGCACCTCCGCCTCCTCCGGGTTGAAGAGCAACTGTCCGCCGGTAGTCGCGAGATTCATCCCGACCATCAGAAAGGCGAGCGAATGCAGCAGCCCCGCGAAGATGAAGGGCGTGTGCGGAAAGGCGAGTGCCACGAGGCTGACCAGTGAGAAGAAACCGAGCGACAAACCCAGCGCGAGCCACGGTCCGAGCCGCGACGGCTTGCCCCCGTGCCGTTGCCGCCGGCCGCGCAGCATGATGGTGAGGAAAAGCCGGCGCAGCACGCGCGCCTGGGCGCTGGGAGTGGCGCGCGTCACGGGCGGAAAGTCCGGGCGAACTCCGCGGCGCGATTCTGCAATTCGCCGCCGCCGGTGAGCCGCGTGAAGAGCGCCTCCAGCGTCGCGTCGCCGTGTTCGGCAAGCAGCGCGTCGGGCGCGCCATCGACCACGAGGCGGCCCTTCTCGATGATGACCACGCGGTCGCACACGCGCTCCACCACGTCGAGCACGTGCGACGAGTAGACGACCGTTTTCCCTTCCTTCGCGAGGGTCTGGATTAGTGCCTTGAAACCGACCGCCGCGTTGGCATCGAGCCCATCCAGCGGCTCGTCGAACAGAATAACCGGCGGGTTGTGCAGCAGCGCCGCGATGATGACGACCTTCCGCCGCATTCCCTTCGAATACGCGCCGAGCAGCTTGTCCGTGAGCGTGGCCGGCGCGAGATCGAAAAAGGCGATGAACTGCGCAATCCGCGCCCGTGCCTGCGCCTGCTCGATGCCGTAAAGCGCCGCGACCATCTCCAGGTACTCCTGCCCGGTCAGCGTCGTGAACACTGCGCCACTTTCCGGCACGAAGCCGAGGTGCTGCTTCACCTCGAGCGGCTGCCGCAGCAGGTCGTAGCCCGCGATCTCCGCCGTCCCGCGGCTCGGCGTCAGCAGGCCGGTGATCATTTTCAGCGTCGTCGTCTTGCCCGCGCCGTTCGGTCCGAGAAAGCCGACGATCTGGCCCGACGGAATCTCCAGCGAAAGACTCTCCACCGCCACCTGGGCGCCGAACGTCTTGCCGAGTCCGCGCAGAGAAATCATCGCCCACGATGACAGCACGCCGGCCGGGGCGAGGCAACCCTGGTGTTCAGCGTGGAGCGGCCCTCCGGGTTCGTAGTTCCGCCTTCAGGCGGTCCGGGCCTCCGCCACGTCGAAGCGCCTCGGATTTTCCGAGCGCCTCGAAAGCCGACGCCTAGCCGCCTAAAGGCGGAACTACGAACCCGGAACCGCCGCCTCGCGCGCACCCATGCGTTCGGTCAGCATGTTTGCAACGGCGCCTGCTCTCGTCGAAAGTAGCAGAGTATGACTCCCTCGAAGAAAACCGCCATCCCGTGCACCATCTGCGGACGGATGACGGATTACTTCACCGACCCGACCGGTCCCTTCTGCTCGAAGCGCTGCCAGCTCGTCGACTTCGGCAAATGGATGAACGAAGACTACCGCGTCTCCGAGCCGCTGCGGCCGGAGCATTTCGTAGAGGACGAGGACGGCGAGGAAGGTTGAAGCGCGCCTCCGCGGCGAACTCCTTGGCCGTGTGCCACCGTCACCGCAGAGCACGCCGGAAGGCGCGGCGGGCTTCCAGCCAATTCGGCGTGGCCACGGCGCGCTCCAGGGCCTCGACCGGCAGGGCGGGGAGGAGCCGGCTCCCCGCGCTCGTCTCGTAGCCCGAGCCATCCGCCCGCAGGACGTGGATCTCGAGGTGCCCACGCCGCCACATCCAGACCTCGGGCACAGCGAAGCGCCGATAGATTTCCAGCTTCGGCAGTCCGCCGCTGGTCAGCGCGATTTCGAGCACGATGTCCGGGAACTGCTTCGCTTCGCCGAGGCACCAGGACTCATCGGGCTCGGCTCCCGCGAGCAGGACGATGCGCATGGTCGCATGGCCGCGGGGCATATTTTCAATCTCGCGCTCCTCGAAAAAGATATCCATGCAGCCGCCGATCCATTTCTTGATGCGTTCGTGTTCGTCGGAGGTGCTCATGATTTCCAAATCACCATCGAGATAGTAGAAGCGCGGATCTGGCCGATCGTCGCCGAGCTCGCGGTCGAGCGCCAGGTGCCCCTCCCAACCGATGCCGCCGATCACGACCCGCTCTTCCGGCGCGCAGCCACTGGGAAGCGGCGCGGGATGCGCCAGGCGGGCCATCATTTCGGCCCGTTCGGGGTTGCATAAGAGCGCGGTCATGGGAGGGAGTGTATGGCTCTTCGAATCGTGGAGCAAACCGCAAGCCCTCAGAACTTGAACAGCCGCGCCGCCGTTCCGCCGAGCACCTTCGCCTGGTCATCCGCCGACAAGTGCGCGAGTACGGCCTCGACTTTCGCGCGCCCGGCGCGGTACGTGGCCGGCGTGGCGTCCTGGTCGAAGTTGTAGCCGGCCATCAGGCGATCCGCGCCGAAGGCGTCGGTCAGCCGGCGGACGATCGGCTGCACGTCGCGATGCGGGTATTTCGTCGACTCGGGGAGCGCGGAAATCTTCATCACCGTGTTCGGAAAGCGCGACCAGCGGATGACGGCCTCGTGCTCTTCCGGCGTGCCTTGCAGCGGACGGCCGAGGTGGTCGATGAGCACCTTGGTCCCGGCGAATTCCTGGATGAGCGGCTCAAAACCCGGCGCGTAGCGCGGCTCGAAGTGGAGTTGCATCATGAGGCCGAGATCGGCCGCCTGTTTCCAGAGCGCGCGCAACTCGGGTTTGCCGAAGGGCGGCAGCCGGTCTGGCGCGTAGGCGTGGACGCGCGCGGCGGCGATGCGGCCCGGCAGCCGGCGCACGAGCTCCGTCATCCGGGTCGTGGCGTCGGGCCGGTCGGCGAAAAAGAGGCACGTCCCCTTGACCTTGGCGCCACCGACTTCCAGGCAGTGCTCGAGATACCGGTGATCGTCCTGATACGGCTCCGGATGAACCACGACCGCGAAATCGACGCCCGCCCCGGCCATGCAGGCGAGCAATTGCTCCGGCGTGGCCGGTTTCTCCGGCCGGTAGGGCGCGCCGGCCGGGTACGGAAAGCGCGGGTCGGCCGTGCCGGCGAAACAATGCAGGTGGGTATCGACGACCGGCACGCGCTTGGTTTCGGCCGCGTGGAGTTCCCCGAGGACGCAAGCGCCCGCCGCGCCGGCGGTGGACTGAAGAAAGGTGCGGCGGGAGATGCGATGGGGCGTCATGTGAGGGGGCGGCTGGAGGTGGGATCTTCCTCTTCCTCTTCCTCTTAATCTTCCTCTATCGGCGGCTCCACCATATTCCGCCGACCGTTGGCCGTCCCGAAGTGATGAGAGGCAAAAAAGCTGTCATCCCTTCGGGATGGCCAAATACGGGATGGTCAGCGGCCCTTGCGGCAACACCGCGATCCGCGTCTCCGGCGTGAGCCGCGCGGCGATGGTCGCGCGGATGTCCGCGCAGGGGATGAGGTGGGCGGCGCGGACGGTTTCCTCCGGGAGCGAGGAGTGCAGATGCACCTCCGCGCGCCGCTGGATGAGCGCCTGGATCTGGCTTTGCCACTGCTCGGGCCAGGCGAATCCCGGCTCGGCGATCTTTTGCAGGATGGCCTCGGGATTCGCGCTGGAGCGGAGCAGGCGATCGTGCGGGGAACCGTCGGGGACGCCTTCCGCGCACTGCGCGGCGATGACGATGAGCCCGCCGTCGCGCACGATCAGCTCGGCGGCGCGCATCCCCTTCACCGCCTGGTAGAGATTCATGTCGAGCGGGTAACCGGAGTTCGTCGTGAGGACGATGTCGTACGGCGCGGGCTGCGGCTGCATGGCCGAGCGGCGCACGAACTCATAGCCGGCGCGGTGCGCCTCGATCAGGTCGCCGGCGAAGACGCCGGTGAGCTCGCGCCGATGATTCAGCGCGACATTCAGGAGAAAACTCGGGCCGATGCGGAGCGCGATGTCGCGCATCTCTTCCCAGATGGGATTTCCCTCGGTGACCCCGAAGGTCGCCCGCACGTCGCCGATCTGCGTTGCGCCGTGATTGCTCTGCACGGTCGCGAGGCCCGCCACGCCGGGCATGATCCCCTTCGGCCCGCCCGAAAAGCCCGCGAAGAAATGCGGCTCGATGAAGCCGGTGACGATGCGCACGTCGGCCTCCACGAGCCGGCGGTTGAGCAGGGCCGGCGCGCCGGAGCGCGTGGCGCCGAATGGCACGAGGTTCGCCATGTCTTCGCACTCGTGATTGAGGCATCGATAATGCGCGACGACCGCGGGCGTGAGCATCTCCTCGAGCTCCGCGCGCGAATTCGGCCGGTGCGTCCCGGTGCCGTTGAGCAGCGTGATCTGCCCCGCGCGCGCGCCGGCCTCGCGCAGGTACTCGAGCAGCCACGGGATGATGCGCTCGTTCGGCGTCGCGCGCGTGATGTCGGTGTGCACGACGCAGATGCTCTTCCCAGCGGCGATGAGGTCGCGCAACGGCGGGGCGCCGAGCGGGTGCTCCAGCGCCGCGAGCACGCCCGCGCGCTCATCGGCCAGCGGCGGTTCCGCCGTCGGCTCGATGACCGTGGTCTGCGCGTCGGGAAGCTCGACAGCGATT